>NZ_BAAASG010000003.1:0-136154 GCF_039532765.1 Streptomyces longisporus
GCCCTGGGCCATCGGCTCCCCCGAAGGCGGCCACGACACCGTCCACCCCCAGCTCGGCACCCTCGACGACTTCGCCTGGTTCGTACGCCAGGCCGCCCAGCACGGCCTGGAAGTGGCCCTGGACTTCGCCCTACAGTGCTCCCCCGACCACCCCTGGGTCCACAAACACCCCGAGTGGTTCCACCACCGCCCCGACGGCACCATCGCCTACGCCGAGAACCCGCCCAAGAAGTACCAGGACATCTACCCCATCGCCTTCGACGCCGACCTCGACGGCCTGATCACCGAAACCCTGCGGGTCCTCAGGCTGTGGATGGACCTCGGCGTGCGGATCTTCCGCGTCGACAACCCCCACACCAAACCCGTCCTCTTCTGGGAGAAGGTCATCGCGGAGATCAACACCTCCGACCCCGACGTGATCTTCCTGGCCGAGGCCTTCACCCGCCCCGCCATGATGCACACCCTGGCCCAGATCGGCTTCCAGCAGTCCTACACCTACTACACCTGGCGCACCACCAAACAGGAACTCACCGACTACCTCACCGAACTGTCCGGCGAGGCGGCCGCCTACATGCGCCCCAACTTCTTCGTCAACACCCCCGACATCCTCCACGCCTTCCTGCAGCACGGCGGCCGCCCCGCCTTCGAACTCCGCGCAATCCTGGCCGCCACCCTCTCCCCCACCTGGGGCATCTACTCCGGCTACGAACTGTGCGAGAACACCCCCCTGCGCGAGGGCAGCGAGGAATACCTCGACTCCGAGAAGTACCAGCTGCGCCCCCGCGACTGGGACAAGGCCGAACGCGAAGGCCGCACCATCACCCCCCTCATCACCCGGCTCAACGCCATCCGGCGCGCCAACCCTGCCCTGCATCAGCTGCGTGATCTCCACTTCCATCACGCGGACAAGGACGCGGTGATCGCGTACTCGAAGCGGAGCGGCTCGAACACTGTTCTGGTGGTCGCCAACCTCGACCCTCACCACACCCAGGAGGCCACGGTCTCGTTGGACATGCCGCAACTCGGCCTGGAATGGCACGAGTCGGTGCCGGTGCGGGACGAACTCACCGGCGAGACCTATCACTGGGGCAGGTCGAACTATGTGCGCCTCGAGCCGGGTACCCGACCCGCGCACGTCTTCCGCGTCCTGCGACCGTCCACCCCGCAGATCGGAGGGTCACCCACAACATGATCGTCAACGAACCCGTTCCGGACACCTTCGAGGACACCCCCGCCAAGGACCGGGACCCGGATTGGTTCAAACGCGCGGTCTTCTACGAGGTCCTCGTCCGCTCCTTCCAGGACAGCAACGGCGACGGAGTCGGCGACCTCAAGGGCATCACCGCCAAACTCGACTATCTGCAGTGGCTGGGCGTCGACTGCCTGTGGCTGCCGCCCTTCTTCAAGTCACCGCTCCGCGACGGCGGCTACGACGTCTCGGACTACACGGCCGTCCTCCCGGAGTTCGGTGACCTCGCCGACTTCGTCGAATTCGTCGATGCCGCCCACCAGCGCGGCATGCGCGTCATCATCGACTTCGTCATGAACCACACCAGCGACCAGCACCCGTGGTTCCAGGAGTCGAGAAAGGACCCCGACGGCCCCTACGGCGACTACTACGTCTGGGCCGAGGACGACAAGCAGTTCCCGGACGCGCGGATCATCTTCGTCGACACCGAGGCCTCCAACTGGACCTTCGACCCGGTCCGCAAGCAGTACTACTGGCACCGCTTCTTCTCCCACCAGCCGGACCTCAACTACGAGAACCCGGCCGTCCAGGAGGAGATGATCTCCGCCCTCCGCTTCTGGCTGGACCTCGGCATCGACGGCTTCCGCCTGGACGCGGTGCCGTACCTCTACCAGCAGGAGGGCACGAACTGCGAGAACCTGCCGGCCACCCATGAGTTCCTCAAGCGGGTGCGCAAGGAGATAGACGCGCACTACCCGGACACGGTCCTGCTGGCCGAGGCCAACCAGTGGCCGGAGGACGTCGTCGACTACTTCGGCGATTTCCAGAGCGGCGGCGACGAATGCCACATGGCATTCCACTTCCCCGTCATGCCCCGCATCTTCATGGCCGTACGACGGGAATCCCGCTACCCCGTCTCGGAAATCCTCGCCAAGACCCCCGCCATCCCCGCGGGCTGCCAGTGGGGCATCTTCCTGCGCAACCACGACGAGCTGACCCTGGAAATGGTCACCGACGAGGAACGCGACTACATGTGGGCGGAGTACGCGAAAGACCCGCGTATGCGCGCCAACATCGGCATCAGGCGCCGGCTCGCCCCGCTCCTCGACAACGACCGCAACCAGATCGAGCTCTTCACCGCCCTGCTGCTCTCCCTGCCCGGCTCGCCGATCCTCTACTACGGCGACGAGATCGGCATGGGCGACAACATCTGGCTCGGCGACCGGGACGCCGTACGCACCCCGATGCAGTGGACACCGGATCGCAACGCAGGTTTTTCCTCCTGTGACCCCGGGCGGCTGTTCCTGCCGACCATCATGGACCCGGTCTACGGCTACCAGGTCACCAACGTCGAGGCGTCGATGTCGTCGCCCTCGTCGCTGCTGCACTGGACCCGCCGGATGATCGAGATCCGCAAGCAGAACCCGGCCTTCGGTCTCGGGTCCTACACGGAACTCCAGTCCTCCAACCCGGCGGTACTGGCCTTCCTGCGGGAGTACGAGGACGATCTCGTGCTGTGCGTGCACAACTTCTCGCGGTTCGCGCAGCCCACCGAGCTGGATCTGCGGATCTTCAACGGGCGGCATCCGGTCGAGCTGTTCGGCGGGGTGCGCTTTCCGGCCATCGGGGAACTGCCGTACTTGCTGACACTGGCGGGGCACGGCTTCTACTGGTTCCGGCTCCGCAAGGACCCCGCGTAGCGCCGCGCGGCGCCGCGCAGAACCCGGGGTGGGGCGGTTTCTCCTGTCCCACCCGGGGCACGCATCAGTAACACCCCGCCCACCCGGGGAAAGGAATGTGACACCATGGCGGAAACTGTCACACTTTCCGGCAAGACAAGTCCTGGCCTGCTCGCGTCCCTCGATCCCCTGCTGCGGGAATGGCTGCCGCGGCAGCGCTGGTTCGCCGGCAAGGGGCGGCCGGTCACCGGGTTCTCGCTGGTCGCGGCCACCGAACTGCTGCCGGCCGACGGCAGGCTGGGCCTGTTCCATCTGCTGGTGCGCGCCCATCAGCCGCTCACACTCGGCGCCGAGCCCCACCCCGGCGACTGCTACCAGTTGCTGATAGGCGTGCGCGAGGCGCTGCCGCCCCGGCTGGCGCCCGCGCTGATCGGACACGTGGACCAGGGCCCCCTTGCCGGACGCACGGTGTACGACGCCCTGTACGACGCCCGGCCCGCCGAGGTGCTTTTGGAGGCGCTGCGCACCCAGGCCCGCATCGGCGGGCTGCGCTTCGAGCGGGAGCCGGGACAGGAGATCCGGACCGGGCTGGTCCCGCGGCTGGTGACGGCCGAGCAGTCGAACTCGTCGGTCGTCTACGGAGATACGTTCATCCTCAAGCTGTTGCGCCGGGTCGTCCCCGGCGTCAACCCCGACCTGGAACTGCCGCTGGCGCTCGCCCGCGAGGGCTGCCCCCGGGTGCCCGCGCCGACGGCGTGGCTGCGGGCGGAGCTGGCCGGGGAGTCGTATGTACTCGGTGTGCTCCAGCCCTTCCTGCAGGGTGCGACGGACGGCTGGGAGCTGGCGCTGCGCGAACTGGCCAAGGGCGAGGACTTCGGCGCCGAGGCACGGGCGCTGGGCCGCGCCACGGCCGAGGTGCACACGGCACTCGCCCGCGCCCTGCCGACCGTCACCCTGGGCCACACCCAGCTGCAGCTGCTGGCCGACGGCATGATCGAGCGCCTCGACGTGGCCGCGCAGGCGGTGCCCGCGCTACGGCCGTACGCTCCCGCCCTGCACTCCGCGTTCACCGCGCTCGCCGACCTGGCCTCGGAGGGCCGCACCTGGACCGCGCAGCGCATCCACGGTGACCTGCACCTGGGGCAGTGCCTGCGCTCGCCGGCCGGTCAGTGGTGGCTGATCGACTTCGAGGGCGAGCCGTCCAAGCCGCTGGCGGAACGGCGGATGCCCCAGCCGCCGGTACGGGACATCGCGGGGATGCTGCGGTCCTTCGACTACGCGGCCCACTCCGCCGTATCTCAGGCGCAGGGCTGGGCCGAGGCCTGCCGGGCCGCCTACTGTTCCGGATACGCCGAGGTCAGCGGCCGGGATCCGCGCACGGACCCGGTACTGCTGCGCGCGTATGAAACAGACAAGGCGATCTATGAAGTCGTCTACGAGGCCCGTCACCGCCCCGACTGGCTGCCCGTTCCCATGGCGGCGATAGAGCGTTACGCCGCGTCCGACCCCCACTGACCCGACCTCACCTTCGCCGAGGAGGCGCCGCCCGTGACCCCCCGCCCCACGCCCAGCGGTTCGGATCCGAAGAAGCCGAAGAAGAGTGCCGCGAAGGCCGCGGAGAAGGCGACCGAGCCCAAGAAATCGGTGAAGAAGGCGGCGGCGAAGACCACCGCCGAGAAGGCAGTCACGAAAAAGGCCGCCGCGGCGAAGACGACGGCGGCCAAGACAACAGCGAAGAAGAGCCCGGCGAAGAAAAGCACGGCGAAGAAGACGACCGCGAAGAAGACGGCCGCCAAACAGACAGCGACCAAGCAGACGACGGTCAGGACCGCGGCCAAGAAGACAGCCGCCGTGAAGACCGCGGCCAAGAAGACGACGGCCGCAAAGGCTCCCGCCAAGAAGACCGTCACCGCCGCGAAGAAGCTCACCGCACCGGTTCCGGCCGCATCGCCGGAGGTGCCCGTCGGTGACCGCGAACGGCTGCTCGCCGGTACGCATCACGACCCGCACACGGTGCTGGGCGCCCACCTGGTACCCGGCGGGGTCGCCTTCCGGGCCTTCAGGCCGTACGCGCTGTCCGTGACCGTCGTCGCCGCGGATCTGCGGGCCGAGCTGCACGACGACGGGGACGGGTTCTTCTCCGCCCTGGTGTCCCTGACCGAAGTCCCCGAGTACCGGCTCCTCGTGCGGTACGAGGAGGCGGTCCTGGAGACCGAGGACGCGTACCGCTTCCTGCCCACGCTGGGCGAGCTCGACCTGCACCTGATCGGCGAGGGGCGGCACGAGTACCTGTGGCGGGTGCTCGGCGCGCACCCGATGACACACCAGGGCGTGCCCGGCACCCGTTTCTCCGTGTGGGCGCCGAACGCGCGCGGTGTGCACGTGGCCGGCACCTTCAACTTCTGGGACGGCACCGGCCATCCGATGCGCTCGCTCGGCTCCTCCGGTGTCTGGGAGCTGTTCGCGCCGGGGATCGGCGAGGGCGAGCTGTACAAGTTCGAGATCACCCGGCCCGACGGTTCGAAGACCCTGCGCGCCGACCCGCTGGCCCGCCGCACCGAGGCCCCGCCGAACACGTCGTCGATCGTCACCGCCTCCCACCACGAGTGGCAGGACGCGCAGTGGCTGGAGCAGCGTGCGAACGTACCCGCGCACGAGGCACCGTTCTCGGTCTACGAGGTCCACCTCCCCTCCTGGCGCCCAGGACTGACGTACCGTCAACTGGCCGAGCAGCTCCCCGCCTACGTCAAGGACCTGGGGTTCACGCACGTCGAGCTGATGCCGATCGCGGAGCACCCCTTCGGCGGCTCCTGGGGCTACCAGGTCACCGGCTTCTACGCCCCCACGGCCCGCCTGGGCACCCCCGACGACTTCAAGTACCTGGTCGACGCGCTGCACCAGGCGGGCATCGGCGTCCTGATGGACTGGGTGCCGGCGCACTTCCCGCGCGACGACTGGGCCCTGGCGGAATTCGACGGCCGGCCCCTGTACGAGCACGCGGACCCGCTCCGCGCCGCACACCCCGACTGGGGCACCCTGGAGTTCGACTACGGCCGCCGGGAGGTACGCAACTTCCTGGTCGCGAACGCCATCTACTGGTGCGAGGAGTTCCACATCGACGGCCTGCGCGTCGACGCGGTCGCCTCCATGCTCTACCTCGACTACTCGCGCGAGCCCGGCCAGTGGACCCCGAACGAGCACGGCGGCCGGGAGAACCTGGACGCGGTGGCGTTCCTGCAGGAGATGAACGCGACGGTGTACCGGCGGGTGCCGGGCGTCGTCACGATCGCCGAGGAGTCCACGGCCTGGGACGGCGTCACCCGGGCCACGCACCACCGGGGCCCGGGCGGCTTCGGCGGGCTCGGCTTCGGCCTGAAATGGAACATGGGCTGGATGCACGACTCCCTCGACTACATCAGCCACGAGCCGATCCACCGCAAGTACCACCACAACGAGATGACCTTCTCGATGGTGTACGCGTACAGCGAAAACTACGTGCTGCCCATCTCGCACGACGAGGTGGTCCACGGCAAACGCTCGCTGGTCTCGAAGATGCCGGGCGACTGGTGGCAGCAGCGCGCCAATCTCCGCGCCTATCTGGGCTTCATGTGGGCCCACCCCGGCAAGCAGCTCCTCTTCATGGGGCAGGAGTTCGCGCAGGGCGCGGAGTGGTCGGAGGCGCACGGCCCGGACTGGTGGCTCCTGGACCCGGCGTACGGTGCCGAGGCCGACCACCGCGGGGTCCGTGACCTGGTCCGCGATCTCAACATCGTCTACCGCCACACCCCGGCCCTGTGGCAGCGGGACACCGACCCGTCCGGCTTCCAGTGGATCGTGGGTGACGCGGCCGAGGACAACGTCTTCGCGTTCCTGCGCCTCGCCGCGGACGGCACCCCGCTCCTGGCGGTCGCCAACCTCTCCCCCGTGGTCCGCCACGACTACCGTCTGGGCGTCCCCGACGACGTCCCTGCCTGGCACGAGACCCTCAACACGGACATCGCGAAATACGGCGGCAGCGACGTGACCAACCCGGACATCATCAAGCCGGAACCCCACGGCCACCACGGCCGCCCGGCCAGCATCAGGCTGACCCTGCCCCCACTGGCAACGGTGTGGCTACGCCCGGCCTGACTTTTCCCGGGGGCGCTTTCGGCCTGAACGGCCTCGTCCTCAAACGCCGGGCGGGCTGAAAGACTCAGCCCCTCCGGCGTTTGAGGAGCGGGGGTCCGGGGGCTGGCCCCCGGGTCGGGACGGGAAGGGGCGGCGGGGGCGAAATCAGCCGTTACCCCAGCGCCGCAGCCAAGGCCGCAGGCAACGCCCGGCTGTGCAGCACCCCCAACCGCTGCGTAGCCCGAGTCAGTGCCACGTACAGATCACTCGTGCCATACAGCCCCGGCTCAACCACCAGCACCGAGTCGAACTCCAGCCCCTTCGACTGACGCGGATCGAGCAGCACGACACTCCGCGTCAGATCGGGCTCGCCCCCCGCCGTCACCCCGTCCAGCCGCGCGGCCAACTTCCGATGCAGATGCCGCGGCGCGATCACCGCAAGCCGCCCCTCCGCGGGCGTCAGCTCCTCCACGGCCTTGGCCACGGCATCCGGCAGATCATCCACCGCCCGCGCCCAAGGCCGTACCCCGGTCGACCGCACCGAACTCGGCGGCGAGAAGTCCGGCTGCTCGGCCCGCACCACGGCCGCCGCGACCTCCATGATCTCGGCAGGCGTGCGGTAGTTGACGCCGAGCCGGGCATGCTCCCAGCGGTCCTCGACATACGGTTCGAGGATCCCCGCCCAGGAACCGACCCCCGCCGCCTCCGCCGTCTGCGCCGGATCCCCCACCAGCGTCATCGACCGCGTCGGACAGCGCCGCATCAGCAACCGCCACGCCATCGGCGACAGCTCCTGCGCCTCGTCGACGATGATGTGCCCGAACGCCCAGGTCCGGTCGGCCGCCGCCCGCTCGGCGGCGCTGCGGTGGTCGTCCTCCTCCTGCCGCTCGGCGAACCGCTCGGCGTCGATGATGTCGTGCGCGGACAGGACCTCGGAGTCCTCCTCGTCCTTGTCCTCGAACTCGTAGGTCCGCGAGGCGTACGAGACGTCGAGCACGCCCTGCGCATACGCGACCTGCGTCTCCCGCTCGCGCTCGGCCCGCGCCCGCGCCACCCGCTCGTCCACGCCGAGCAGTTCGGCGGCCTCGTCGAGCAGGGGTACGTCCGCCACCGTCCACGCCCGCGTCACCGGCCGGCGGATCGCGGCCGCGTCCTCGTCGGGGAGGTAACCGACGGGATCGGCGAGGAAGTCCGCGACCAGGCGCTGCGGGGTCAGCCGCGGCCACAACTGGTCGATGGCGGCCCACACTTCGGGGTTCTCGGCGATCTCGTCGCGGATCTGGGTGATGTCGCTCGCATCCAGCAGGCTCGTACCGTCGAAGGGATCCGTCCCGACCCGCTCGGCGTACATCTCGGTGAGCGTGTTGAGGATGTGCCCCTCGAAGTGCTCCCGGGCCACGTTGTGCGGCAGCCGGGCGGCACGGGTGCGCTCGCGGGCCATCTTCACCAGGCCGTCGTCGAGCATCAGGATCTCCCGGTCGTGCTCGATCGCGATCACCGGGTCGGGCAGCGCCTGCCAGTCGCGTACGGCCTCGGCGAGCGCGTCCGCCATGTCGGCGCGGCCCTTCACCGCGGCCGCCGCACGGCTGTCGCTCGCCGTCGCCTTCACCCCGGGGAACAGCTCCCCGACCGTCGCGAGCAGCACGCCCGTCTCACCGAGCGAGGGCAGCACCTCGCCGATGTAGCCGAGGAAGGCGGGGTTGGGGCCGACGATGAGCACGGCCCGCTTGGCGAGCAGCTCCCGGTGCTCGTAGAGCAGATAGGCGGCCCGGTGCAGGGCGACGGCCGTCTTCCCGGTGCCCGGACCGCCCTCGACCACCAACACGCCCCGGTGCGGCGCCCGGATGATCTCGTCCTGCTCGGCCTGGATGGTCTGCACGATGTCGTGCATACGGCCGGTGCGCGCGGCGTCGAGTGCGGCGAGCAGCACGGCGTCGCCGGTCGGGTCCTCGTGCCCGGTCCGCTCCTGGTCCCCGAGGTCGAGGATCTCGTCGTGCAGGGCGGTGACCCGACGCCCCTCGGTGGTGAGGTGCCGGCGGCGGCGCAGGCCCATCGGGGTGTGGCCGGTGGCCAGGTAGAAGGGACGGGCGACGTCGGCACGCCAGTCGATCAGGACCGGAGTGCGCTCGGCGTCGTCGGTGCGCAGCCCGATACGGCCGATGTGGTGCCGGGTGCCCGAGGTGAGGTCGATACGGCCGAAGCAGAGCGAACCGTCGACGGCGTTCAGCGCGGCGAGCAGCCCGGACCGCTCGGCGACCAGGATGTCCCGCTCCAGCCGGGCCTGCATGGGCGTGTTGCCCTGTGCGAGCGCATCCGTGACCCCGGCCTCGGTATGGCCGCGCAGGGCGTCCACGCGCGTGTACAGGGCGTCGATGAATTCCTGTTCCCTGCGAATTTCATCGCTGTTTGACAATTCCACTCCCGGGCAGATACAATGACGCCAGTGAACTTCTTTGCGACCCAATCCCCTTGAAGTCGCGAATCATTAAACTTACACAGAGAAATCCCCCGGGCGCAATTACCCGGGGGATTTCTTCTGTACTGCGTGAGGTCAGATGACGTCGGCCAGCTCCGCCAGCAGCCGCCGCTTGGGCCGCGCCCCCACCATCGCCCTGATCGGCTCACCGTCGCGGAAGACCATGAACGTGGGCATCGAGAGCACCTTGTAGGCGTTCGTGGTCTCCGGATTGCGGTCCACGTTCAACTGCACCACCTTGAGGCGACCGGCCTCCTCCGCGGCCAGGGCGTGCAGGACCGGACCCATCTGCCGGCACGGCGGGCACCAGTCCGCCGTGAACTCCACCAGCACCGGCAACTCGGACCCGATCACCTGCGCCGCGAAATCCTCGTCCGTCACGTCGATCACAGTTCCTGCCCTCCCAGTTCGCACAACGGTGGTTCCCCGTCGGCCATGGCCAGCCGCACCGCGATCCGTGCCCGCACGGCCTGCAACTCGCCGATCAGCGCGTCGAGTTCGTCCAGCTTGCGCCGGTAGACCGCGAGCGAGGCCGGGCAGGAGTCCCCCTCCGGGTGCCCTGCCCGCAGACACTCCACGAACGGCCGTGTCTCCTCCAGGTCGAACCCGAAGTCCTGCAGCGTCCGGATCTGCCGGAGCAGCTTCAGATCGCTCTCGTCGTAGGTGCGGTACCCGTTCCCGCCGCGCCGCGCGGGCAGCAGCCCGCGCGACTCGTAGTACCTGAGCGTCCGCGTCGTGGTCCCGGCCCGTTCGGCCAGCTCGCCGATTCGCATGCGTACGAACGTAATCCTTGACGCCGACGTCAGGGCAAGCCAGGTGCACGGCCGGGCCCACGGCCCCTGAGGTCTGCGCACACGTCCGAAGCGGCGGGTCCGACTCCGGACCCGCCGCTTCGTTCCCCCGAGGTTCCCCCGTCGGTCCTTCGTGGTGCGCCCGTCCGCCTCACTGCTCGTGCGCGGTGGCGGACGCCGCCGTCCAGGGCGGCTCCTGCGCCTCGCCGGCCCCGGCGCGCTCGAACCAGGGGCGGGCCGCCTCCGGTCGCCCGGTGAGCAGCAGGAGGAGGGCGGCGATCGGCCCGCGGATCTCCTCCCGGGCCGCCCCGCGCGCCCACTCGATGTCGGTGGCGACGAGCCGGGCCTGCGGGAGGGGCCAGGGCCGGGGCGGCACCCGCATGGTCCACACGCGGTCGGCGGCGTCACGGGCGGCCGCGCGGGGCATCTCACGCATCCGGCCGAGGGCGAGGGCGATGTCCTGGCCGTGGACGAGGACGTCGAGCAGGGACTCACGAGGCGTGGTGAACGGTGCCGTGCGGCGCGAGCCGACGAGGGAGCGCAGGTCGGCGAGGATCTCCTCGACCGGCGCCTGGCCCGCCCGGACCGAGGCGTCGTGGATCATCCGGTCCATGTTGCCGCGGGCCCGGACCAACTCCCGT
The DNA here is from genome assembly GCF_039532765.1 of Streptomyces longisporus. NCBI lineage: Bacteria > Bacillati > Actinomycetota > Actinomycetes > Kitasatosporales > Streptomycetaceae > Streptomyces > Streptomyces longisporus. Next base: position 10,887 of record NZ_BAAASG010000003.1, read on the forward strand.
AGCACCCATCGGTGGTCGGAACGCGCCCCCAGCGTCAGATGCGCGGCGACGTCCCGGATCCGCCAGTCGCCACAGCGGGTCGGCGTCTCCCACTCCTCGGGACCGAGCCCCGCCAGCAGATCGGCCAGACCTGCCCGCTCCCGGTCCACGACCCGCCAGAGCTCGTCCGTCTCCAAAGCCACGCCCACAGGGATCACCGCCCACTCAAGTGGTAAGCTTCTCTGACCAAATTAGTCAGAGACTCTGACCAATGTCAAGGGTGCGGGGAAGGAGCGTCGACGATGGCGGCGGAGAGCGAGCTCAATACGGGAGTGCTCCTGTTCCTCCCCTACCGGGCCCTGGAGAACCGTATCTTCGCCACCCTCGCCGAGGCCGGGTACGACGACGTCACGCCCGCTCAGGCCCGGGTGCTGCAGCGCGTCGGCCCGGACGGCACCCGGCTGACCGAGCTCGCGGAACAGGCCCAGGTCACCAAGCAGACGGCCGGCTTCCTGGTCGACCAGATGGAAAAGGCCGGCTATGTACGGCGCACCCCGGACCCGACCGACAAGCGGGCCCGGCTGGTGTGCCTGGCGGAGCGGGCCTGGGCGGCCAAGGAGATCGCCGACGGCGTGGTCGCCGAAGTGGAGCAGGAATGGGAGGCCCACCTCGGCAAACGCCGCATGAAGCAGCTGCGCGAGGCCCTGACGGCACTGCGGGAGATCACGGACCCCTGGGCCTAGGACCTGCCGGCCGGAACGGCCCGGACGGTTCAGACGGCCGGCGCGGTGTGGGCCGGCACCCCGGCCGACTCCTCGACCTCCAGCAGCGAGGCGCTCTCCCGCTCCTCCTCGAACGCCTTGCGGCCGCCCCGGAGGCCGAACAGCCGCTTGGCGAGGGCGATGTAGAGGACGGCGAGGACGTTGAGGACCAGCGTGCCGATCTTCAGCCAGCTGACGTGCTCGGTGAGCTCGTAGATCTCCAGGGGGAGGAAGGCGGCGGTGGCGACCACCGTGAGGTACTCCGCCCAGCGCTTGGCGTACCAGAGGCCGACCGCCTCGACGAGCTCGATCAGGGCGTACGCCAGCAGCAGTACGGCCACCAGCAGCAGCGTGGAGTGCTTGTAGCCGAAGGTCTTCTGTATCGTGCCGACGATCGGCGAGTGGTCGAGGTCGTAGTGGAAGTGCCGGAAGACGGGCCGGAACACGTCGAGGTACTCGTCGAAGAGCCGGCGCACCGAGTCCTGGCTGTTGCTGAACTTCCACACGGCGAGCGCCACCAGCACGATGAAGACACCGCGCACGGCCCGCTCGATCGCCAGGAAGCGCAGGATGAACAGGTCGCGCAGGACCTTGCCGCGCGGCACGAGGGGCGCCTGCTCCGCCGGTCCCGAGCCGTGCGGCTCGCCGAGCACGAAGTCGCCGCAGCGCAGACAGCGCCAGACGTCCCCGAGAGCGGTCTGCGCGTGCAGCCGCGCCTTCAGCCCCGGCTCGTCCGGCGCATACGTCACGTGCCCCTTGCGGGCACACGTGCGCCGATCCCAGTCGATCTTCATCCCCCGTGCCTCCAACCAACCGGCGAACGCGCCGCGCTTGTACTGGACCGGCGCCGAACGCTAGTGGACTTCGGTAAGAGATCGGTGAGGATCGCCGGGCGTCCTTCCAGGTCGGAGGAGTTCCCGAGGAAACGACGAAGCCGAGCGGCCGGGTCCACGGGGGAGGAACCCGACCGCTCGGCTTCTTGGCCGGGCTGCTGATCGACGGGGGAGCGTTCAGCCGCCCGGAGTCCCGGCGGTGCTCAGGCCTTCGCCAGCTCCTTCTCGCCGCCCTGCTCCGGCACCCCGGCGAGCGGCCGGACCTCCTCGTCGTCCAGGAGGGTCGTCTCGTCGAAGGGCAGCTCACCGGCGAGGACCCGGCCCACGCGCTCCTTGTCGATCTCCTTGGTCCAGGTGCCGATCAGGACCGTGGCCACGGAGTTGCCGGCGAAGTTCGTCAGGGCGCGCGCCTCGCTCATGAAGCGGTCGATGCCGACGATCAGGCCGACGCCGTCCACCAGGGCGGGCTTGTGCGACTGCAGACCACCGGCCAGGGTCGCGAGGCCGGCACCGCTGACGCCCGCCGCGCCCTTGGATGCGAGCAGCAGGAAGAGCAGCAGCGGGATCTGCTCGCCGATCGCCATCGGCGTACCCATGGCGTCGGCGATGAACAGCGAGGCCATGGTCATGTAGATCATGGTGCCGTCGAGGTTGAAGGAGTAGCCGGTCGGGACGGTGATACCGACGACCGACTTGCTGACACCGAGGTGCTCCATCTTCGCGATGAGGCGCGGCAGCGCGGACTCGGAGGAGGAGGTCGACAGGATCAGCAGGAACTCACGGGCCAGGTACTTGAAGAACGTGAAGATGTTGAGTCCGGCGATGATCCGCAGCAGGGCGCCGAGCACGATGAAGACGAAGAGGAAACAGGTGACGTAGAAGCCGAGCATCAGGATGGCCAGCTGCTTCAGCGCGTCGAAACCCGCGGACCCGGTGACGGCGGCGATGGCGCCGAAGGCACCGACGGGAGCGGCCCACATCACCATGCCGAGGATGCGGAAGACGAGCTTCTGGAGGTGCTCCACACCGCGCAGGATCGGCTGCCCGGCCGAGCCCATGGCCTGCAGGGCGAAACCGGCGAGCAGGGCGACCAGCAGGGTCTGCAGCACCTGCCCCTGGGTGAAGGCCGAGATGAAGGTCGTCGGGATGATCGACAGCACGAAGTCGACCGGCGGCAGCGCCTCGCTGTCCACCTGTGCGTGTCCGGTCGCCTTGATCGCGTTGGTGATGTGCAGCCCGTCGCCCGGGTGCAGGATGTTGCCGACGACCAGGCCGATGGTCAGGGCGACCAGCGACATCGCCAGGAAGTAGCCGAGCGCGATACCGCCGACGGCGCCGACCTTCGCGGCCTTCCGTACGGAGCCGATGCCGATCACGATCGTGCAGAAGATGATCGGGGAGATCATCATCTTGATCAGGTTCACAAAGCCCGTACCGAGCGGCTTCAGCTCGACGCCCACGCTCGGCCAGATCAGACCCACGGCGATACCGAGGGCCACCGCTGCGATGACGGCGATGTAGAGATAGTGGGTGCGGTCCCGCTTCCCAGCGGGTGCGGCAGGTGCCGTATCGGGGGTGCTGGCGGCCACGGCTGCCCTCCTTGACGTCTTCGTCGGCATCACCGGCGTGCGGCTCACGTCCGGGGGATGGGGATGGGGGTGCGGTTCTGTGCACGGGAGGCGGTGGCCGGAACCGTATGTCCTGCTTCCACTGCTTCCTCGATGCGGTGACTATCCCCCGCGCCTGTGAGGGCGGTCACCCTTCCGTTCATTTAGTTCATGCTTAACCGGCAGGGCACACTGACGACATGCGCATCCCCGTACCGCGCCCCCGCAGCCTGGCCGCACAGCTCTTCGCCATGCAGGCCGTGCTGATAGCGGTCGTCGTGGCCGGATATGCGCTGTTCACCTACGTCAGCGACCAGCGCCAGGCCGAGGACGCCGCGCGCCGTCAGGCCACCGCGGTGGCCCGCTCGGTCGCGGACTCGCCCTCCGTGCGGGAGGCGATCGGGACCTCGAACCCGACGGCGCGACTGGAGCCGTACACCCTGCAGGTCCAGAAGGACACCGAGGTGGACTTCATCACGATCATGAGCCCCTCGGGGATCCGCTGGACCCACCCGGACCGGTCGCAGATCGGCAAGCGCTTCCTCGGCCACATCGGCCCCGCCCAGCACGGCCACACCTTCACCGAGACGTACACCGGCACGCTCGGCGCGTCCTGGCGGGCGGTCACTCCGGTGTGGAACGGCAACCGGGTCATCGGTCTGGTGAGCGCCGGCATCCGGGTGGAGGCGATCAGCCAGCGGGTGCAGGACCAGGTGACGGCCCTGCTCGGCGTCGCGGCCGGGGCGCTCGGCCTCGGTGCCATCGGTACGTATGTCGTCAACGCCCGGCTGCGTCGGCACACCCACGGCATGAACGCGACCCAGCTCAGCCGGATGCACGACTACCACCAGGCGGCGCTGCACGCGGTGCGGGAGGGGCTGCTGATGCTGGACGGGCAGTACCGGGTGGCCCTGATCAACGACGGCGGCCGGGAGCTGCTGGGCGTCGGCCCGGAGGGGGAAGTCGTCGGCAGGTCGGTGGCGGACCTCGGGCTGCCCGGCCCGCTGACGGGGGCGCTGCTGGCGTCCGAGCCCCGGGTGGACGAGGTGCATCTGACCGCGGACCGTGTTCTCGTCGTCAACACCTCCCCGGTGTCGGGCGGCGAGCGGCGGGGCACCGTGGTGACCCTTCGCGATGTGACCGAACTCCAGTCCCTGATGGGTGAGTTGGACTCCGAGCGGGGCTTCACCCAGGCGCTGCGCTCGCAGGCGCACGAGGCGGCCAACCGGCTGCACACGGTGGTCTCCCTCATCGAGCTGGGCCGCGCCGAGGAGGCCGTGGACTTCGCGACGGCGGAACTGGAGCTGGCGCAGGCGCTGACCGACCAGGTGGTGGCGGCGGTGAGCGAACCGGTGCTGGCGGCTCTGCTGCTCGGGAAGACAGCGCAGGCGAACGAATGGGGCGTGGAGCTGGTGGTGTCGCAGGACAGCCGCCTCGACGACGGCCTGCTCCCGCCGACCCTCCCCGCCCGCGACCTGGTGACGATCCTCGGCAATCTGATCGACAACGCGGTGGACGCGGCCCAGGGCAGCGTCGGCGCCCGGGTGACGGTGACGGCGTACGCGGAGGGCACGGAGCTGGTGATGCGGGTCGCGGACACCGGCACGGGGGTGGATCCCGCCCATGCCGAGCTGGTATTCCAACGGGGGTTCTCGACGAAACCGGCCGGCCCGGGCGGGCGGGGCCTCGGGCTGGCCCTGGTACGGCAGGCGGTCACCCGGCAGGAGGGCACGTTGACGGTGGCGGAAGGCGAGGAGGGCGGTGCGGTGTTCGAGGTGCGGCTGCCTCTGGACCCGGACGTCACTCCGGCCGCGGCGACCGGGCACGCCACGGCGAGAGGTGACGCATGACGACCCGGCAGCCCATCCACGTTCCGGTCGCGTACGCCCCCGTGGCGCCGAACCCGCACATCGGCCGGGCTCCGGGCACCGCCGGCCAAGGGGACCAGCGCACACGGCCCGCCGCGCAAAGCGCGGAACGGGGTGCCGCGTCCGGCGCGGTACTGCCTCGGGGCGCAGCCGCCCGGCCCACCGGAACGACCGGGCACGCCGCAACGAGAGGTGACGCATGACGACCCGGCAGCCCATTCGCGTCCTGGTCGTCGAGGACGACCCGGTGGCCGCCGACGCGCACGTCATGTACGTGGGCCGGGTTCCGGGCTTCGTGGCCGTCGGCAAGGCGCACACGGGCGCGGAGGCCCGCCGGCTGCTGGACCGTACGCCGGTGGACCTGCTGCTGCTGGATCTGCATCTGCCGGATGTGCACGGGCTGCAGCTCGCCCGCTCGCTGCGGGCGGCCGGGCATCATGCGGACGTGATCGCGGTGACGTCGGCGCGGGACCTGACCGTGGTGCGGGAGGGGGTGTCACTGGGGGTCGTGCAGTACGTGCTGAAGCCGTTCACCTTCGCGACCCTGCGGGACCGGCTGGTGCGGTACGCGGAGTTCCACGCGGCGGTGGGCGAGGCGAGCGGGCAGGACGAGGTGGACCGGGCGCTGGCCACGCTGCGGGCACCTTCGCCGGCGGCGCTGCCCAAGGGGCTGAGCGCGCCGACGCTGGAGCGGGTGACCGTTGCGTTGCGGGACTGCGGGGAGGGGCTGACCGCGGCGGGGCTGGCGGAGGCGGTGGGGATCTCGCGGATCACCGCCCGGCGGTATCTGGAGCACCTGGTGGACGCGGGACGGGCGGCGCGGGCTCCGCAGTACGGGACCGTGGGGCGGCCGGAGTTGCAGTACCGGTGGGTGCGGAACGAGAAGGGGGAAGGAGATCGGGGACGTTAGGTCGCCGCACGGTCATTGACCTGACTAGACCACTCCTCCTACCTTCACCGGGCAACCATCTCGGCCGACAACGACGTTGAGCCCGCAGGAGGTCATGCCCGTGCGCCCCACCGCCGCCTTCCCCCTCCTCCCCGTCCTCCTCACCACCGCCCTCGCCGCGACCACCCTCACGGCCTGCGGCAACGGCTCCGGCAGCAGTCCGAACACCCTCAAGGTCTCCTTCAAGCAGTCCACCGACAACTCCATCAAGGTGATGGACGGCTTCCTCGCCGACATCAAGAAGCAGTTCGAGAAGAAGTACCCCGGCAAGAAGGTCGAACTCGTCCCGATCAAGGCCCCGGACTCGGAGTACTACACCAAGCTCCAGCAGATGCTCCGCTCCCCCAAGACCGCCCCCGACCTGGTCTACGAGGACACGTTCCTCATCAACTCGGACATCACCAGCGGGTACTTGAAGCCGCTGGACCCCTACCTCGACACGTGGCCGGACTGGAAGCAGTTCATCGGCACGGCGAAGACCGCGGCCAGGGCCGAGGACGGGAAGACGTACGGCGTCCCGGACGGCACCGACACCCGCGGGCTCTGGTTCGACAAGGGCATCTTCAAGAAGGCCGGGCTGCCGGCCGACTGGCAGCCGAAGACCTGGGACGAGGTGCTCGCAGCCGCCCGCGCCATCAAGAAGAAGGTCCCCGGGGTCACCCCCATCAACGTCTACACCGGCAAACCGGCCGGTGAGGCCGCCACCATGCAGACCTTCGAGATGCTGCTCTACGGCACCGGCGACGGCACCACCGACCCCCTCTACGACAAGTCGGCCAAGAAGTGGATCGCCGGGAGCCAGGGCTTCAAGGACGCGCTCCGGTTCGTCGAGACGGTGTACAAGGAGAAGCTCGGGCCGGACGTCTCCGACGCCCTCGACCCCAACATCCAGACCATCGTGGCCGGCGACCTGCTGCCCAAGGGCAAGCTGGGCATCGCCCTCGACGGCTCGTGGCTGCCGCAGGCCTGGCTGAAGGGCAGCGGCCACGAATGGCCGCAGTGGTCCAGCGAGTTGGGGCTGGCGTACATGCCGACCCAGCACGGCCAGGCCCCCGGCAAGGTGAGCATGTCCGGCGGCTGGACCTGGGCGATCCCCGCCAAGGCCGGCAACCCCGACCTCGCCTTCGACTTCATCAGGACGATGCAGACGAAGGCGAACGCGGAGAAGTGGTACATCGCCAACTCCGGTATCGCGGTACGCGACGACGTGGCCCGCGACCCGTCGTACACAAGCGCCCAGCCCGGCATCAAGTTCTTCACGGACCTGGTGTCGAGCACCCACTACCGGCCCGCCTACCCGGCGTACCCCAAGGTCTCCACCGCCATCCAGGAGGCCATGGAGGGCGTCACGACCGGCGATCTGTCCGTCGACAAGGCGGCGAGCGGCTACGACGACGCGCTCAAGGACGCCACCGACAACCAGGTCGTCAAGAAGTGACCGGCGGCCACGCATGACCGCCGCGACCCCGCACACGGCAGGCGCGGAGGCGGCCAAGTCGCCCTCGCGCCCGCCCGTCCCGTCCGAGCGCCGGCCCCGCCGGACGCTCCCCCGCGCCCTCGCCCGCCTGCTTCCCCTCTCCCCGGCCGTCGTCCTGCTGCTCCTGTTCCTCGCCGGTCCGATCGCCTACTGCGCCTACCTCGCCTTCACCGACCTCCAGCTCACCGGCCAGGCCCACTCGTCCTTCGTCGGCCTCGCCAACTTCCGCAAGGCCTTCAAGGACGAGGAGTTCCTCAACGCCGTATGGCTGACGCTGGTGTTCACGGTCGTGTCGTCGCTGCTCGGCCAGAACACCCTAGGGCTGGCGCTGGCGGCGCTGATGCAGCGTGCATCGAAGCCCGTCCGCACGCTGACGGGTGGCATCGTGGTCACGGCGTGGGTCCTGCCGGAGGTCGTCGCCGGGTTCCTCCTCTACGCCTTCTTCCGCCGCGAGGGCACCCTGAACGCCGTCCTGGACCGGCTCCATCTCCCGTCCCAGAACTGGCTGTTCACCCTCCCGATCCTGGCCGTGTCCTTCGCGAACGTCTGGCGGGGCACGGCCTTCTCGATGCTGGTCTACTCGGCGGCACTGGGCGAGATCCCGAAGGAGATCACGGAGGCCGCCGAGGTCGACGGCGCGGGCGGCTGGCGCCGAATGTGGCACATCACCCTTCCGATGATCCGCCGCTCCATCGGCACGAACCTGATGCTGAACACCCTCCAGACCCTGTCCGTCTTCGGTCTGATCTGGGTGATGACGAGAGGCGGCCCGGGCAACAAGAGCCAGACCCTCCCGCTCTTCATGTACGAGCAGGCCTTCCAGAACAGCATGATCGGCTACGGCACCGCCGTCGCCCTGCTGCTGCTCCTGGTCGGCTCGCTGTTCTCCCTGGTGTATCTGCGCCTGCTGCGGACGGAGGTCTGACCCCCACCATGGCCCGCACACTCGCCTCCCGCCGCCGCGGCCGCCGGCTGGCCGCCGACGCCGGCCTGCTCGTGGTGGCCGCCGCCTTCGCGCTGCCGCTCGCCTGGGTGCTGCTGTCCTCGGTGGACCCGCACGCGAACTTGAAGGTGAAGGCCCCCGACGGTTTCACCTGGTCCCACTTCGATGCGATCCTGACCTCGGACATCACCTTCACACCGCTCCTCAACAGCCTGATCCTGTGCGGCGGCGCGACGCTGCTGACGGTGGTGTGCGCGGCCCTGGCGGCGTACCCGCTCTCCCGTTTCCGGTCCCGGCTGAACCGTCCGTTCCTCCTCACCATCCTCTTCGCGACGAGTCTGCCCATCACGGCGATCATGGTGCCGGTGTACGCGCTGTTCGTTCAGGTGAACCTGATCGACACCATGCAGGGCACGATCCTCTTCTTCGCCGCCTCCCAACTCCCCTTCGCCATCTGGCTGATGAAGAACTTCATGGACGGCGTGCCGAAGGAACTGGAGGAGGCGGCGTGGACCGACGGGGCGTCGTCGATGCAGTCGCTGGTACGGATCGTGCTGCCGCTGATGGGTCCGGGGGTGGCGGTGGTGACGGTGTTCTCGTTCGTGGTCATGTGGGGGAACTTCTTCGTCCCCTTCATGCTGCTGCTGACCCCCGACCAGATGCCGGCCTCGGTGAGCATCAACGAGTTCTTCGGCAACCGGGGCATGGTGGCCTACGGGCAGCTGGCGGCGTTCTCCATCGTCTACTCGACGCCGGTGATCCTGCTGTACGTGCTGATCGCCCGGCGGCTGGGCGGCGGGTTCGCGCTGGGCGGGGCGGTCAAGGGGTGAACCTGTCCGGGAACCCCGCTCAGGCCTGCGGCAGCACACCCGCCCGGAACGGCTCCACCCCCACAACCCTCCGCACCCGCACCGGCTCGATCAGCAGCATCACCCGCCGCTCCCCGGGCAGCAGCCACGGGTACCGGTCCTCGCCGATGTACTTCCGGGCCAGCCGGTCCATGCCCCGCTCCGCCTCCTCCCCCTCCACGAACCGGACGACCCGCCCGCGGATCTCGGCCCGGTCGTACGGGTTGCCGGCGTCGTGGTGGGAGAGCGAGACGTTGGGATTGAGCCGCAGGTTGTCGATCTTCACGCGGCCGATCGACGTATTGACCATGACGTACTCGTCTTCGATGTCCGCCCACATGGGCGAGACGTGCGGCATCCCGTCCGCGCCCACCGTGGCGAGATGCCAGAAGTTCGGCGCCAGCAGACGCTCGCGAATATGCCCCTCGAGCTTGACGTTCACAAAGTCACCGCCTCTCGGGCCGCCCGCCCGGACGGCTTCGCGCCATCCTCGCCAGCACGCCCGCCGCGACGACAGACGATCTTCGGCCACCGCCGTCCAATCCGCACGGGTGGCCGAATCCGTACGTTCCTACAATCCGTGATCCTGGCCGAACAGACCGTAGTCATCGCGTCACGGGCCGCCTACGTTGTGGCCCGTGCGCCATCGTCCAGCCCGCTCGAACCAGCCCGCCCCGCCCTTCAACGCCCCCGCCGCCCGCCGGCTCCGCACGGCCCTCAACATGGGCCCCGAACATGTCGCCTACGGCCTGCGCGCCTCATACGGGCTGCCGTACGTCTCCCCGGATCTCGTCCTCGCCTGGGAGCGCGGCTCCGTCGCCCCTTCCAGCCCCGAACTCACCGCTCTCGCGGGCGTGTTGTGGTGTTCCCCCGGTGAGATCACCGGCCCGCCGCGCACCCTGCGCGAGCACCGCATCGCCCGCGGGCTCGCCCCGGAGGACGTCGCCCGCACCGTCGGCCTGGAGTTCCTCGCCTATATGCACATGGAGGAGCACAACGCCTGGCGCGGCAACGAGCGCCAGTCGGCCATCCTCGCCGACGCGCTCGCCCTCTCGCTCCCGGACTTCGTCACCGTCACGGGACGCGAGCCGAAGCTGGCCGAGCTGCTGCGCAGTGCGGTGACCACGCGCTGGCAGGCGTACGTCCGCCCGGTGGCCAAAACCGTACCCCTGGACCGGCACCTGTTGGAGGACGCCCTCCAGGCGCTGCACCAGGACTACCAGGGTCAGATGGCCGCCTCGCTGAGCTGGGGCGCCGCAAACGCGGCCAGCGAGTCGAGCGACGCCGGCCGCGAGTTCCTGGACCGGATCGTCGACCACTTCTGGGCGGCGGTCCAGGACAACACCGGATGAGGCGGACCCGGGGGCTCTGGAAGACCGGCTCTAGAAGACCGACTCCGCCTCGTCCATCCGGTCCTTCGGGACCGTCTTGAGCTCGGTCACCGCCTCCGCCAGCGGCACCATCACGATGTCCGTGCCGCGCAGGGCCGTCATCCGGCCGAACTCACCCCGGTGCGCCGCCTCCACCGCGTGCCAGCCGAAGCGGGTGGCGAGGACGCGGTCGTAGGCGGTGGGGACGCCGCCGCGCTGCACATGGCCGAGGATGACCGGCTTGGCCTCCTTGCCGAGCCGCCGCTCCAGCTCGTACGCCAGTGCCGTGCCGATGCCCTGGAAGCGCTCGTGGCCGTACTGGTCGATCTCGCCCTTGCCGTAGTCCATGGTGCCCTCGGCGGGGTGGGCGCCCTCCGCCACGCACACGACCGCGAACTTCTTGCCGCGGGAGAAGCGCTCCTCGACCATCTTGACGAGGTCGGCCGGGTCGAAGGGGCGCTCGGGCAGGCAGATGCCGTGCGCACCGGCCGCCATGCCTGACTCCAGGGCGATCCAGCCCGCGTGCCGGCCCATGACCTCGACGACCATCACGCGCTGGTGCGACTCGGCCGTGGTCTTCAGGCGGTCCATCGCCTCCGTGGCGACCCCGACCGCGGTGTCGAAACCGAAGGTCCGGTCCGTGGAGGAGATGTCGTTGTCGATCGTCTTCGGGACGCCGACCACCGGCAGGCCCGCGTCGCTGAGCATCCGGGCCGCGGTCAGCGTGCCCTCGCCGCCGATCGGGATGAGCGCGTCGATGCCGAAGTCACGGGCGATGTCGGCCGCGCTCTCGCAGGCCTCGCGCAGCCGGTCCCGCTCCAGCCGGGAGGAGCCCAGGATGGTGCCGCCGCGGGCCAGGATGCCGCCGACCGCGTCCAGGTCGAGGGAGCGGTAGCGGCCGTCGAGCAGACCGGCGTAGCCGTCCTCGAAGCCGATGACCTCGTCGCCGTACTGGGCGACCGCTCGGTGCACGACCGACCGGATCACGGCGTTCAGGCCGGGGCAGTCGCCGCCTGCGGTGAGAACTCCGATGCGCATCGTGCTGTGTCTCCTGCTCGCTGTCGTTACCGGTGAGCCAGCCCGGTGTTTTCCGGTGAGCCGGTCCGATTGTTTCATGCCCGACAGGACGATATCCCTTCTGTCAGCTATGACCCGATTGGCCCTATCGGGACGTCGGTCCCGGCCCCGGTCCTGACGGGCGCCTTATCCAGCGCCAGGGGTATTGTCAAGAGGGTTCTGCTCACCTCGGTGGGCGATTTTTATAACGGCGCAAGGAAGGGGCGAGCACGCGTGACGCGCAGCGTGTACGTGACCGGGATCGACCGAGGCGACGGCCGACAGGTCGTGGAGCTGGGGGTCATGGAGCTCCTGACCCGGCAGGTCGACCGGGTCGGGGTGTTCCGGCCGCTCGTCCACCACCAGCCCGACCGCCTGTTCGAGCTGCTCCGCGCCCGCTACCGGCTCTCCCAGGACCCGGCCACCGTCTACGGCATGGACTACCACGAGGCGTCCGCCCTGCAGGCCGAGCGGGGGACGGGCGAACTGGTGTCCACCCTCGTGGAACGCTTCCTCGTGGTCGCGCGCGACTACGAGGTCGTCCTCGTCCTGGGCACCGACTTCGCCGACACCCAGCTCCCCGACGAGCTCTCCCTCAACGCCCGGCTGGCGAACGAGTTCGGCGCGTCGGTGATCCCGGTGGTGGGCGGCCGGGGGCAGACCGCCGAGTCCGTGCTCGCCGAGACACGCAACGCCTTCCGCGCATACGAGAGCCTGGGCTGCGACGTCCTCGCCATGGTGACCAACCGGGTCGCGCGCGAGGACCGGGAGGAGATCGCGCAGAAGCTCGGCTCCCGCCTGCCCGTGCCCTGCTACGTCGTCCCGGACGAGCCCGCCCTCGCCGCCCCCACCGTGTCCCAGATCGGCCAGGCGCTCGGCGCGAAGGTCGTTCTCGGCGACGACTCGGGGCTGGCGCGCGACGCCCTGGACTTCGTCTTCGGCGGTGCGATGCTGCCGAACTTCCTGCCCGCCCTCACCCCGGGCTGTCTGGTGGTGACCCCGGGCGACCGCGCCGACCTGGTCGTCGGCTCGCTGGCCGCGCACAGCGCCGGCACCCCGCCGATAGCCGGCGTGCTGCTGACCCTGAACGAGGTGCCGAGCGACGAGATCCTCACCCTCGCCGCCCGCCTCGCCCCGGGCACCCCGGTGCTCTCGGTGTCCGGCAACAGCTTCCCGACGGCCGCCGAACTCTTCGCGCTGGAGGGGAAGTTGAACGCGGCGACGCCACGCAAGGCGGAGACCGCGCTCGGCCTCTTCGAGCGGTACGTCGACACCGGCGACCTCATCAAGCGGGTCTCCGCGCCCAGCAGCGACCGCCTCACCCCGATGATGTTCGAACACAAGCTGCTCGAACAGGCCCGCTCCGACAAGCGCCGGGTCGTCCTCCCCGAGGGCACCGAGGAGCGCGTCCTGCACGCCGCCGAGGTGCTGCTGCGCCGCGGGGTCTGCGACCTCACCCTGCTCGGCCCGGTCGACCAGATCCGCAAGAAGGCCGCCGACCTCGGCATCGACCTGGGCGAGTGCCAGCTGATCGACCCGGCCACCAGCGAGCTGCGCGACGCCTTCGCCGAGAAGTACGCGCAGTTCCGCGCCCACAAGGGCGTCACCGTGGAGCTGGCGTACGACGTCGTCTCGGACGTCAACTACTTCGGCACGCTGATGGTCCAGGAGGGGCTGGCGGACGGCATGGTCTCCGGGTCCGTGCACTCCACGGCCGCGACCATCCGCCCCGCCTTCGAGATCATCAAGACCAAGCCGGACGCCGACATCGTCTCGTCCGTCTTCTTCATGTGCCTCGCCGACAAGGTCCTCGTCTACGGCGACTGCGCCGTGAACCCGGACCCGGACGCGGAGCAGCTCGCCGACATCGCCATCCAGTCGGCCGCCACCGCCGAGCAGTTCGGTGTGGAGCCGCGGATCGCGATGCTGTCGTACTCGACGGGTACGTCCGGCTCGGGCGCCGACGTCGACAAGGTGCGGGAGGCGACGGAACTGGTCCGCGGAAGGCGACCCGACCTGAAGATCGAGGGGCCGATCCAGTACGACGCCGCAGTGGAGCCGACGGTCGCGGCGACCAAGCTGCCGGAATCCGAGGTCGCCGGGCAGGCAACGGTTCTGATCTTCCCCGACCTCAATACAGGTAACAACACCTACAAGGCCGTGCAGCGTTCGGCCGGCGCGATCGCCGTCGGGCCGGTGCTGCAGGGGCTGCGCAAGCCCGTCAACGACCTGTCCCGGGGCGCTCTCGTCTCGGACATCGTCAACACCGTCGCCATCACCGCCATACAGGCCCAGCACCCGAACGAGAAGGCGTCCGCCCAGTGAGTCCGACCCGTGTCCTCGTCCTCAACTCCGGCTCCTCGTCGGTGAAGTACCAGCTGCTCGACATGCGGGACGGCAGCCGGCTCGCCATGGGCCTCGTCGAGCGGATCGGCGAGGAGACCTCGCGGATCAGGCACACGCCGCTCGGCACGGGCGGCGAGACCCGTGAGTGGAGCGGGTCGATCGCCGACCACGAGGCGGCCCTGAAGGCCGTGTCGGAGGAGCTGTCGAAGGACGGGCTGGGGCTGGACTCCCCCGAGCTCGCCGCGATCGGGCACCGGGTCGTGCACGGCGGGAAGTCCTTCACCGAGCCGACCGTCATCGACGAGGCCGTGCTCGCCGAGATCGAGCGGCTGATACCGGTGGCACCCCTGCACAATCCTGCCAACCTGACGGGCATCCGCACCGCGCAGGCGCTGCGGCCCGACCTGCCGCAGGTCGCCGTCTTCGACACCGCGTTCCACACGACGATGCCGGAGTCGGCCGCCCGCTACGCGATCGACGTGAAGACCGCCGACGAGCACCGGATCCGGCGGTACGGCTTCCACGGCACCTCGCACGCGTATGTGTCCCGGGCCACCGCCGAGCTGCTCGGCAAGGCGCCCGAGGAGGTCAACGTCATCGTGCTGCACCTCGGCAACGGCGCGTCCGCCTCTGCCGTGCGGGGCGGGAAGTGCGTGGACACCTCCATGGGGCTGACGCCTTTGGAGGGGCTCGTGATGGGTACGCGATCCGGGGACATGGATCCGGCCGTCATCTTCCATTTGATGCGTGTTGGCGGAATGTCCACCGACGAGATCGACACTCTTCTCAACAAGAAGAGCGGGCTGATCGGGCTGTGCGGTGACAACGACATGCGGGAGATCCGCCGCCGGGTCGAAGAAGGTGACGAAGAGGCACAGCTCGCCTTCGACATCTACATTCACCGGCTGAAGAAGTACATCGGCGCCTATTACGCCGTACTCGGCCGGGTGGACGCGGTCGCCTTCACGGCGGGAGTCGGGGAGAACGCGGGCCCGGTGCGGGAGGCTGCCCTTGCGGGCCTTCAGGAGCTGGGCCTGGCGGTGGACAGCGAGCTGAACGCCGTACGCAGTGACCAGCCGCGGCTGATCTCGCCCGCGCAGGCGCGCGTGGCGGTGGCCGTGGTGCCGACCGACGAGGAACTGGAGATCGCCACACAGACCTATGCACTGGTCGGGCAGTAACGAATGCGGCTTCGCCGCATGGCCGGCTGAAGAACCCCGAGGAATACACCGCAGTAACACGCCTGAGCGCGGACCCGCCCATTTGTATCTTCCGCCAGACGGAATATTCCGCGGCGAAACAAACCGATAGGATCGCCCCATGCGCCGTTCGAAAATCGTCTGTACTCTCGGCCCCGCGGTCGACTCCCACGAAATGCTGGTCTCGATGATCGAGGCCGGAATGAACGTGGCCAGGTTCAACTTCAGCCACGGCACCCACGCCGAGCACCAGGCGCGGTACGACCGCGTCCGCGCCGCCTCCAAGGAGACCGGGCGCCCCATCGGCGTGCTCGCCGACCTGCAGGGCCCGAAGATCCGTCTGGAGACCTTCGCGGAAGGCCCGGTCGAGCTCGAGCGCGGTGACGAGTTCGTCATCACCACCGAGGACGTCCCGGGCGACAAGTCCATCTGCGGTACGACGTACAAGGGCCTGCCCGGTGACGTCGACCGCGGCGACCAGATCCTGATCAACGACGGCAACGTCGAGCTGAAGGTCCTGGACGTCGAGGGCCCCCGGGTCAAGACGATCGTCATCGAGGGCGGCGTCGTCTCCGACCACAAGGGCATCAACCTGCCCGGCGCGGCCGTGAACGTACCGGCGCTGTCCGAGAAGGACGTCGAGGACCTCCGCTTCGCGCTGCGCATGGGCTGCGACATGGTCGCGCTGTCCTTCGTCCGCGACGCCAAGGACGTGGACGACGTCCACCGGGTGATGGACGAGGAGGGCCGTCGCGTCCCCGTCATCGCCAAGGTGGAGAAGCCGCAGGCGGTCGACAACATGGAGGCCGTCGTGATGGCGTTCGACGCCGTGATGGTCGCCCGCGGCGACCTCGCCGTCGAATACCCGCTCGAGAAGGTCCCCATGGTGCAGAAGCGCCTCATCGAGCTGTGCCGCCGCAACGCCAAGCCGGTGATCGTGGCGACCCAGATGATGGAGTCGATGATCACCAACTCCCGCCCCACCCGCGCCGAGGCCTCCGACGTGGCCAACGCGATCCTGGACGGCGCGGACGCGGTCATGCTGTCCGCCGAGTCCAGCGTGGGCGCCTACCCGGTCGAGACCGTGAAGACGATGTCGAAGATCGTCGCCGCGGCCGAGCAGGAGCTGCTCTCCAAGGGCCTGCAGCCGCTGGTGCCCGGCAAGAAGCCGCGTACGCAGGGTGGTTCGGTCGCGCGCGCCGCGTGCGAGATCGCGGACTTCCTGGGCGGCCGGGGCCTGGTGGCCTTCACGCAGTCCGGTGACACCGCCCGCCGGCTGTCGCGCTACCGCGCCCAGCAGCCGATCATCGCCTTCACCACCGACGAGAACACCCGCAACCAGCTCACCCTCAGCTGGGGCGTGGAGTCGCACGTGGTGCCGTTCGTCAACACCACGGACGAGATGGTCGACATGGTCGACCAGGAGATCGCCAAGATCAACCGCTTCAACCCGGGCGAGATCGTCATCATCACCGCCGGCTCGCCCCCCGGCGTCCCCGGCACCACCAACATGCTCCGCGTCCACCACATCGCGGGCGGCGGCGCCAACTGACGCAGCCACAAAGGCTCTTGTACGGCGCTGAGGGCATCCCCTGCGACAGGGGGCGCCCTCACGCATGTGCGGTGACCATCGAGACGGAGAAACCCCTACCGGTTTTACATTTCATGAAGGCGGCCTGGACGCCATGACCAGAGCCTTGGTCGACCTCTTCGGCGAACTCGGCATGGACACCAACGTCCTGCCGCGCTTCGACCACGACGAGGACGGCGAGGACCAGGACGACTGACCTCAGGTACCCGCTCAGCGGCGCCGACCGACGGCCCGTAAGGCCGTTCCACAGCACTGAGGGCGCTCCCTGCGAACAGGGGGCGCCCTCAGTCTTGTGCGGCTCCCGAACGGGTCTGTGACGGCGCTCAGCCGGTTCCGTCGGTCGTGTAGACGTGCATGCCGGGCACGTGCAGGGTGCCGCCGAACTGGGCGGCCTGGACGACCTTCACGTTGGTGAAGTAGATCAACGGGATGTTCAGCGGTGGCGGGCTGTCCGGGGTGAACGTGAGCGGGATCAGACCGAGCAGGTTGCCGGAGATGGACTCCGTGTACATCGTCGTCGCGCCGCCGGTGATCGTGGACGTCGTGCCCCGCCCGGCCTGCACGTGGTAGGTCTTGTCGATGTCGTGGTCCTTGACGGTCTGGTGCAGGTCGCCGATGTCGGTACCACCGGAGATGACGTACTTCAGCACCCGCTTGATCGTGCCGTTGGCCGTCCTCACCTTGACGATGCCCTGGTAGTCGGCGCCCTTCAGCGTCAGCGAGCTGGCGTTCAGGTACCAGGGGTCGTCCGCCACCGGCACCTTGTTGTCGACGCCGCCCGTGTCGTTCGTGGCGGCCGGGCAGTTCGAAGCGTCCGGGGGCGAACTCGCCGACGGGCTGGGCGAGGAGGTGGCCGAATCGGCCGCCTTCTGGGCCGCCTTGGTGGCCGTTTCGGCCGCCTTGGTCGCCGTGTCGGTCGTGTCCTTCACGGTCTTGCCCACCGTGTCGGTGACCTTCTTGGTCGTCTCCTTGACGGTGTCCGAGGCGCTCGTGGACGACGAGTCCTTGCTCGCGCTCGCCGAGGCGGACGGCGTGGGCGTCGGGCTCGCGCTCGACGTGGAGCTGTCCTTGCCGCCGGTGAAGATGCTGCCGATCGCGTCGCCGAGGTCGCCCAGCAGACCGCCGCCGCTGCTCGCCGAGGCCGAGGGGCTCGGCGTGGCGGTGTCGCCCGACGTGTCCTTGCCCGAGCTCTGCGAGGCGGACGGGGTGGGCGTCGCCTTGTCGCCGGAACCTGAATCCGACGAACCGGACGAACCCGTCTTGCCCGACGTCGAGTCCGGGGAGTCCTTGGACGTGCCGGCGGAGGACGAGGGCGAGGGCGTCGCCTTGTCGGCCGTGGCACTTGAGCTCGCCGAGGCGGACGGCGACGGCGAGGCCGACGCGTTGTCGCCCAGCGCGGCCACACAGTTCTTGTACTCGTCCGCGGTCAGGCTCTTCGAGGACGGGGACGGGGTGCCGCTGCCGGCGGCGAGCGCGAGCGACGACGTGAACCCCATTCCCATGAGGACCGCGGTCGGCATCGCCACCGTGGCTATCGCCTTGCCGGCCGGCATGTGGAACCTGGTGAACAGCGGCTTCTTGGGTGCCGCATGGCGCGGCCCGGTTCTCACACGGGACTCGTCCACATCAGTCCCGTGGGTCACCTCGTCAGCCGGCACTGTGCCTCCCGTTCGCCCCGTTCGCCGGGCTCGTTCCTGACAGATCGTTCGGCTCGCCCACCACGGGCTTGAGGATGGTGGTGTCCGTGTCCATCGCCTGCGGCGCACCGCCCGCTCCGGGCGCGTCCTCCTGCGCCGCCTCGGCCGGCGGCTCGCCCGGCGACCAGGCCACGGCCATCGCCCCGCCGACCAGAGCGAGCAGGAAGCCAATCACGAAGCCGCCGAGGTTGGACACGGGGATGGACACCAGCCCCAGCAGGATCGCCGCGACACCCGCGAAGGTACGCACGTGCTTCTGGAACCAGAGGCTGAAGCCCAGGACGATCAGCAGCACGCCGATGATCAGGGACCCGGCACCGGCAGTGGTGGCCATCGCCAGCGTCAGATGCCCCACCTGCAGATGGGCGTACGGGAAGTAGGCGATGGGGAGTCCGGCAATCATGACGAACAGGCCGGCCCAGAACGGCCGCGTGCCCCGCCAGGCGCGGAACTGCACCCTCCGGCGACTGAACTGGCCGGCGGGTACGGCAGGAGTCTCGGCGCTCATGGAAAACAGCTCCCTGGTGCGGCTTTGCTGTGGTGATGGTGCTGTGGTGGTGAGTTGCAGTACGTGTGAAGAATGTGGTGGAAGGTGGACGGGCGGGGGCGCCATCGGCTCCCCCGCCCGTCACCGAGTGCCTAGTAGCACTCGTGAGTGCCCGTCTGCACGGACATCTGCAGGCCACTGAGCTTGAAGGTTCCGGCGGTGGTCGCCCACGCCGTCTGCTTCACATGGCTCAGCGAAGCGTGCTCCGCCTGCTGTGCGAAACCGTTCGGGTTCGCGGTGTCACCGCTCTTGATGCCAGGACCCTTACTGGCGTCCTTGGCCGCCACACCGATGTCAATGCCGGTGAACGTCGCGTCGGCGGACAGGTCGTTCAGGTCGATGTACAGGTTGTCGGCCTGGACCGGCGTGTCACCGCCGCCCGCCTTCAGGATCAGGCTGACGCTACCCAGAATCGGAATGTTCGGGGTGACGACGGACTGGCACAGGTTCTTGATGGACGCGGACTTGAACGCCGAGACCGCGACCGGGTGGACCGTCTTGCTGCCGTCGAGGTTGTACCCCGAGTCGAGGGCTCCGTACTGCGAGAAGCCATCACCTTCGAGCTGGTCGGCCGTGACCTTGAACTGCTGGCCGGACACGCTGAACGACGCGGCGAGAGCGCCCTGCGCGAGGGCGACACCTATCGCGGCCGTAGCGGCGACGCTGGGCACCATGACCACAGCGAACCGCTTCCATCTGGTCCCGCCACGCACCTGGGACTCCATATTTCCTCCTTCTCGGACGTACATCTCCTGGCCCTGACTGCTGCCTGTCGGCGGCTCAGCCGGGCAGGGATGGGAGAAGTGCTACGTCCTCGGGAAGGAGAGCGCCCGCACTCGGAGGCGCAAACCGCGCACCGATCACCGGCGATCACCCCCGAGCGACAACCACTGGTCGCGCCTGACACACATCACGCACAACCTTGCTGGACAGGCTTCGCCGAGCCGGCGAAGACCCCCCTGCCCAAGAGCCGGTGCCAGTGACACAGGCTCTGCTCGGTGGGGACCCAGGAACTCCCGCGACCCAACCGGCTGTCGGGGTACGGGAAAGGACCGAGCGTCGCCGATCGTGGTGCATTCTCGCCGCCCGCACAAGGGGCTTCGTTACTGGGTAGTAACGGGGGGATAACCGAAGGACGACCCACAGGTCTCGGGTGGCGACGGAGGGTGCAGCCAGGGGCCCGGACAAAACTGTTGATCGCTGGACAGAAACCGACAGATCAACGGCCGGAACTTACTCGCAGTAACAGCGGCCGCGTTTACCAAGATTTGGTAAAGCGCGGCCGCACTGACGTTCCTTCGGCAAATCTTTCACTCGGGCATCACATGCCCTGGTGTTTAGCGACTGGTCAGAACAGCGCTCGCGCGAGCGCCCTGCGGGCCGCCGCCACCCGCGGATCATCCGCCCCGACGACCTCGAAGAGCTCCAGCAGTCGCAGACGTACCGTGTCGCGGTCGTCACCCGCCGTGCGCCGGACGGTGTCGATGAGCCGCCCGAAGGCGTCCTCCACATGACCGCCGACCAGATCCAGATCGGCCGCCGCGATCTGCGCCTGTACGTCGGCCGGCTTCTCGGCGGCGTCCTTGCGCACCTGCTGCGGGTCGAGGCCGCCCACTCGCTGCAGCAACTCGGCCTGGGCGAGGCCCAGTTTGGCCTCCGGGTTGCCCGGGTCCTCGCTCAGCACGTTCTTGTACGCCTGCACCGCACCGCCGAAGTCCCCCGAGTCCAGGGCCCGTACGGCCGCTTCGAGCAGCGCGTCGTACGGTCCGGCCGGCGCCGCCTCGGCCGCGGCCTGGCCGCCGCCCGGCTCGGCGTCGGGGTCGACCGTCAGACCGGTCAGGCCGAAACGCTGCTCGGCCACCTGCACGAGCTGGTCGAGGGTCTGGCGGATCTGCTGTTCGCCGGCGGCCCCCTGGAAGAGCGGCAGCGCCTGCCCCGCCACCACGGCGAAGACGGCCGGGATCCCCTGGATACCGAACTGCTGCATCAGCATCTGGTTGGCGTCGACGTCGATCTTGGCGAGCAGGAAGCGGCCGTTGTACTCGACGGCGAGCCGCTCCAGGACCGGGCTCAGCTGCTTGCAGGGCTCGCACCACTCGGCCCAGAAGTCGATGACGACGGGCACCTCGGTGGACCGCTGCAGGACGTCGCGCTCGAAGGCGGCCTCGTCGACGTCGATGACGAGATCGGCCGGGGAGACGGCTCCCGGGCCGCCGCCCTGGCGGGCCGCTTCGGCACGCGCCTGCTCCGCCTTCGCCTTGGCCTCCTGGGCCGCCTTCACCGCGGCGAGGTCGACGACTCCGCTCATGGACATGTTCCGTGGCTGCATGCGTCTATCCTCCCCCGTTCCCGCGCATCAGTGCTGCATACTCCGGGGAAACCCCCGGACCACGTGCGTTGAGAAAGCCGGTCCTGTTGCGTTCTGCTTCGACGCCGGGTCCCCACCCCACGTCAGTGGTTGCCGCCCGTGGAGTCACTCACGAGCTTTCGCTACGAGTCGTAGCGTAATGGCACCGAGTGCCTCCCCGGTACCACCCGCTGGTGATCTCCCTCACGACCTCACAGGAACTGCCGGTTATGGTCGTGGGATGCAGAGCCGCAGCCCCGCCACCCGCGCCTCAGGACGCCCGCGCAGCGTCGAGGCCGACGCCGCGATCCTCGCGGCCACCCGGGAGGCCCTGGTGGAGCTGGGCTGGTCCAAGCTCACCCTGGGAGACGTCGCGACGCGGGCGGGGGTTGCAAAGACCACTCTCTACCGCCGCTGGTCCGGCAAGAACGAACTCGTCGTCGACGCGGTGGCCGAACTCTTCGACGAACTGGTCCTCCCCGACCGCGGCAGCCTGGCCGACGACATCGAGGGCGTGGTCCTGCAGTTCGCGGCGATCCTGGCCCGCCCGGAGGCCGCGAGCGGCCTGATGGCGGTGGTCGCAGAGTCGACCCGCGACGACGCCCTGCGCGACCGCATCCGCTCCTCGATCGTGGAGCGCCAGAAGAGACTGGTCCTGGAGGGCCGCGCCCGCGCCCAGACCCGCGGCGAACTGCCCTCGGAGACGGACCCCGCCGAGGCGGCCCGCACGGTCGACCTGATCTTCGACGTGGTCGCAGGCGCGGTGGTGCACCGCACCCTGGTGAGCGGGCACCCGGCGGACGAGGAGTGGGTGCGCGAGTTCACGACCCTGCTCCTGGGCGGCCTGGGAGCGGGCACCCAGGAGCCGTAGCCGCTCCCGCTTCTACGAGGTCCGCTTCTACGGAGGTCTACGACGAGGGACCGGCCGGCGGGGCGCCGGTGACCGCGTCGCCGTAGAGCTGGCCGACGCTCTTGCCGAAGTAGGCGCTGTAGGAGATCTGCGGGGTGTAACCGCCGGTGTGGAAGCCGCCGATGACGCCCACCACCGCCCAGCCGCCCTTCCACGGCACCAGCATCGGTCCGCCGCTGGTGCCGTCCACGAAGGCGTCGCAGGCGATGCGCGGATAGCTGCCGGGCTCGTCCGGGTCGTCGCTGTCGTAACGGGTGGTGCGGCTCCAGCACTCCAGCGGCTTGTCCGCGCCCCCCGGGTAGCCGATCAGCCGCACCGGGGCGTGGTGGTACCCCGTGTCGGTGAGCAACTGCACCGCGCCGGCCGCGTCCTGCACCAGCTTGCCGTCCTGGTTGGGCTCGGTGACGGCGAAGCCGTAGTCGTACTGGGCGCCGGCGTGCTCCTTCAGGTCGTAGTACTGCTGCGGCACGTACACGCCGTTGACCCGGACCGGGAACACGCCGAACGGCTTGAGTCCGTCGTGGTACTGCGGCACGAAGGCCAGATTGCGGCGCGGGGAGGCGCCGGAGTACCCCCTCAGACAGTGGCCCGCGCTCAGCACCAGGTCGTGGCCCGGGCTGCGCACCACGGAACCGCTGCAGGTGCGCCCGGTGCCGCTGGTGTCGGTCCAGAAGAAGGTGCCGGTCTGGGGGATGCCGTCGAAGCTGTGGCTGGGCGGGATGAACTCGCCGGGCATGGGGCCGTCCACCGCGGAGGAGGCGGCGGCGCCGGTGTCCGGGGCGGTGGAGTAGACGGAGTCCTTGTCCAGGCCGGTGTCGACGGGCAGCGCGGCCGTCAGCCGGGCCGGGTTCCAGTACGCGTCCAGCCGTTGCGCCACCGGGTTCACCGGCGGCGCAACGGAATGCGCGGACGCGACCGGCACGAGCGCGGCGCACGGCAGCATGGCCACCGCGACCGCGAGCGCGGCCCGTACCACTCTGGGTCTGAAAAACCTACGCACCGTCAGTTCCCCTGAGCATCGGTGGACTCGACGGGCCGATGCTATGCACGGGAACGATCGCGGAAAAGGAGGCAGGTCACATTTTTATAAACGCTTCTGCGGGGTAGGCGTTCAGAATCCCGCCGGCTCGGTGTACACCCCCCACTCGTCCCGCAGCACCCCGCAGATCTCGCCCAGGGTCGCCTCGGCGCGTACGGCGTCCAGCATGGGCTCGATCATGTTGGTGCCCGAACGGGCGGCGGCGAGCATGGCGTCCAGGGCCGCCCGCACCCCGGCCTCGTCCCGCGCGGCCCTGCGGTCGCCCAGCACCCGCACCTGCTCCCGCTCCACCTCATGGCTGACCCGCAGGATCTCCAGATCCCCGGTGACGGACCCGTGGTGGACGTTCACCCCGACGACCCGCTTGTCGCCCTTCTCCAGGGCCTGCTGGTACCGGAAGGCCGACTCGGCGATCTCGCCGGTGAACCAGCCGTCCTCGATCCCGCGCAGGATCCCGGAGGTGATGGGCCCGATCGGGTGCTGCCCGTCCGGATGGGCCCGCAGCCCCCGCTCCTTGATCTGCTCGAAGATCTTCTCCGCGTCCGCCTCGATCCGGTCCGTCAGCTGCTCGACGAACCACGAACCGCCCAGCGGATCGGCCACATTGGCGACCCCGGTCTCCTCCATCAGCACCTGCTGGGTGCGCAGCGCGATCTCCGCCGCCTGCTCACTCGGCAGCGCGAGGGTCTCGTCCAGGGCGTTGGTGTGCAGCGAGTTGGTCCCGCCGAGCACCGCGGCGAGCGCCTCCACGGCCGTACGCACGACGTTGTTGTACGGCTGCTGGGCGGTCAGGGAGACACCGGCGGTCTGGGTGTGGAAGCGCAGCCACTGCGCCTTCTCGGACTTCGCCCCGTACACGTCCCGCATCCAGCGCGCCCAAATGCGCCGCGCCGCACGGAACTTGGCGATCTCCTCGAAGAAGTCGACGTGCGCGTCGAAGAAGAAGGACAGCCCCGGCGCGAAGACGTCCACGTCCAGCCCGCGGGAGAGCCCCAGCTCCACGTACCCGAACCCGTCGGCCAGCGTGTACGCCAGCTCCTGCGCGGCCGTCGCCCCGGCCTCCCGGATGTGGTAGCCGGAGACGGACAGCGGCTTGTAGGCGGGGATGCCGGCGGCGCAGTACTCCATCAGGTCGCCGATCAGCCGCAGATGGGGCTCCGGCTGGAAGAGCCACTCCTTCTGGGCGATGTACTCCTTGAAGATGTCGGTCTGGAGCGTGCCGTTGAGCACCCGCGGATCGACACCCTGCCGCTCGGCGGCGACGAGGTACATGCAGAACACGGGCACGGCGGGCCCGCTGATGGTCATGGAGGTGGTGACGTCCCCCAGCGGGATGTCCTTGAACAGGACCTCCATGTCGGCGGCGGAGTCGATGGCGACCCCGCAGTGCCCGACCTCGCCGAGCGAGCGCGGATCGTCGGAGTCGCGCCCCATGAGGGTCGGCATGTCGAAGGCGACGGACAGACCGCCCCCGCCGTTGGCGAGGATCATCTTGTAGCGCTCGTTGGTCTGCTCGGCGTTCCCGAACCCGGCGAACTGCCGGATGGTCCACGTACGCCCTCGATAGCCGGTCGAATACAGCCCGCGCGTGAAGGGGTACTCCCCCGGCCACCCGATCCGCTCGAAGCCGGCATACGCGTCTCCAGGCCGGGGCCCGTACACGGGCTCCACGGGATCCCCGGAGAGCGTGGTGAAGTCGGCCTCACGCTTGCGCGAAGCGTCGTACCGGGCCTGCCAGCGACGGCGGCCCTCCTCGATGGCGTCAGCGTCCATACCCTCGAATTTACTTGGACGTCCTAGTAAATGTCGAGGGGAGCCCGAGGGCGGCCCTCCGCCCTCGGTTCACGGAGGCGCCGGCCGCTACACCTTGGCGACCGCGGGCGAGCCCTCGGTGAGCTTCGTCTCCAGCTCGTGGCTGATCTTCCGCTCGACGAAGAAGGCGGCCGTCGGGATCGTCCCGGCGAGCAGCACCCACAGCTGCTTGCCGACCGGCCACTTCGCCTTGGAGCCCAGGTCGAAGGCGAAGATCAGATAGACCACGTAGAGCCAGCCGTGCGCGATGGCGACGACGCGGGTGAAGTCCGCGGCGCCGCTGACGTCCAGGCCGTACTTGGCGATCATGCTCAGGCACAACAGGACCAGCAGGACGCCGGTGACGTAGGCCATGACGCGGTAGCGGGTCAGCACGCTCTTCTTCATGGCGTCGAGCGTAACCGCCCGTTCCGGGAGATCTTGGGCCGGGTCAGTCCTCGGCGAAGTCGTTCGCCGCCACCCGCAGCGGCCGCAGCATCGCGAAGATCTCCGCGCACTCCTCGGCGTCGTACGCACCGAGCCCGAAGTCCATCGCCATCAGGTCCCGGGTGGCCGCCTCGACGACCTCGCGGCCCTTGTCGGTGATGGAGGCGAGGGTGCCGCGCCCGTCATTGGGGTTGGGGCGCTTGGCCACCAGGCCCGACTTCACCAGGCGGTCGACGGTGTTCGTCACCGAGGTGGGGTGCACCATGAGCCGCTCACCGATCTTCGACATGGTCAGCTCGCCCTCCTTGGAGAAGGTGAGCAGTACCAGCGCCTCGTACCGCGCGAACGTCAGTCCGTACGGCTTGACCACCGCGTCGACCTCGGCGAGCAGGATCTGGTGTGCGCGCATGATCGAGGTGATGGCGGCCATGGACGGCACGTTCCCCCAGCGCTGCTTCCAGAGTTCGTCGGCGCGGGCGATCGGGTCGAAAGGAAGACTGAGCGGCTTCGGCACGGAACCGACCTTACCGGCCGGTCACATGCTGGTCAGCCCCGTCTCGCCTTTCGGTCCGCCGGGCGTCCAGCGCGAGCAGTACGCAGCACGCCGCGCCCAGCGCTCCGGCCCCCGCCACGCCGGCCGGCACCCCCGCGAACTCCGCGACGCGCCCCTCGGGCGCGACCCGCACGAACCACTGGTCCGGGCCCGGCGTGTACGCCGACCCCGCCCCCGAGAGGTGCCGTCGGACTCCCGACCCGTCCCACGGCTGCCATGTCGAACCCTGCAGCCTGAAATCCCTTGTGCAACGATTACTGACGAATCATCAGTAAATGTCACCTTCGC
Organism: Streptomyces longisporus; assembly: GCF_039532765.1. Classification (NCBI taxonomy): domain Bacteria; kingdom Bacillati; phylum Actinomycetota; class Actinomycetes; order Kitasatosporales; family Streptomycetaceae; genus Streptomyces; species Streptomyces longisporus. The sequence continues at coordinate 37,333 of NZ_BAAASG010000003.1, forward strand.
CCCAGGGAGCTGCATGTCCCGGCTGATCCACATCTTCGCGGCCGTCGCGGTCCTCGGGCTTGCGGCGGGCTGCTCGTCCCCGTCCGGCATCGACACGGCCGCCGCGGCGGGCAGCGCCTCGAAGAAGGCGGCCCGGGCGGGCGCCCTGGACTTCTGGGTCGACCCGGACAGCCCGGCCGCCAAGCAGATCAAGGAGTGGCGGCGGGCTGGCCGCGCCCAGGACGCGCACCTGCTCAAGCGGATCGCGGACGAACCCCAGGCGCTGTGGCCGCCCGGCGAGATCGACCCGGGCCCCATCGTGAAGGCGGCCATCGAGGCCGCGGCCGAGGAGAACCGCACGGCGCTCTTCGTGGCGTACGACATCCCGCACCGCGACTGCGGCCAGCACTCCGCGGGCGGCGCGGCCGACGCGGACGCCTACCGGGAGTGGATCGGCAAGTTCGCGGACGCGCTCGGCGACGGCAAGGCCCTGGTCGTCCTCGAACCGGACGCGGTCGCCCACATCGTGGACGGCTGCACACCGGCCGGCTACCACGACGAGCGCGAGCAGCTGCTGAACGAGGCGGTCGTCCGCCTGAAACAGCAGCCGAACACCAAGGTGTACCTGGACGCGGGGAACCCGGCCTGGATCCGCGATCCGTGGAAGCTGGTCGACCCGCTGAAGCAGGCCGGCATCGAGAAGGCGGACGGGTTCTCCCTCAACGTCTCCAACTTCCAGACGGACGAGCTCACCGAGGCGTACGGCCTGGAGCTCTCCGCCGACCTCGGCGGCAAGCACTTCGTCGTCGACACCAGCCGCAACGGCAACGGCCCGCTGCCCGGCGCCTGGTGCAACCCGCCCGGCCGCGCGCTGGGCACCCGCCCGACGACCGACACCGGCGACCCCATCCTCGACGCCTACCTGTGGATCAAGCGGCCCGGGGAGTCCGACGGGACCTGCGGGAGCGGGCCGGCCGCGGGGAAGTGGTGGCCGGAGTACGCCCTGGAGCTGGCACGCAACTCCAAGCCGTAGCCGCCGTTCGGGGCATCGGGCCGGGCGGTCACTTCACCTGGATCCATCTGGCCTCGGAGGGCGTGCCCTGCGCGTCCGTCACGAACAGCATGTACCAGCCGGGCGGTACCAGGGCCGGGTCGTCCGGTACGGCGACCGTCACCGAGTGCGCGTCCTTGGTCAGGCCGAGCTCGATGGAGCGCTGCTCGACGTCGGTGGTGTGGGTGACCGCGCTGGGCCGCATGAGCCGGGCCTTCACCACCCGTTCGGGGTGGTCGGTGCGGTAGGTGGCGCGGCGGTCCTTGCCGAGCTCCCGTGGGCCGCCCTCCAGCACGGGGCGCATCTCGCCGTTCCTGTGCAGCGCGGGCGGGGTGAAGACCTCCATGCGCTGCTCGAAGTGGCCGAGCTTGGTGTTCTGCTGGTCGTCGAAGAGCGGGTCGGAGCCGAAGGTGGCGACCCGGCCGTCGGGCAGCAGCAGCGCCTCGGAGTGGTAGTTGCGGCCGACGGTGGGCGCGGCCGCCTCACGGAAGGCGTTGCTCTTCGGGTCGTAGAACTGCGCCTTGAAGATGTTGCTGGCACTGCGGCCGCGGTAGTCCTCGGAGCCGTTGGTGGTGAACACCGAGTCGTCCGGCATGATCACGCTGTTCAGGTACCGCGTGCCCTGGGGCAGGTCGGGCCCGTCCTTGAAGACCGGGTTGTCCTGCTTGAGATCGACGACGGCCGTGCGCGGGGTCGACCTCCTGGACTCGCCGACGCCTCCGCCGCCCAGGATCATCACCTTCTGGTCCTGCGCCGGCGGCAGCAGCACGGAGGAGGAGGTCTCCGTCTCGTCGGGGTCGCGCAGCCCCGGAACCTTCCGGAAGGTGTTGGTCTTCAGGTCCCACAGCCCCGGCTCCCGCCCCTGGTCGGCAGGGCCGTAACCGGCGTTGGAGGAGGTGTAGAAGAGCTTGCCGCCCTTGGTCAGGAAGAGTGCGGGGTACGTCGGGAAGTACCGCTTCGGGCCGGGCGACCACTTCTTGGTCCTCGGGTCGTAGATCTCGTTGTCCCCGGGGTCGATCATGCCGACGTCGTCCAGGCCCGAGACGGCGAGCACGCGCCCGTCGTCGAGCCCGACCAGCGTCGGGTACCAGCGGGCCTTCTGCATCGGGTCGACGGGCACATACCGCTCGGCCACGGGGTCGAACTCGTAGGCGGTGCGGATGCCCTGGAAGTCCTGCTTGTCGAGGGTGATCTTCTCGCTCAGCCCGTAGGTGTTGGCCGCGTCCTTGCCGGTCAGCCCGACGATGTCGTACTGCGCCTGCTTCTCGGTGACGGACAGCGGACCGGCCTCGACGGCCTCGACGAAGACCCGGGCCTCGCCCGCCACCACCGGCGCCGGAGCGGGGGCCTGCCCGGGCCGCACCGCGCCGGTCGGCCCGGCTGCCGCGCCGGCTGCGGGTTTCGCCTTGGGGACGGTGACGTCGAAGCTGCTGACGTACTCGACGCCCGCGGGCGAGCGGAAGCGGGTGCCCTTCTTCAGGAAGACCGACTTCAGGGGGTTCTCGTTCTTGATCCGCATACCGCCGCCGGCCCGTTTGACCTCGCCGTCGAGCAGTTCGTAGCGGGCGGTGCCGCCGGCCACGAGGAGCCGCCCGTCCGGGAGCTGGGTGTGGCCGGAGCAGAAGAAGTCGGCGGGGGTCGGGATCTTCTTGAAGGTGTTCGCCTTCGGGTCCCACAGGACGGTGTCGAAGGACCCGGCGTTGAACTTCTTCTGCTCGTTGCCCGACCCGGCGACGATCAGCACCTTGCCGGTGTGCAGGAGCGCCGCGTGGATGGCGTTGGTGCGGTACTTCGCGGGGATGTCGACCCGCTGCCAGGAGCCGTACTTCGCCTGGTACTCGGGCTGGGCGATCTTGTACTCGTGGTACTCCTCACCCGCGAACTCCACCGCGGCAGGGGCGTTGAGACCGGCCAGGACCATGATGCCCCCGATCCCGAGGACAGCCCTTCTGGTCGTCCTGTTCTGGGGGCTCCTGCGGTACTTGTTCTCAGCGTTCCGGGCCATGGTGCTAGCTGCCTCCTGTCGTGGTTCCGGAGACCGGGGAAACCGCGCCGCTGGTGGCGAGGGCGGGCTCCGTGCCGTCGACGGCACGTGTGGTCCGGTGCGGTGCCTGCCGCTCCCGCCGCTCCTTCAGGAGCGTGGAGCACCACACCGCTACCGGTGCGAGGGCGATGACCATGGCCAGGACCGCCCAGGTGCGCATGGCCGCATGGGTGTGGTCCAGGACGACCGAGGCGGCCAGGGAGGTCGCGAGGAGGATCGCCCAGAAGAGGTGGATACGGAAGGTGAGCAGCCGGTCGGCACTGGCGTCCGCGCCCTTGGGGGTCACGACGAACCTGCTGGGCCGGCGGACGAGCGCCTCACCGAAGGACTTGAGGTAGATCGGCGCCGCCAGGGCCGACATGGCCATGCCGGCGAGCCCGCCGGAGCCCTCCGGCTCATGGGGCGAGATGTTGTGCCGCCGGTTCCACAGATACAGCCCGACCTGCAGGGCGGCGGCATCGCTGTAGAGCATCAGCCACACCGAGGAGGCGACCTGCGTGCCGGAGGCGCCGAACCAGAGGAAGAGGACACAACTGAGGATGCCCAGAAGCCAGTTGACGGCCGTCATCGGGTAGTAGACGAGCATCAGGGTGTACGAGAACAGCCGCCCCGGAGGCATCCTGAACAGCGCTCTTCGGTACTGCTTGAACAGCGTCTCGTAGGTCCCCCGCGACCAGCGCATCTGCTGCGTGAAGAAGTCGGTCCAGGAGGCGGGCCCCTCCCCGACGGCGAGTACGTCCGGTGTGTACACGGACCGCCAGTGGTTGCCGGTTGCGGGATTGCGCCGCTGGTGTATCTCGAAGCCGGTGGCCATGTCCTCGGTGATGGAGTCGTACAGCCCGCCTATCTGCTTCACGGCGGCGATCCGCACCACGTTGTTCGTACCGACGAACATGGGCGAGCGATACCGGTTCCCGGCCCGCTGGATCAGCGCGTGGAAGAGGAACTGCTGCGACTCGGCGGCCTTGGTGACGGGATGGTCGGCATAGTTCCCGTACACCTGGGGACCGACCACGAAGGCGACGTCGGGGTCCCGGAAGTAACCCATCATCCGCTCCAGGAAGTTGGGGCGCGGGACGTGGTCCGTGTCGACGGAGGCGAAGAAGTCGTACTCGTCGCCGTGCATGGCGATCCAGGCGTTGTAGTTGCCGTGCTTGGTCAGGGCCTTGTGGGGGCCGTGGTCCTGGTTCCACTGCGCAACGCCGCGCCGGGTGAAGTGCCGGACCCCGAGCTCCGCGCACAGGGCCTTCGCCTGTTCGTCGTCGCCCTCGTCGAGGAGCCAGACGTCGAGGACGCTGCCGGGCCCGGCGTGGGTGATCCGGACGGCTCCCTCGAGGGTGGCGCGGACCATCGAGAGGGGTTCCTTGCCGGGGACGTACGTGGTGAGGAAGGCGACGCGGGTACCGGCTTCGGGGACGACCGGGACGGGGTCACGGGCGACCAGCGTGGCGTGGGCGACGGAGGCGACGTTGACCACCATGAAGAACTCGATGAGCCCGATGGATATGAGCATCGTGACATCGAGCCCGACCAGCCAGCTCTCCCCGCCGTCGCGCTCCACCCAGTGCGTGGGCCAGACGAGGTAGACCAGTAGCGTGCCGGTGAGCAGCGGCGCGAGGGTCATCAGCAGGACGGCCTGTATTCGGCGCGGCTCGCTGGACAGCAGCGAGGTGTACTGCACCTGGTACGAGGCGTCGCTGGGCTCCGTGAGAGGTCCGGCCAGTCGGCTGTGGGTGTCGTATGCGTAGCCCTCCGACTGCACGGCGCCCTCCAGTGAGTGAGGTGTGATCGGCAGAGGAGTACCGATCACCCCCTACACAACTGGAGTTTCGGGGGCAGGGCGACCTGGAGACGTCCAGGCGGGTGGGACGGCCGCATCTCCCGCCCCACCATGAGCAGTTCGGCCCTAGCCGGCGAGGTACCGCTCCACCGTCTCCACCTTGGCGGTGAGAGCGTCGGTCACTCCGGGGCGGATGTCTGCCTTCAGGACCAGGGACACCCGGGGCGCCCGCTCCTCGACGGCGGCGACGGCACGCTTGACCACCTCCATCACCTGGTCCCACTCGCCCTCGATGCTCGTGAACATCGCGTCGGTGCGGTTGGGCAGGCCGGACTCGCGGACGACGCGGACGGCGTCGGCGACGTACTCCCCCACGTCGTCGCCGACGCCGAGCGGTGTCACGGAGAAGGCGACGATCATGCGTTCACGATTCCTTCCTGGCGGGCACGGGAGGCGATGACGGCATCCTCGGCGGCGCGCTTGAGCTTGCGCTCGGCGAAGAAACCGCCGGTCGGCAGAACGGAGAGGAGGAAGTAGAGCCCCGCGGTCTTCTTGTCCCACTTCGTACGGTTCCAGGCGTCGGCCCAGAAGATCACGTACAGGATGAACAGGACGCCGTGGACCATGCCCATCACCGGCACCGCATTGAAGTCCGTGGTCCGCTTCAGCACGGAGCAGACCAGCAGCAGGAGGAAGGACACGGCCTCGGGAGCCGAGACGAGGCGCAGGCGGCGGAGGGCGGTGGCGGTCTTGATGTCCACGGGTCACCTTCGGTCAGAGACGGATCGCTCTTTGTGAACGGAAGCACAAGCGTCCGCCCATTGTGACAAACGGTTCCCCTAGGGGTGCGCTCAGGGTGCTTCTCCACCCACGGGCCCTGTGCGCCGCACCCACCCGACGGCTACCTTTCGCAGCGTGGCGATGTTTCGACTTCAAGGCAGCAAGGTGCTCGCCGTCGACATGACCGGGGACGCCGTGAAGGCGAAGAACGGCTCGATGGTCGCGTACGACGGGCAGATGGCCTTCAAGAAGATGACCGGCGGCGGTGAGGGCATCCGGGGCATGGTGACCCGGCGGCTCACCGGTGAGCAGATGACGGTGATGGAGGTGAAGGGGCACGGGACGTGCTGGTTCGCGGACCGGGCCTCCGAGATCAACCTCGTGAGTCTCCAGGGGGACAAGCTGTATGTGGAGTCGAGCAATCTGCTCGCGACCGACGCCGGCCTGAGGACCGGTACGACCTTCACCGGCCTGCGCGGCGCGTCGCAGGGCAACGGGCTGTTCACGACGACCGTCGAGGGCCACGGCCAGGCGGCGATCATGTCGGACGGCCCGGCGGTGGTGCTGCGGGTGAGCGCGCAGTACCCGCTCACGGTCGACCCCGGTGCCTACATCGCGCACCAGGGGAATCTGCGGCAGTCCTTCCAGTCCGGTGTGACGTTCCGCACGTTCTTCGGAGAGGGCGGCGGCGAGGCCTTCCAGATCCGGTTCGAGGGGGACGGGCTGGTGTACGTACAGCCGAGCGAGCGGAACACGATCGCGGGGGATGTGTGACATGCCCTTCCGTGAGATCAACTCCAAGATGGTCGAGGCGACGGTGCTGCCCGGCCAGCGGCTGTTCAGTCAGCGCGGCGCGATGCTCGCCTACAAGGGCGAGGTCTCCTTCACGCCCAACATCCAGGGCGGCCAGGGCGGGATCATGTCGATGATCGGGCGCCGGGTCGCGAACGAGGCCACTCCCCTGATGAGCGTCGAGGGCAACGGCACGGTGATGTTCGGGCACGGCGGTCACCACGTCCACGTGATCAACCTCACCGGCGACACCCTCTACGTGGAGGCGGACCGGCTGCTCGCCTTCGAGGGCACGCTCCAGCAGGGCACGATGTTCATGGGCTCGCAGGGCGGGGTCATGGGCATGGTCCGCGGCCAGGTCACCGGCCAGGGGCTGTTCACGACCACTCTCAAGGGACACGGCTCGGTGGCCGTGATGGCCCACGGCGGAGTCTTCGAGATCCCGATCACCCCCCAGCGGCCCGTGCACGTCGACCCGCAGGCGTACGTCGCGCACCACGGGGACGTCCGCAACAAGCTGTCCGCGGCGCTGGGCTGGCGCGACATGGTGGGACGCGGCTCCGGCGAGGCCTTCCAGCTGGAGCTCAGCGGCAACGGCACGGTGTATGTCCAGGCCTCGGAGGAGAAGCTGTGAGCGCGTACGGGACTCCGGGCGGCCCGACGGTCTTCGACCCGATGACGCTGCCGGTGGACGACAACGTCAACAAGTACACCTTCTGCGTGGAGCTCAAGGGGAGCCAGTGGTTCCTGCAGAAGGGGAAGATGATCGCCTACTACGGCTCGATGGAGTTCAACGGCATCGGGCACGGCCGACTCGACCGTCTTGTCCGTACGTCCTTTCATTCGCCACTGCATGCGAGCGACTGGGTGGTGGCGGAGGGCTCGGGCAAGATGCTCCTCGCCGACCGGGCCTTCGATGTGAACTCGTACGACCTGGACAACGGCAATCTGACCATTCGCTCGGGCAATCTGCTCGCTTTTCAGCCAAGTCTCGCGCTCAAGCAATCAATCGTGCCGGGTTTTCTGACACTCATCGGAACCGGAAAGTTCGTGGCCGCATCTAACGGTCCGGTGGTGTTCATGGAACCGCCGATCCGGGTGGACCCGCAGGCGCTCGTCGGCTGGGCCGACTGCCCGTCACCGTGCCACCACTACGACCACGGTTACCTGACGGGCGTAATGGGCGGTCTACGTGCGATGACGGGCCTCGGCGGGGCCTCCGGGGAGGAGCACCAGTTCGAGTTCGTAGGGGCCGGCACCGTCCTGCTCCAGTCCTCGGAAACCCTCATGGCCGAGCAGGCCACGGGGGCGGTTCCACCGGAGCCCGGCGTGCCCGGTGGCGGCGGGGCACACATGGGCCCTTCACAGCAAGCCGGCACACCGCGCCTTCCCGGACAGCTGGGAGACCTCCAGCGTCGCTTCGGGCTGTGAGCGGTAGTCTGCGGAGTGTGACGTCGAACGTGTGCACGCCGACACCACACCACCCTCACTAGTTCGCCTTTCAACATTTTAGGTAGACTTCATTCATGGAGACCGAGACGGCCACGCGCTGGCTGACCGATGCGGAGCAGTGCGCCTGGCGCACCCACCTGGAGGTCAACAGGCTGTTGACGTACCAGCTCGAGAGGGACCTGCAGCCGTTCGGACTGACGATGAACGACTACGAGATCCTGGTGAACCTCTCGGAGTCGGAGGACGTACGGATGCGGATGAGCGACCTCGCGTCCGCCACCCTCCAGTCCAAGAGCCGCCTCTCCCACCAGATCACCCGGATGGAGAACGCGAACCTGGTCCGCCGTGAGAACTGCGAGTCCGACCGCCGCGGGCTCTATGCGGTCCTCACGGACCACGGCATGGAGACGATGAAGAAGGTCGCCCCGCACCATGTGTCGTCCGTGCGCAGGCACTTCATCGACCTGCTGTCCCCCGAGGCCATGGCGGAGCTCGACAAGGCCCTGAAGCCCATCGCTGAGCACCTGCGCGGGCAGCGGGGGCGTCCCTAGCGGTCCTACGGCGCAAACGGCGGGCGGAGTCCGAACGGGGCCCGCTGCCGGTGCGTCCCGCGGGGTCGTGTCTGCCGGCCGACGGCCCGTCAGGCGGCGGGGACGCTCTCCGCGTCGCCCCGCTCCGGCACTGCCCGAGGGGTGCTCCCCCCACGGCTGCGCCGCACCGTCGCGAGGGCCGTCAGCAGGGCCGCCGTGCCGGCCGCCGCGAAGCACAGCGCGGTCGGCAGCCCGCCCACCAGGGGCCCCGCGACGGCCGCTCCGACCGTACTGCCCGCGTTCACACCGGTGTTGACCCAGGCACCGGCCCGGACCCGCGCCTGAGGCGCCGCCGCGTCATCGGCGATCAGATAGGCGGTGGTCAGCGCCGGCGAGACAAACAATCCCGCGACCGCCAGCGCGACGGCGAGCGTGCCGAGCCCGGGGGCGAACCCGGCGCCGAGCAACGCCACTCCGAGGCCCGCCGCCGCCAGGGGCAGCCGCCCCGGGGCCGGGACACGCCAGTGGACAGCCCCGTTGACCAGACCGCCGACGGCACTCCCGGCGGCCAACGCAGCCAGGGCCCAGGCCGCAGCCCCCTCCCCGTAGTGCCGCTGTTCCACAAAGGCCACCACCACCAGATCCACCACCCCCAGCGTCAGCCCCACACCACCGGCGGCGACAACGGGCTGCAGAATCCCCCACAACACACCCCGCCCGCCCGGAACCCGCCCCACGCCCCCGCCCCGCCTGCCCCCGCGCCGCCCCGTGCCCGCCTCGGCGGGTCTCATCGCCCCGACAGCCGGTGATGTGGTGAAACCGGCCGTGCCCGCCACGATCAGGAAGGTTCCGAGGGCGATGCCGGCCGTTGGTGGGGCGAAGGCCGTGAGGATGCCGACCAGGAGGGGGCCCGAGACGAAGAGGAGTTCCTCGGCGACGCCGTCGAGGCTGTAGGCGCGCTGCAGCAGGGCGCGGTCCGGGGCGAGCCTGCCCCAGACGGCGCGCATCGTCGGGCCCAGTGGAGGGGTGCAGGCGCCCGCCGCGGCGGTCACGGCGCCCAGGACGAGCGGTGAGACGGCACCGGGGCGCCGGACGAGCAGCGTGAGCAGCACCAGCAGGGCCGCGTACGCCGTGACCATCGGGACGAGTGTGCGGCGCGGCCCGTGCCGGTCGATCAGGGCGGCCCGGGCGGGCGACAGGAAGACGCTGGTGGCGCCGAACAGCGCCATGACGGTGCCCGCCACCGTGTACGACCCCGAGGCGCGGTTCACGGCGAGCATCACCGACAGGGGGACGATGCCGTATGACAGCCTGCCGAGCAGGGCGGCTGCGAAGGTGCGGCGGGCATGCGGAATGCGGAGGACGGCGGCATACGACGGCCGTCCCACTGGCGTGGAAGACACGGGAGTTCCTCGGCTCGAGGCGGAAAAGGGGACGTCGGATCGCCGCGTCGGCCGAGCGGTCGGTCAGTCGGTTCGTCGGTCGACTGCCGCTCGCCGTACGCGGGCCTGGGCGTGCCCTATGCCAAGAGGAGGTACATGCAAATCAACGTAACAGCGCGGGCCGGGAGTTGGCCACGCAGGAGAACGCCTCAGCCCTGCGTCAGCCCCGCCACCAGTTCGTCCGCCGCACGGTAGGGGTCCAGGTCCCCGGCCACGATCCGCTCCGCCAGCGCGCTCAGCCGGCGGTCGCCGTGCAGGTCGCCGATGCGTTCGCGCAGGGCCGTCACGGCGATGGTCTCCACCTCGCGGGAGGCGCGGGCCAGGCGGCGTTCCGCCAGTACGCCCCGCTCCTCCATCCATGCGCGGTGCTTCTCCAGGGCCTCGACGACCTCGTCGACGCCCTCGGCACGCGCGGCGACCGTCTTGACGATCGGCGGGCGCCAGTCGCCCGGGCTGCGGGACTCGCCCAGGCCCAGCATGTGGTTGAGCTCGCGGGCCGTGGCGTCCGCGCCGTCGCGGTCGGCCTTGTTGACGACGTAGACGTCACCGATCTCCAGGATTCCGGCCTTCGCCGCCTGGATGCCGTCGCCCATGCCGGGGGCCAGCAGGACGACGCTCGTGTCCGCCTGGGAGGCGATCTCGACCTCCGACTGGCCGACACCCACCGTCTCGACCAGGATCACGTCGCAGCCCGCCGCGTCCAGCACCCGGATCGCCTGCGGAGCGGCCCACGCGAGCCCGCCCAGATGGCCGCGGGTCGCCATCGAGCGGATGTACACCCCGGGGTCGGAGGCGTGCTCCGACATCCGCACCCGGTCGCCGAGCAGGGCGCCGCCGGAGAAGGGGGACGACGGGTCGACGGCCAGGACGCCGACCCGCCTGCCCTGCTTGCGATACGCCGTGACGAGCGCGGACGTGGAGGTCGACTTGCCGACACCCGGCGAGCCGGTCAGGCCCACCACATACGCATTGCCCGTCAGCGGAGCGAGCGTCTCCATGACCTCCCTGAGCTGCGGGGACGCCCCCTCCACCAGGGAGATCAGCCGGGCCACGGCCCGCGGCCGGCCTTCCCTCGCCTGGGCGACGAGTGTGGAGACGTCCTGCATCACAGCTCCGTTCAGAGAAGTACGTGGAGAAAGGGCTCAGGCCTTGGGTACCCGCACGATCAGTGCGTCACCCTGACCGCCGCCACCGCACAGCGCGGCCGCACCCACACCGCCGCCCCGGCGCTTGAGTTCCAGCGCCAGATGCAGCACGAGCCGGGCACCGGACATGCCGATGGGGTGGCCCAGGGCGATCGCGCCGCCGTTGACATTCACCTTTTCCGTTGAAACTCCGAGGTCCTTCATTGACTGCACCGCCACCGCGGCGAAGGCCTCGTTGATCTCGATGAGGTCCAGGTCCTCGACCCCCAGGCCCTCCTTCTTCAGGGCGTGCAGGATCGCGTTGGACGGCTGCGACTGGAGCGAGTTGTCCGGGCCCGCCACATTGCCGTGGGCGCCGATCTCGGCGATCCAGTCCAGGCCCAGCTCCTGCGCCTTGGCCTTGCTCATCACGACCACGGCCGCCGCACCGTCGGAGATCTGCGAGGAGGAACCGGCCGTGATCGTGCCGTCCCTGGTGAAGGCCGGGCGCAGCTTGCCCAGGGACTCCGCCGTCGTGTCGCCGCGGATGCCCTCGTCCTTGCTGAACAGGACCGGCTCGCCCTTGCGCTGCGGGATCTCCACCGGGGTGATCTCGGCCTCGAAGATGCCGTTCTTCTGCGCGGCGGCCGCCCGCTGGTGGGACAGGGCGGCGATCTCGTCCTGCTCGGGGCGCTGGATGCCCAGGCGGGTGTTGTGCTTCTCCGTGGACTCGCCCATGGCGATGTTCTCGAAGGCGTCGGTCAGGCCGTCGTACGCCATCGCGTCGAGCATCTCGATCGCGCCGTACTTGAAGCCCTCGCGGGACTTCGGCAGCAGGTGGGGCGCGTTGGTCATGGACTCCTGGCCGCCCGCGACGATCACGTCGAACTCGCCGGCGCGGATCAGCTGGTCGGCGAGCGCGATGGCGTCGAGGCCGGACAGACACACCTTGTTGACGGTCAGTGCCGGGACGTTCATGGGGATGCCCGCCTTGACGGCGGCCTGGCGTGCCGGGATCTGCCCCGCCCCGGCCTGCAGCACCTGGCCCATGATCACGTACTGCACCTGGTCGCCACCGATCCCCGCACGGTCGAGGGCGGCCTTGATCGCGAAGCCGCCGAGGTCGGCTCCGGAGAAGGACTTGAGGGAGCCCAGCAGCCGTCCCATGGGCGTACGCGCCCCCGCGACGATCACCGAGGTCGTGCTGTTCGATCCAGACATGAGCTGCGATCCCCTTCCGGCTGCACTGCCGAGGAGTGAACGAGGGTTTACTTCGAATGTACTGAGTGGCACTCCGTGCCGTCACCCGGCAGCCGGTGTGATCGCTGGCACGTTGCGTAACCATCCCCGTCGCGCTGCACTAACACCATGCTGACGCGAATCGACCACATCGGAATCGCCTGTTTCGATCTCGACAAGACCGTCGAGTTCTACCGGGCCACATACGGCTTCGAGGTGTTCCACTCCGAGGTCAACGAGGAGCAGGGCGTCCGCGAGGCCATGCTCAAGATCAACGACACCTCCGACGGCGGGGCCTCCTACCTGCAGCTTCTCGAGCCGACGCGACCGGACTCGACCGTTGCCAAGTGGCTCGACAAGAACGGCGAGGGTGTCCACCACATCGCTTTCGGCACGGCGGATGTGGACGCCGACGCGGCCGACATCAAGGAAAAGGGCGTACGCGTTCTGTACGAAGAGCCCCGGCGCGGCTCCATGGGGTCACGAATCACGTTCCTGCACCCGAAGGACTGCCACGGCGTTCTGACAGAACTGGTCACTTCCGCGCCTGTTGAGTCACCTGAGCACTGACCCCCGTACATATGGGCCGGTAGGGTTGGGGGCGGTCGCCGCTTTCCAGGGGGGTGACCGCACGCCGGGGTCCGGGTTTCGGGGGGCGAGCGTCGGGGCAGCAGCCCATGCTCCGCCGTTGATCTGACACCATTCCCCGGGGGCCCCGTTCGGCGGATGGACGGAGCTCGTTTGGCCAGACTTGCGACCAGGGGACGGATGGGACCGCGCAGTGCGGGGCTACGAACGCCAGGAGCGAGAGCCGGCGGCTGACGTCGACCACCTCTCTCGGTTCGAGGCCGAGATGGAGCGGCTGAAGACCGAGCGGGAAAAGGCGATCCAGCACGCCGAGGACCTCGGCTACCAGGTCGAGGTGCTGCGCGCCAAGCTGCACGAGGCGCGCCGCACCATCATGTCCCGGCCCTCCTTCGACGGCGGTGACATCGGCTACCAGGCCGAGCAGCTGCTGCGGAACGCGCAGATCCAGGCCGACCAGCTGCGTCAGGACGCCGAGCGCGAGCTCAGCCAGGCCCGTGCCCAGACGCAGCGCATCCTCCAGGAGCACGCGGAGCAGGCCGCCCGGCTGCAGGCCGAGCTGCACCAGGAGGCGGTCACCCGCCGCCAGCAGCTGGACCAGGAGCTTGCCGAGCGCCGGCAGACCGTCGAGTCGCACGTCAACGAGAACGTGGCCTGGGCCGAGCAGCTGCGCGCCCGCACCGAGTCCCAGGCGCGCCGGCTGCTCGACGAGTCCCGCGCCGAGGCCGAGCAGGCCCTGGCCGCCGCCCGCGCGGAGGCCGAGCGGGTCGCGAGCGAGGCCAGGCAGCGTCTGCAGAGCGAGGCCGAGGAGGCCCGCGCGGAGGCCGACCAGCTGCTGCGCCGGGCCCGTGCGGACGCCGAGCGGCTGCTGAACGCCGCGTCCACGCAGGCCCAGGAGGCCGCCGACCACGCCGAGCAGCTGCGCAACTCCTCCGCCACCGAGTCGGACTCCGCCCGCCGCCAGGCGCAGGAGCTGAGCAGGGCCGCCGAGCAGCGCATGGCGCAGGCCGAGGAGGCACTGCGCAAGGCGCAGGCCGAGGCCGACAAGCTGGTCACCGAGGCCACGGCGGCGGCCGAGAAGGCCCTCGCCAGCGCCGAGTCGACCAACGAGCAGCGCACGCGTACGGCGAAGGAGCAGGTCGCCCGGCTGGTCGAGGAGGCCACCAAGGAGGCCGAGGCCACCAAGTCGGACGCCGAGCAGGTGGTCGCGGACGCCCGTTCCGAGGCCGAGCGGATCGTCGCCGAGGCCTCCGAGAAGGCCCGCACGATCACGGCCGAGGAGAGCGCGACCCAGCTGTCCAAGGCGGCCAAGACCGCCGAGGACGTCCTCAACCGGGCGCAGGAGGACGCGCGGAACACCACCAAGGCCGCCGCCGAGGAGGCCGAGCGGATCCGCTCCGAGGCCGAGGCCGAGGCGGACCGGCTGCGCGCCGAGGCGCACGACCTGGCCGAGCAGCTCAAGGGCGCGGCCAAGGACGACACCAAGGAGTACCGCGCCAAGACGGTCGAGCTGCAGGAGGAGGCCCGCCGGCTGCGCGGCGAGGCCGAGCAGCTGCGTGCCGACGCGGTCGCCGAGGGCGAGAAGATCCGCGCGGAGGCCCGCAAGGAGGCCGTCCAGCAGATCGAGGAGGCGGCCAAGACCGCCGAGGAGCTGCTCGCGAAGTCCCGGCAGGACGCGGACGAGCTGCGTCAGAAGGCCACCGCGGACAGCGAGAAGGTCCGTACGGAGGCCATCGAGCGGGCGACCACACTGCGTCGGCAGGCCGAGGAGACCCTCCAGCGCACCCGTCAGGAGGCGGAGCGGCACCGCGAGGAGGTCGTCGAGCAGTCCGAGGGCATCAAGGCCGAGGCGGAGCGGGTCGCCCGGGAGCTGCAGGAGGAGACCGAGCGGGCCATGGAGGCCCGCCGCGCCGAGGCGGCCGAGGAGCTGACCCGGCTGCACACGGAGGCCGAGGAGCGCCTCGCCGCCGCCGAGCAGGCCCTGACCGAGGCCCGCGAGGAGGCCTCCCGGATCCGCCGCGAGGCCGCCGAGGAGAGCGAGCGGCTGCGCGCCGAGGCCGCCGAGCGGATCCGCACCCTGCAGGCGCAGGCCGAGGCGGAGGCGGACCGGCTGCGCAACGAGGCCGCGTCGGACGCGTCCGCGTCCCGGGCCGAGGGCGAGGCCATCGCCGTACGCCTGCGGTCCGAGGCGGCCGCGGAGGCGGAGCGGCTGAAGTCGGAGGCGCAGGAGAGCGCCGACCGGGTGCGGGCGGAGGCGCTGGCCACCGCCGAGCGGCTCGGCACCGAGGCCTCCGAGACGCTGGCCGCCGCGCAGGAGGAGGCCAACCGGCGCCGTCGCGAGGCCGAGGAGACCCTCGGTGCGGCGCGCACCGAGGCCGACCAGGAGCGCGAGCGGGCGCGCGAGCAGAGCGAGGAGCTGCTCGCCTCGGCGCGCAAGCGCGTGGAGGAGGCGCAGGCCGAGGCCGTGCGGCTGGTCGAGGAGGCCGACCGGCGCGCGACCGAGATGGTGTCGGGCGCCGAGCAACACGCCCAGCAGGTGCGGGACTCGGTGGCCGGGCTGCACGAGCAGGCCCAGGAGGAGATCACCGGGCTGCGCAGCGCCGCCGAGCACGCGGCGGACCGTACCCGGCGCGAGGCGCAGGAGGAGGCGGACCGGGTCCGCTCCGACGCCTACGCCGAGCGGGAGCGGGCCAGCGAGGACGCGAGCCGTATCCGGCGCGAGGCGAACGAGGAGACCGACGCCGCCAAGTCGCTCGCCGAGCGCACGGTCGCGGAGGCGATCGCGGAGTCGGAGCGACTGCGTTCGGACGCGGCCGAGTACGCGCAGCGGGTGCGTACGGAGGCCTCGGACGCGATCGCCGAGGCCGACCAGGCGGCGGCGCGCACCCGGGCGGACGCCCGAGAGGACGCCAACCGCATCCGCTCGGACGCGGCGGCGCAGGCGGACGCCCTCATCACCGAGGCGCGCGCCGAGGCCGAGCGGCTCACCACGGAGACGGTCCGGGACACCGACCAACTGCGCACCGAGACGGTCGCGGAGGCCGAGCGGGTGCGCGTCGAGGCGGTCGCCAAGGCGGAGAAGCTCATCACGGACGCCACCGGGGACGCGGAGCGGCTGCGTGCCGAGGCCGCCGACACGGTCGGGGCGGCGCAGCAGCACGCCGAGCGGATCCGCAGCGAGTCGGAGCGGGTCAAGGCGGAGGCGGCGGCGGAGGCCGAGCGGCTGGTCAACGCCGCGCGCGAGGAGGCGGAGCGGACCCTCGACGAGGCCCGCAAGGACGCCAACAAGCGGCGCCAAGACGTGGCCGAGCAGGTCGACACCCTCATCACGGAGACCACCGCCGAGGCCGACAAGCTGCTCTCCGAGGCGCAGCAGCAGGCCCACAAGACCACCGCCGACGCCGAGGCGCAGGCCGACACCATGGTGGGTGCGGCCCGCAAGGAGGCCGAGCGCCTGGTCTCGGAGGCGACGGTCGAGGGCAACGCGCGGGTGGAGAAGGCCCGTGCCGACGCGGACGAACTGCTCGTCGGCGCCCGCCGGGACGCCACCTCCATCCGCGAGCGCGCTGAGGAACTGCGCGAGCGCATCACCGCTGAGATCGAGGCGCTGCACGAGCGGGCCCGCCGGGAGTCCGCGGAGACGATGAAGTCGGCGGGCGACCGCTGCGACGCGCTCATCAAGGCCGCCGAGGAGCAGTTGGCCAAGGCGCAGGCGAAGGCCAAGGAGCTGGTCTCGGAGGCCAACTCCGAGGCGGGCAAGGTCCGTATCGCCGCCGTGAAGAAGGCCGAGGGGCTCCTGAAGGAGGCCGAGCAGAAGAAGGCGGCGCTCGTGAAGGAGGCCGAGGAGCTCAAGGCCGAGGCGATCCGCGAGGCCAAGCGCACGGTCGAGGAAGGAAAGCGCGAGCTGGAGATCCTGGTGCGCCGGCGCGAGGACATCAACGCCGAGATCTCCCGTGTCCAGGACGTCCTGGAGGCGTTGGAGTCTTTCGAGGCCCCGACTGCGGGCAAGGACGGTGGCGTCAAGGCGGGTGCCACGGTCGGCGCCCCCCGTTCGGGTAAGCCGTCGGACAGCTGATCGACAGGGTCATATGCGGCGCCATCTGGGGCCTTTGACCAATTTTTTGGCAAGTGGTCCGAGGGTCAGCCACCCAAAAGGGGTCTCATTCTCCAGATCAAACACGTATCCGCTCGATGACACACCGCTTCGGCCCCTAGGATTCCCCCTATCACCTCACCGGTCTCATTTGACAGGAACCCCATGAGCGACACTTCCCCCTACGGCTTCGAGCTTGTGCGGCGTGGGTACGACCGCGCTCAGGTGGACGAACGAATCTCCAAGCTCGTCTCCGACCGTGACAGCGCTCTCGCCCGCATCACCGCTCTGGAAAAGCGCATCGAGGAGCTCCACCTCGAGACGCAGAACGCCCAGGCCCAAGTAACCGACGCAGAGCCGTCGTACGCCGGTCTCGGCGCGCGTGTCGAGAAGATCCTCCGCCTCGCCGAGGAAGAGGCCAAGGATCTGCGCGAGGAGGCCCGTCGCGCGGCCGAGCAGCACCGCGAACTTGCGGAGTCGGCGGCCCAGCAGGTCCGCAACGACGCAGAATCGTTCGCTGCGGAGCGCAAGGCCAAGGCTGAGGACGAGGGCGTCCGGATCGTCGAGAAGGCCAAGAGTGACGCCTCGCAGCTGCGTTCCGAGGCGCAGAAGGACGCGCAGTCGAAGCGCGAGGAGGCCGACGCCCTCTTCGAGGAGACCCGCGCCAAGGCCGCCCAGGCCGCCGCCGACTTCGAGACGAACCTCGCCAAGCGCCGCGAGCAGTCCGAGCGCGACCTGGCGTCCCGTCAGGCCAAGGCCGAGAAGCGCCTCGCGGAGATCGAGCACCGTGCGGAGCAGCTCCGCCTGGAGGCCGAGAAGCTGCGCACGGACGCCGAGCGCCGCGCCCGCCAGACGGTGGAGACGGCCCAGCGCCAGGCCGAGGACATCGTGGCCGACGCGAACGCCAAGGCCGACCGGATCCGTTCGGAATCCGAGCGCGAGCTGGCCGCCCTCACCAACCGCCGCGACAGCATCAACGCCCAGCTGACGAACGTCCGCGAGATGCTCGCGACGCTCACCGGTGCGGCAGTGGCTGCCGCCGGTTCGCCGGCCGAGGACGAGCCGATCTCCCGTGGGGTTCCGGCGCAGCAGACCCGCTAGTCAGTAAGCACGTTCGAAGGCCCGTACCGTCTCCCCCGGAGGTACGGGCCTTCGTCGTCGGGTGCGGTGGCGGCACGGGCGCCGCCCTCGTCCGCACGACGAGCCCCGAGCCCGTTCAAGTGGCAGCCCCCGCACCCCCGTCTTAGCGTGACGTCATGATCGAGCTCGAGGGCCTGACCAAGCGGTACGGCGAGAAACTGGCGGTCAACAACCTCACCTTCACCGTCAGACCCGGCATGGTGACCGGGTTCCTCGGGCCGAACGGCGCCGGCAAGTCGACGACGATGCGGATGATGCTGGGGCTCGACCGGCCCACCGCGGGGGACGTCCGGATCGACGGCAGGCACTACGACCACCTCAAGGACCCGCTGCGCTACATCGGCGCCCTGCTGGACGCCAAGGCCATGCACGGCGGCCGCAGCGCCTTCAACCATCTGCTGTGTCTCGCGCAGAGCAACGGCATCCCGAGCCGACGGGTGGCCGAGGTCCTCGACACGGTGGGCCTCACGGCGGTCGCGAGAAAGAAGGCCAAGGGGTTCTCGCTGGGCATGGGGCAGCGGCTCGGGATCGCGGGCGCGCTGCTCGGCGACCCGCGGATCCTGATGTTCGACGAGCCGGTCAACGGCCTCGACCCCGAGGGCATCCACTGGATCCGCAATCTGATGAAGTCCCTGGCGGCCCAGGGACGTACGGTCTTCGTCTCCTCCCATCTGATGAGCGAGATGGCGCTGACCGCCGACCATCTCGTCGTCATCGGACAGGGCCGGCTGCTCGCCGACACCTCCATGGCCGACTTCATCGAGCGGAACTCCCGCTCGTACATCCGGATCCGCTCCCCGCAGCGCGAACGGCTGCTCGACGTGCTGCACGAGGAGGGCGTCACCGTCATCGAGTCCGGCAGCGGGGCGCTCGAGGTGGACGGCGGCAAGGCCGAACAGATCGGCGAACTGGCCGCCCAACACCAGATCGTGCTGCACGAACTGAGCCCCCAGCAGGCCTCCCTGGAAGAGGCGTTCATGCAGCTGACCGCGGGGGCGGTGGAGTACCACGCGCACGCCGACACTCCCCTCGATGCCCCCTATGAGACGCCCTATGGGACGCCCTTTGAGAACCGCTACGAGACGCCCTTCGAGACGCCCCCGCAGCGGCAGCACTGGGGCGAGGACTGGAAGAGGAGATGAGCATGGCGGCGATGCAGGTCGTACGGTCCGAGTGGACCAAGATCCGGTCGGTGGCGTCCACGGTGTGGACACTCTCCCTCGCCGTGGTCGTCACCATCGCCCTCGGCATGCTGATCTCGGCGCTCACCGGCCACGAGTTCGACAGGATGAGCCGGCAGGACCGGCTGGCCTTCGACCCGACCTACATCAGTTTCGCGGGCATGAGCCTCGGTCAGCTCGCGATGATCGTGTTCGGGGTGCTCGTCGTCTCCAACGAGTACAGCACCGGCATGATCCGCACCTCGCTGGCCGCCGTACCGCAGCGCGGCACCTTCCTGTTCAGCAAGATCGCCGTGGCGACCGGCCTCGCGCTCGTCGTCGCCCTGGCGACCAGCTTCGTCGCCTTCTTCCTCGGGCAGGCGATGCTCGGCGCGCACCGCGCCTCGATCGGCGACCCGCACGTGCTGCGCGCCGTGATCGGCGGCGGCATCTACATGACCCTCATCGCGGTGTTCTCGATGGGCGTCGCCGCCATGCTCCGCTCGCCGATGCTGTCGCTGGGCATCCTGATGCCGTTCTTCTTCCTGATCTCCAACATCCTGGGCAATGTCGACGCGACGAAGAAGATCGGCCGGTTCCTGCCGGACCAGGCCGGCAGCAAGATCATGCAGGTGGTCCCGCGGATCGACGAGGACACCTCGTACGGGCCCTGGGGCGGTCTCGGGATCATGGTGCTGTGGGTGCTCGCGGCCCTCGCGGGCGGCTATGTGCTGCTGAAGAGACGGGACGCGTAGCACTCCGCCGGGGCATCGCTCCGCGGGGAAGCGGAGTCACATTGCTTTACTTTCATTTGAGCGGAACCGTCAGCTCCTCGATATCCTCCTAACCCTTACGGGGGCGTGTGCCCCGCTGTCCTGAACCTTTCGATGGGTGCGGAGCATGATCGAGGCTGTAGGCCTGACCAAGCGCTACGGCGACAAGACCGCCGTGTACAACCTTTCCTTCCAGGTACGGCCGGGTGCCGTCACCGGCTTCCTGGGCCCGAACGGCTCCGGCAAGTCGACGACGATGCGCATGATCCTCGGCCTGGACAACCCCACCGCGGGGCAGGTGACGATCGGCGGCTACCCGTACCCAAAGCTGCCCAACGCCCCCCGCCAGGTGGGCGCCCTGCTCGACGCCAAGGCCGTGCACGGCGGCCGGTCGGCCCGCAACCATCTGCTCTGCCTGGCCCAGCTGTCCGGGATCCCGGCCCGCCGGGTCGACGAGGTGCTGGGCGTGGTCGGCCTCCAGGAGGTGGCCAGGAAGCGCTCCAAGGGCTTCTCCCTCGGCATGGGGCAGCGGCTCGGCATCGCCGCCGCGCTCCTCGGCGACCCCCAGGTGCTGCTGTTCGACGAGCCGGTCAACGGCCTCGACCCCGAGGGCATCCTCTGGGTGCGCAACCTCATGAAGGCGCTCGCCGCGGAGGGCCGTACGGTCTTTGTCTCCTCCCATCTGATGAGCGAGATGGCGCTGACCGCCGACCACCTCATCGTGATCGGACGGGGCCAGCTGCTGGCCGACATGAGCGTCAAGGACTTCATCTCGGCGAACTCGGCCGACTTCGCGCGCGTGCGTACGCCGGACACCGAGCCGCAGCTGCGCGAGAAGCTGACGTCCGCGCTCACCGAGGCGGGCGGCCACGTGCTGCCCGAGCAGGACGGCGCCCTGAGGATCACGGGGCTGGCGCTCCCCCGCATCAGTGACATCGCGCACGACGCCGACGTACGCCTGTGGGAGCTGTCGCCGCACCAGGCCTCCCTGGAGGAGGCGTACATGCGGATGACGCAGGGGGCCGTGGACTACCGCTCGACCATCGACCAGAAGGCGGGGCTGCAGCAGCCGCTGCCGCCCGGTGTGCAGCCGCCGCTGCCGGTGCCGGGGCAGGGCCAGCCCGACTGGTACGCCCCGCCGTCGCCCCAGGAGGGCGGGCAGCCGTTCGCGATGCCACAGGGACAGCCGGGCCCGTACGGCGCTCCCGGCACTCCCGGCGCAGGGCAGCCCAACCCGTACGCCCAGCCGGCGCCTGGGGCGCCCCAGGCGCCGGCCACGCCGCCCCAGCGCCCCGCCTCCGCCGCCCCCGCCGACCTGACCAAGCCCGAGGACGCCCGATGAGCACCCCGCAGCCCCCGATGCCGCAGGCCGCCGCACCCGACTGGCAGGCGGCGGCGCCCGGTTCGCCGTATCCCGGCTACACCTCGCCGATCCCCGTGGTGCGCACCCATCTCGGGCACGCGATCTCCTCGGAGTGGACGAAGATCAGATCGGTGCGCTCCACGATGTGGACGCTCGGCGTGTTCCTGCTGCTCGTCGTCGGCATCGGGCTGCTGGTCGCCGCGGTGGTCGCCGGCCAGGCGTCGGAGCGGAGCCTGGAGGACCAGAACCCGTTGTCCTTCGGTGTGTTCGGGCTGCTCCTCGGCAGCATGTGCATCATCACGCTCGGCGTGCTGACCACGGCCTCGGAGTACGGCACCGGCATGATCCGCACCACGATGACCGCGTGCCCGTCACGCGCGCGCGTGCTGGCGGCGAAGGCGATCGTGTTCTTCGCGGTGGCGTTCACGGTCACGTTCACCTCGGTGCTCCTCGTCGCCGTCGTGGACGTCGCCATGCTGAAGGGTGCCAAGGTCCCGTCCGGCGGCGAGTGGCTGAAGGGCACCTTCGGCATCTCGCTCTACATCGCGCTGCTCGGGCTGCTCTCGCTCCTCGTCGGCTCGATCATCCGGCACTCGGCGGGCGCCATCACCATCATGATCGCCCTGGTGCTGGCACCGCTGGTGATCGCGCTGTTCATGTTCTCGCAGGCCCTGGAGAAGGTGCGCCAGGCCCTGTTCGACTACTCGATCCCGAACCAGCTCAGTGCCTTCTACACCAACCGCCTCAGCGACACCGGCCCGACCGGCTGGGACCCGGTGTGGATCGCCCTGGGCGTGACGGCCGTCGCGTTCGCCGGCGCGGTCGCGCTGCTGCAGAAGCGCGACGTGTAACGGGGATTCAGAACTTCGGCGCGTTACGGGACCGCTGCACCCGGGTGGTGCGGCGGTCCTTCGCGTTCCAGCACGCCTTGTGCCAGTGGCGGCGCTCGTCGACGCCCGAGTGCTCGGGCCAGGCCACCACGTGCGGGACGCCGGAGGGGATCATCTGGTCGCAGCCGGGGCAGCGGTACGTCTTGCCCTGCGCGCTCGCGCCCGCCACGTGCCGCACGCTCCACTCCTCCCCCTGCCAGCTCTCGGTGGACTGCCAGCCGCCGTAACGGCCCGGCCGGTCGTCCTCGCCGCTCCGGCCGGACGAGCCCGACGGGTCGGCACCCTTGGGTCGGTTGCGACGCGGAGACACGGGACACCTCACGGGGCTATACAGGAAGCACGGGCCGTGTCCAGCCTACGGGGCGTGGACGGGGGTACGCGTAGAGCACCGGCCGGCCCCCGCCCCCGCCGCGACCCCCCATTCTGCAGACAATCCGCAAATCTCTTCGCCAGGCCGTGTCCTCGGCACGTGTCAGACGGTTATGCGGGTGGGGGAGCTCCGCGTCGGAGCCAAGGAAGCAGGAAAAGCAATGCGCGTTGGAAGTTTCGTGTTGGCGGCCCAGTTCCCGGGGCAGGGCCAGGGGGAGGCGCTGCACCGCGCGGTCCGCTCGGCCGAGGTCGCCGAGGAAGCGGGTCTCGACTCGGTCTGGCTGGCCGAGCACCACTTCGTGCCGTACGGGACCTGTCCGTCGGCGATCACGCTGGCGGCCTTACTCCTCGGCCGGACCCGCAGGCTCCGGGTCGGCACGGCGGTCACCGTACTGCCCACCGCCCACCCGGTGGCGGTCGGCGAGCAGGCCGCGCTGCTGCACCTCACCTCCGGCGGGCGTTTCTCGCTGGGCGTGGGGCGCGGCGGACCGTGGGTCGACCTGGAGGTGTTCGGCTCCGGCATCAAGGCGTACGAGGAGGGCTTCCCCGAATCACTCGATCTGCTGCTGCGCTGGCTGCGCGAGCCGTCGGTCGGGGCCGAGGGCGAGCGCTTCGGTTTCCGTGAAGTGCCCGTCGTCCCCAGGCCGTCGGAGTCCCTGTCGGAGGTCGAGGGCCCCGAGGTCGTCGTCGCGTGCACCTCGCCGTCGAGTGTGCGGCAGGCCGCCGAACGCGGACTGCCGATGCTGCTGGGCATGCATGTGGGTGACGAGGAGAAGGCCGAGATGGTCGCCCTGTGGCGGCAGCTCGCGCGCGCCGCGGGACACTCCGCGGAGACGGTCCTGGGCGCGCCCCATGTCTCGGCCGGCGTCTGCCAGATCGCGGACCGGCGTACGGACGCCGTGGAGGCGCTGACGAAGGCGATGCCGGGCTGGCTGAAGCAGGGGCTGGAGGCCCATGTCACGGTGGACGGCCGCACCCGGCAGATGCGCGACCCGCTGGCGTACACCGAACTGCTCTGCGGACTGCACCCGGTGGGCACCCCGCGCCTGTGCGCCGACCGGCTCGCGGCGACCAGCGAGCGGACCGGCATCTCCCGCTTCGCCCTGCTCGTGGAGGGCTCGGGAGACCTGGCGGCCACCGAGGAGAACGTACGGCGGCTGGGTGCCGAGGTGCTCCCGCACCTCGGTTGAACGGGCCTGCAGGAGCTTGCCGCCCCAGTACTGAATGCACCTCCCGCGTACGGAGCGGCAAGCAAGCGGCATGCTCCTCAGCAGTCCCGGAACTCCGGGGACTGGTTGAGTACCTGACTGCGGACCGAGGTGAAGCGGGCCAGCGTCTCGTCGACCGAGGCGTCCAACGGGAACACCGCCACCCGGTGGCAGTTCTGGAAGGCCAGCCGGACACCGAAATGCCTCTGCAGCGCGCCGCGTATCGCGTCACTCGCGAGCGCACGCAGCAGCTGTCCGCGTGCCTGCTCGTCCGGCGGGGGCGTCTGGTTGTCGGCGAAGTTGCCGCCGTCCACCTTCAGCTGAGCCACCAGGGAGCTGATCATCTCCCATGCGTAAGGCAGGGAGGTCCGGACGCAGTCGACGAATTCTGCTTCGTCGACCTCGCCTCGCTCGGCCTTCTCGAGTAGGGCCGGTGAGACGTCGAGCGACATGGGTTCTCCTCTCGCACCCCCGTGGTCGACAGGGGTTGCCGGACAGATAAGGGAGTTCGCGATACCGAACACGCTGAGTACTCGTCTCGCGACCTCCCGTTTACTACGGTAAGCAACGGGCGGTGACGGCACCAGGAAAATGCGTACATGGAGAGCCCTCTTTAGGCACACAATCAGCCATGAATGAACACGGGTTGTCTCGGGTCTTCCAGGACAACAAGGGCGGCCCGCAGGGCCTCGTTTGAGGGTGGTGGTGGGAGACGGGAGGGCGAATCGCGTGGACCCACGCCCTTCGAGTAGCGTTGCCGACCATGCGTCTCGTCATTGCCCGATGCTCCGTGGACTACGCGGGCCGGCTCACCGCCCATCTCCCTTCGGCGCCCCGCCTGATCCTGGTGAAGGCCGACGGCAGCGTCTCCATCCACGCGGACGACCGCGCCTACAAGCCCCTGAACTGGATGTCCCCGCCCTGCACCCTGAAGGAGGGCGCGGGCGACGACGAGGGCGTCTGGACCGTCATCAACAAGGCGGGCGAGAAGCTCATCATCACGATGGAGGAGATCCTCCACGACTCCTCGCACGAACTGGGCGTGGATCCCGGCCTGATCAAGGACGGCGTGGAAGCACACCTTCAGGAGCTGCTCGCCGACCGCATCGAGACGCTCGGTGACGGCTACACGCTCATCCGCCGCGAGTACATGACGGCCATCGGCCCGGTCGACATCCTGTGCCGGGACGCCGACGGTCAGACCGTCGCGGTCGAGATCAAGCGGCGCGGCGAGATCGACGGCGTGGAGCAGCTCACCCGCTACCTCGAACTGCTGAACCGCGACCCCCATCTCGCCCCGGTCCGCGGCATCTTCGCGGCCCAGGAGATCAAGCCCCAGGCCCGGGTCCTCGCCACGGACCGCGGAATCGGCTGCGCGGTGCTGGACTATGACGCGCTGCGTGGCATCGAGGACGACAAGCTCCGGTTGTTCTGAGCGGCTCGGGCGCGCCCTGACGGGGCGCGGGGCGGTATCTGACATGCGGCTCCGCCGCGGGAGCGCGACCCGCCGCTACGACGCCGCAGACGACCGACAGCAGATCGCCGCCGCGCGGCGGGCCGCGGACCGTCGGCGGCCATCGCGGCGCTCCCGGCGGAGCGCTCAGTGTCCATTGCTACGACGAAGAGGGCCGGGTCCGTCGAGACGGATCCGGCCCTCTTGTGCGTACCAGACCTCACATGACCGGGCTGGAGCTGCTGCTCTGCGGTGTGCTCGCGGAACTGGTCGTCGAGGCCGGGGCGCTGGAGGTGGCGGGGGCGCTGGACGCCGGGCCGCTGGCTGAGGTGGACGTGGTCGGGGACGACGGCGGCTGCGATGTCGGCGGCGGGGACGTGGATGGCGGCGGTGTGGACGCCGGAGGCGTCGTCGGCGGCTTGCTCGTGGGAGGCGTCGTGGGCGGCTTGCTCGTCGGCGTCGACGGTGGCTTGGTGGGCGAGCTCGACGAACCCCCCGACCCCTTCGTACCGCTCGGGTTGTCCGACGGCTGCCCCGTGCCCGATGACGGCGTCGGGGCGCCCGAGGTGCGGGGTGTGCCGCTGGCGCCCGGTTTGGTCGGGCGGCTGGTCGCGGTGCCGGTGTCGCTCTTCGGTTTGTCCGCACCGAGGCTGCCGTCGTCGGTGCCCTGGCTTGCGGACGGGTTGACGCCGACCTTGTCGGACGGGTGGTTGGCGTCGTTGTTTGACGTGGCGCCGAGCGTCACGACCGTACCGAGCACGGCGGCGAGCAGTGCGCCCGCGCCGGCCGCGACGAGGTTGCGCCGGGCGAGGCCGCGGATGCCGCCGCGGTGGTTCTTGGGCGGCGGGCCGGACACGGCCCGGTTGACGACGATGGTGGAGGTGTCGCCGGACGAGGGCGGCGGGCTCGCCGGGAAGGCGGCCGGCACTCCGCCGGGCGGCGACTGGGACTCTTCGTAGCGTGCGTCCGGGACCTCCTCGCCCGCCGTCGAGCCGAGGCCCGGCGTGGTGCCGGAGCGGTCGGAGACCAGAGCGAGGGCGCGGCGGCCCGCGACCGTGCCGCGCTTGTCGGCGAGCGCGCCGCGCAGCCCGATGGAGGACTCCAGCTCGGCGCGGGCCCGGTCGAACTGGCCGCCGCAGAGCGCGAGGATGCCCAACTCGTGGTGGAAGTAGGCCTGTTCGGACACCTCACCGGCCAGGCGGGCGGCCTCGGAACCGGACCGCAGCGCCCGCTCCCAGGCGCTCCAGTGCAGGCCGGCGGCGAACGCGGGCGCCGCCGTGCGGGCCAGCTGGACGGTGACGCTCTCCTCGCCCTCGGCGGGCGCGGTCGTGCCCGGCACCAGGACGCCGAGCGCGGCGAGCAGGGCGTCGGCCTCGGCGCACACCCGCTCCGGGGTGACCGAGGGGTGCCCCGCCCACCAGGCGTAGTGCTGGGCGGCGGTCAGGGCCTGCGCCTCGATGTCGTCGCCGTATCCGGCAGCCTCCAGCTGGGCGAGGACCCCGGCGGCGAGCCGGTAGCGGGAGCCGACCGCGGAGACCAGTCCGCAGGAGGCCAGTTCGCCGAGGGCGGCGTCCGCATGGGTGTCGCCGACCAGCGCCGGCAGATGCGCCTGATGCGGCACCTCGCCGCCGAGCGCGACGGCGAACCGCAGCGTGGCGCGCGCCGACGCGCTGAGCCGCGAGGCCAGCAGCGGCGCGGGCGCGGCGGCCTCGCCGAGCGACGGCAGGGGTACGGCGTCGCCGTCCTCGGCGTCGAGCGAGGCGTCGAACGGGGCGTCCGCGGGGATCGCGTCCTCGAACACGCCGAACGCCTCGACGGCGCTGGTCCCCGCGCGCTGCTGATCGCGCTGGCGCAGCAGGGCGCCGGCCTGGACGAAGCGCAGTGGCAGGCCCTCGGACTCGAACCAGAGGTCGCCGGCCCAGTTGGCCTCCTCCTCCGTCAGCACCCGGCCGACGGCGCGCTCGATGAGCTCGACGCCGCCCGCGCGGTCCAGACCGCCGAGGAAGACCTCTTCGAGGGTGGAGGCGGCGGACGGCGCGGGCACCTCGGGCGTCGCGCCGATCACGAAGGCGCACTCGGGCGTCGCGTCGAGCAGCTCGTCGAGACCCGCGCCGCCGAACTCGACGTCGTCGAGGACGACGACCGCGCCGATCTCCCGGACCAGTTCGAGCAGTTCGTCCCGTTCCGGGCGGTGCAGGGGCGCGTTGTAGACGGCGTAGAAGAGGTCGTACAGGAGATCGCTCGGCGTGCGGTGGAAGCCGCTGAGGCGGACCACGCCGTCGGGGGCGAGGTCCGCGCAGTCCTCGGCGACCAGGTCGAGGAGGGCGGTGCGGCCGGAGCCCGCGGGGCCGGTGAGGCGCACGGAACGACCGCGGGCCAGCAGCCGGACCAGGCGCTCGCGATCCTCCTGGCGCTCCAGGAGGTGCAGCGAGGGCCGGCCCGGTCCCGGCGGGACGGGCGGCTTGGCCGCGCGGTTCACCTCGGCACGCTCGGCGGCCGTGAACTTCTCGGGCCGCCCCGGGCGCTCGCCCGGCGGGCAGGCCTCTATCTCGCTGCCGTCGACGGGATTGACGGTGAGCAGGTAGTCGCCCGTGACAAGCTGTACCGTGCGCGCGAGCGCGGGCGAGTGCTGGCCGAAGTCGGGTGTGAGGGGGTCCCTGGGCGGGCGCTGGCGCGGCGCGCTGCCGTCGCCGTCATGGCCGTAGTCCTCGGGTCCCCGCGTGTTCGGGTCCATAGGTTCAAGCCCCCCAAAAGCGTCGTGTGTGCCTCGAGCCCCTCCCGGCCTTGCTGCACACCGCGCTGTCGCTTCTGGTCCGGACCCGCTTGCAGGGATGTCAGGCAGCGGGCGACCGAACCCTAAACCTTCGCTCAGTATCTACGACAGTCCGGAGTACCGCGCCGTGCGAGACGTCACAGTCTCATGCGGATCACTCTGAAGGGTCACACGCGGGGCAGTGACTCCACCCCGATGCCGCCCTCGATCGCCAGGATCCGGTGCAGCCGGGTGGCCACCAGCAGGCGCTGCATCTGCGGCGGAACGTCGCGCAGCACCAGGCGTCGGCCGCAGCGGCCGGCCCGCCGGTGGACACCCATGATCACCCCGAGTCCGGTGGCGTCCCAGGAGTCCAGTTCGGACAGGTCGAGCACCAGGTCGCCGGCTCCGTCGTCGACGGCCGAGTGCAGGACCGTACGGGCGTCCGCCGCGCTGCGGACGTCGAGGCGGCCCCCGACGACCAGCTCGGCGTGGTCGCCCCTGATGTACATATGCGCTCCCCGAGAGTGCGGTGGCGTACTCCGTGACGGTGGCTGTGCAACGTCTGACTGCTTCAGCGGCGACGAGGTTGCCGTCTGTAAGCGAACCGATACCGAATTCACCCCCGCGGGTGATACCCGCGGGGCCTGTGCGGTTTCAGTGGCTGTACGTACTGATGTGTCAGTACGTGTAGAAGCCCTGCCCGCTCTTGCGCCCGATGTCACCGGCGTCAACCATCCGGCGCATCAGCTCCGGCGGTGCGAACTTCTCGTCCTGCGACTCGGTGTAGATGTTGCTGGTGGCGTGCAGCAGGATGTCGACCCCGGTCAGGTCCGCCGTGGCGAGCGGTCCCATCGCGTGGCCGAAGCCCAGCTTGCAGGCGAGGTCGATGTCCTCGGCGCTCGCCACGCCCGACTCGTAGAGCTTGGTCGCCTCGACGACGAGGGCGGAGATGAGACGGGTCGTCACGAAGCCGGCGACGTCCCGGTTGACGACGATGCAGGTCTTGCCGACGGACTCGGCGAACTCCCGCGCGGTGGCGAGGGCTTCGTCGCTCGTCTTGTAACCGCGGACGAGTTCGACGAGCTGCATCATCGGCACCGGCGAGAAGAAGTGGACGCCGACGACCCGCTCGGGGTGCTCGGTGGCCGCCGCGATCTTGGTGATCGGGATCGCGGAGGTGTTGGAGGCGAGCACGGTGTCCGGACGGACGATCTTGTCGAGCGCCCGGAAGATCTCGTGCTTGACTTCCAGCTTCTCGAAGACGGCCTCGACGACGACGTCCGCGTCGGCGGTGGCGTCCAGGTCGGTGGTCGCGGTGATGCGGCCGAGGGCGGCGTCGGCGTCGTGCGCCTCCAGCTTGCCCTTGCTGACGAACTTGTCGTACGAGGCCTTGATGCCGTCGGTGCCACGCTTCAGCGCTTCGTCGGTGACGTCGCGAAGGACCACGTCCCAGCCCGCCTGCGCGGAGACCTGGGCGATGCCGGAACCCATCAAGCCGGCGCCGATGACGGCAAGCTTCCGTGCCACGTTTACGACTCCCCTTTGAAACGCCTTACACACTGTTTATGTCTGCTTCTTCGGCGGACCTTAGCGCTCGTGAGGTGCTGTGTGACCGGTAAGTAATGCGCGTCACGTCTCATCTGACGGACATCACACCGGGGCGGGTCATTCCGTGCCTCGGACGGCGTAGTTGAGCACCTTCTCGCCCAACAGCTCCTCGATGTCGTCCAGGAGGACCAGTACCTCTCGTGACACTTCGCCCGGGTTGCGCCCCTTGACCATCTCACGACCGACGACCCCCATCACACAGCTGTGCACCCAGCCGAGCTGACCCGCGATCAGATGCGGCATCGGGTCGTCGTCGGCAGCGCCGGTGTCCTCGCGCAGGGCCTGTTCGAGATTGGCCTGAACCTCCTGCCCGATCGCCCACAGCCGGGAGCGCAGGGCGGGAGCGTTCTCGATGACACGCATGAAGGCGGCGTACCCCGGGATCAGTCCGACCCTCGGCGAGACCGCCTCCACTTCCTCGCGCAGCTCCCGCAGCACGGCGGCAGCGGCGGACTCCCCCTTGTTGCGGCCGCGGACCCAGCGGGCCATCCGGTCGACCATGCCGGCGGAGCGGTCGAAGAAGAGGTCCTCCTTCGCCGGGAAGTAGTTGTAGACGGTGTTGACGGACACGTCGGCGGCCTCGGCGATCTCCGCCACCGTCACCGCGTCGAAGCCGCGCTCGACGAACAGGCCCGTGGCGACGTCCGAGATGTACTGCCGGGTCTGCCGCTTCTTCCGCTCCCTGAGCCCCTCTGCCATGTCCGAATCCTAGCTTTCACTGGGTCCACTGAAAACTTGGAGTCATTGTAAAATTGGGGAGTCTCTGTTTTTCTGTGGAGCATGGCAGTCATCAGCGCGGCCGGACTGGCCCGCACCTTCCAGACCAAACGCGGCCCCGTTCAGGCCGTCCGCGGTATCGACCTCACCGTCCGCGAGGGCGAGATCCTCGGCTTCCTCGGTCCGAACGGGGCCGGCAAGACCACCACCCTGCGCATGCTCACGACGCTGCTCGCGCCGACCGGTGGCGCGGCCACCGTCGCCGGCCACGACCTCGCCGCCGATCCCGCGGGCGTACGGCAGGCCTGCGGTTACGTCGCCCAGTCGGGCGGGGTCGACGCGCAGATCGGCGTGCGGGAGGAACTCGTCACCCAGGGCCGCCTCTACCGCCTGACGAAGCCCCAGGCGATGGCGCGCACCGACGAGTTGGCCCGCGACCTGGGACTCACCGAACTCCTCGACCGCAAGACGTCCGCGCTCTCCGGCGGCCAGCGGCGCCGCCTGGACATCGCGATGGCCCTCACCCACCGCCCCAAGGTCCTCTTCCTCGACGAGCCGACCACCGGCCTCGACCCCGGCAGCCGCGCCGACCTGTGGGACCTGATCCGCCGCCTGCGCGACGAGCACGGCACCACGGTCTTCCTCACCACCCATTACCTGGACGAGGCCGACGCCCTCTCCGACCGCCTGGTGATCGTCGACAAGGGCGTGGTCGTGGCGGAGGGCACGCCCACCGCGCTCAAGCTCCGCTACGGCGGCTCGATCGACGCGAGCCTCCAGGACACGTTCCTCGCCATCACCGGCCGCGGTCCCTCCCCGGCCGACGCCGCCCCCGTAGCCGTATAGGAATCCGATGCTGCTTCACGACACCGCGCTGATCTACGGCCGCTACCTCCGCCAGTCCCTGCGCTCCCGCTTCGCGCTGCTCTTCGGTGTGCTGATGCCGCTGCTGTATCTCCTCTTCTTCGGGCCGCTGCTGACGGGGCTGCCGCTCGGCGGGCGGGGCAGTTCCTGGCAGCTGCTCGTGCCGGGGCTGCTGCTTCAACTCGGTCTGTTCGGGGCGTCGTTCGCGGGCTTCTCGATCATCATCGAGCAGGGCCAGGGGGTGGTCGAGCGAATGCGCGTGACCCCCGTGAGCCGTCTCGCCCTGCTCCTGGGCCGGGTGCTGCGCGACGCCACGGTGTTCGTCTTCCAGGCGGTGCTGCTGGTGGGCGCGGCCGTGGCGATGGGGCTGCGGGCGCCGCTCGCCGGGATCCTGATCGGCTTCGGGTTCGTCGCCCTGCTCACGGTCTCGCTCGGCTCGCTGTCGTACGCGCTGGCGATGAAGGTCCGCACCCCGCAGGAGTTCGGGCCGCTGATCAACGCCATGACCATGCCGTCGATGCTGCTGTCCGGTCTGATGCTGCCCATGTCCCTGGCCCCGGTCTGGCTGAACGTGCTCTCGCACTTCATGCCGTTCCGCTATCTGGTGGATGCCGTGCGGGACGCATACGTCGGCGCGTACGCGACGGATCACATGCTGTACGGCGTCCTGGTCGCCCTCGGCTTCGCGGCGCTCGCCGTGACAGTGGGCACACGCGTGTTCCGGACGGCCGGAGCGTAACTACGCTGGTCACATGGTCAATCTGACGCGCATCTACACCAGGACCGGCGACCAGGGCAGCACCGCCCTCGGCGACATGAGCCGGGTCGCCAAGACCGATCTGCGGATCTCCGCGTACGCGGACGCCAACGAGGCGAACGCGGTGATCGGTACGGCGATCGCGCTGGGCGGTCTGGAGGAGGAGGTCGTCAAGGTCCTCACCCGTGTCCAGAACGACCTGTTCGACGTGGGTGCGGACCTGTCCACGCCGGTCGTCGAGAACCCCGAGTTCCCGCCCCTGCGTGTCGAACAGTTCTATGTCGACAAGCTGGAGGCGGACTGCGACCGCTTCAACGAGCGGCTGGAGAAGCTGCGGTCCTTCATCCTCCCGGGCGGCACCCCGGGCGCGGCCCTGCTGCACCAGGCCTGCACGGTCGTACGACGGGCGGAGCGCTCGACGTGGGCGGCGCTGGAGGTGCATGCAGAGGTGATGAACCCGCTGACCGCGACCTACCTCAACCGCCTCTCCGACCTGCTGTTCATTCTCGCCCGTACGGCCAACAAGGACGTCGGGGACGTGCTGTGGGTGCCGGGCGGGGAGCGCTGAGCCACAGCGCTCCCCGCCCTGCCCCCTCTTCTCAGTGGGCCGTGTCGTCCTGGGTCGCGTCCTGGTCCGCGCGGGCGACGGCGGATTCGGCGGCGGCCACCTTCTGCTGCATCTCCGAGTAGCCGGAGGGGGCGGCGGGCGTGGCAGGTGCCTTGTCCGCCGTGCCGCCGTGCGGCGCGCAGCCCGCGGTGAGCCCCGCGAGGAGGGCCGCCGCGGCGGCCGCGGCCTTCAGGCGCATCAGCTCGCGCCCTGGTGGTTGTCCTTGCACCAGGTCAGGACGTCGTTCAGGTCCTTCTGCCGCTGCTGGAGCGTCGGTACCAGGGACTTGCGGAAGGTCAGCCGGTCCTGGAGATACGTGGCGATCTCGCTGTGACCGGCTGCCTTCGCCTTGTCCACCCGCTGCTGCAGCCGAGCGATCGAACCGCGCTTGTCGGCGCCGGCGTTCAGTCGGTTCAGGGCGCGTTCGATGCGGCGGTCGATCTTCGGTGCCCGCTTGCACAGGGCCTTGGCCCCGTCCCCGGCCGGGGCGGCCGTGGACGCGGGCGAGGGTGTGCTCTCGGCCACGGCAGCTCCCGTGCCGCCGGCCACCATCGCCGCTACGGCCGCTCCCACGAGCAGCGTGCGCCGGTGTCGTCGTACATACATCTCAGCCTCCGTTCCGCGGACGGCCCCCTTCGTCCGTCCGCCTGCCGTGGAGGCTAGGAAGGCTCTTTGGGGAAACTCTGTGACCGGTTTGCCCCGGCTGTGCCGATCAGCCAGTCCCGGCGGGCGGGCGGGGCAGCGCCCGTGGACGGCAGCCGTACCTCGAAGCGGGCACCCACGCCGTGCGGCCCGTCCGTCACCGTGACGCTTCCCCGGTGCAGGGCCGTCTGCTGGGCCACCAGGGTCAGGCCGAGTCCGGAGCCCGAGCTGCCGGGGCCGCGGGCGAAGCGCTCGAAGATCCGGGTGCGCGTCGCCTCGGGCACGCCCGGGCCCCGGTCGTCGACCGTGATCACCACCTGTCCGTCCGCCTGCCGTACCCCGACCGCCACGGTGGCCTGCCCGGCCGCGTCCCGCCCGTGGGCCAGGGCGTTGGCCAGCAGGTTGTCGAGCAGGAGGCGGATGCCGGGTTCCCAGCCGTGGACCGTGGGCCCGGGTGCCGCCTCCAGCGTGATGCGGGCGTCCGGGGCGCGGCGCCGGGCCTCCGCCACCGCCGCGTCCGCGGTCTCCGTCACGTCCACGGTCCGGAAGGCCTCCGCCTCGACGAGGTCGCCGCGGCCGAGCTCGCGCAGCATCACCAGCAGGTTCAGCAGACGGGCGTGTTCGCTGCGCAGATCGGCCAGGACCTCCGTGCGGTCCGGCTCCGGGAGGTCCGGATGGCCGGCGAGGATGTCGAGGTTGGTGCCCATGCTCATCAGCGGGGTGCGCAGTTCGTGGGAGGCGGCCGCGGAGAAGGAGCGGGCCGTGTCCAGCGCCTCCGCGGTGCGGGCGGCCTGCTCGTCGTAGCGGGCGAGGACGGTGCGCAGGGTGGCGGCCAGTTCGTCGACCTCGGTCACCCCGGTGGGCTCGTCGGGCAGCCGGGCGGCGCTGGTGCGCGGGTCGAGTCCGGCGGTACGGCGGCCGAGGCGCCGCAGCGGGCCGGTCGCACCGGTGGCGATGCCCCAGGCGAGCAGGCCGGACAGCGGCGCGGCGAGCAGGGTCGCCACCAGCACCCGGCGCCGTACCAGCCGGAGTTGGGCCTGGTCGGCGGCGTTGGGCGAGAAGACCCAGAGGGTGCCCGTGCCGCGCGCGGTGGTGATCGGCCGGGACAGCGCGCGCCAGCTGGTACCGCCGTCCCGGACGGTGACGGGTCCCCGGATCGCCTTGGGCAGCGGCACCGAGGGGTCCGGCTGCGGTCCGCCGCTGAAGGTGGCGTCCGGTCCGATGACGCGTACGCCGACGTCGAGGGCCGCGCTGTACAGGAGCCGCTCCTTGTTGTCGGCGGCCTTGGGCCGGCCGCCCGCGCTGGCCCGCAGCAGGGCGCGGGCATCCGGGGCCACGACCGTGGCGCGCGCCCGCAGATGTCTGTCCTCGGCGCTGTGCAGATCGTGCTTGACCAGCTGCAGCAGCAGCCAGCCGGAGGCGAGCACGAGGAGCGGCACGGTGAGCCCGACGGCGAGCCCGATACGGGTGGAGAGCCTCACGACGACTCGTCCCTCAACACGAAGCCCACCCCGCGCACGGTGTGGACGAGCCTCGGCCTCCCGTCGGCCTCCAGCTTGCGCCGCAGATAACTGACGAAGGTGTCGACGGCGTCCGTCCGCACGTCGAAGTCGTAACCCCACACCCGTTCCAGGAGCTGGTCGCGGGTGAGGACGAGCCCGGCGTTGCGGGCGAGCACCTCCAGGAGCTCGAACTCGCGCCGGGTCAGCTCCAGCGGCCTGCCGTCCCGCTCCGCGGTGCGGGCCGCCGGGTCGATCACCAGTCCCGCGACCCGCAGCACCTCCCCCACGGGCGGGCGGCGGCGCAGCAACGCGCGCAGCCGCAGCACGAGTTCCTGCAGCGCGAACGGCTTGACGAGGTAGTCGTCGCCGCCCGCCTGGAGCCCGGCGATACGGTCGGCGGTCTCGTCGAGCGCCGACAGCATGAGCACCGGGAGGTCCTGGCCGTCGTGGCGGAGCCGCTCGCACACCTCGATGCCGCTCATGCCGGGCATCGACACATCGAGGACGAGGACGTCCGGCGGCGTCTCCTCGATCACCGCGAGCGCCTCACGACCACCGTCCGCCGTCCGCACCCGGAACCCGCTCAGCCGCAGCCCGCGCTCCAGCGACCGCCGGATGGCAGGATCGTCGTCCACGACCAGCACGGCACCAGGGCGTTCCGCCTCGCTCATGCGCACCTCCCCTCAGCGTTCGGCCAGGGTACGACCCTGCCCGGGGACTGCGGTCGGTGGAGCACAGGCTCATGCACTCTCGTCCCGGCGGACGACTGCGGTCGCCGGTTGCTTCTTGGGCCAGAGCAGATACGTCAACGCGACGATCCCGTGGATGCCGAGGGTCCGCAGCGCCGCCCACTGGAAGGCCCTCAGCGACGAGGTGTCGCCGTCGCCGACGTACCAGACCGCCCCCTGGAGCAGGGCGCAGGCGACGGCCGCCGCGAGGAGGGTGCGCAGCCAGAGGCGGCCCTCGTGGCGGGCCCGGGCGAGGCCGTAGCGGGGCGGCTTCGGCGGGCGGGGGCCGCCGGCCAGGCGGTGGGCGGCGTGGCCGTCGAGCCAGCGGATCGTGTAGTGGCCGTAGGCGACCGTGTAGCCGATGTAGAGGGCGGCCAGGCCGTGTTCCCAGCTCGGTTTCGCACCGTTCTTCAGGTCGACGGCCGTCACCACGAACAGCACGACCTCCAGCAGCGGCTCGCACAGCAGCAGCGCCACGCTCGTGCGACGCCGTTTCAGCAGGTAGCGGACGGCCAGTCCGGCGGCCAGGAGCACCCAGAATCCGACCTCGCACGCAATGATCAACCCGACGACCACGACACGCCCCTTCCCTCGTCCTTCCAGGCTTCCGGCGGGATCCGCCGCTTTCGTCGTCGGCCGTGACGAAGTCGCCGTACATCGAAAGATGCAGTTCCGGACCCTCCCCGGGAATCACGCGCGCGGCACGCGGGCCATGTTGGATGGGCTCATGCCCGTACGACTCCCCCGTCCCCACCGCTTCGACGTGTACGTGGCGATCGGCGGGCTGCTCGGCGGGCTGCTGCTGGTCGGCATCGGTCTGAGCACCCGGCAGTCCGCCGATCCGATCACGCTCTTCGACGGCCCCTGGCCGGTCCTGCCGCCGCTGGTCGTGACGGCCTGCTGCGAGTTGCTGCGCCGGACCGCCCCGCGCACGGCTCTGCTCGTCGGCACCGCGGCGATCTGCGGGGACCTCGTGACCCAGGGCAACCTGGCCACGATCCTGATGTTCACCGACCTCGTCTATGCCGCCGTCCTGTACGGCACGGCCGCCTCGGCCCGCCGCATCCTGTGGATCACCGGACTGCTCAGCGTGGCCGGGACGCTGGTGCCGTTCGCGGTGTGGCGGGTGCCCCAGGCCCTGCTGATCGGCGTGGTCACCGGCATCGTGGCGTTCGGCCCCGCGGCCACCGGCTGGATCGTCCGCGACCACCGCGACGCTGCCGAGGGCGCCCGGCTGCGCGCCGAACAGACCGCGCTGCTGGCCGAGATGGACCGCACCCAGGCGATCTCCGCCGAACGCGCCCGGATGGCGCGGGAACTGCACGACATGGTCGCCAACCACCTGTCGGCGATCGCGATCCACTCCACGGCCGCGCTGTCGATCGACGACCCGGGCACCTCGAAGGAGGCCCTGACCGTCATCCGGGAGAACAGCGTGGCCGGCCTCGCCGAGATGCGCCGGCTCATCGGCATCCTGCGCGACGCCGGCGCCGGAACGGAGCCGGCCGCCGCCCCCACCCTGGGCGGCATCACCGCCCTCACCGACGGCGCCCGCGCCAACGGCCTCGACATCACCCTCGACACCGACCACGGCACGGTCCCCGCACCGGTCGAACTCGCCGCCTACCGCATCGTTCAGGAGTCCCTGACCAACGCCCTCAAGCACGCCTGCCCGGGGCGCGTCACCGTCGCCCTCGTCCAGCGGGACAGCGTGCTCGACATCCGCGTGACCAGCCCGTACGGCCACCGGGACGGCCCGCGCGCACCCGGCTCCGGCGCCGGTCTGGTCGGTATGCGGGAGCGGGCGGCGCTGCTGGGCGGCACCTTCGAGGCCGGACCCGACGGCGACGTCTGGGCCGTACGCGCCACGCTCCCCCTGACCGAAGGAGGTTCCCAATGAGCCGGTCCATCAGGGTCCTCGTCGCCGAGGACCAGTCCGCCGTCCGCGCCGGACTCGTCCTCATCCTGGGCAGCGCGCCAGACATCGAGGTGGTGGGGGAGGCCGCGGACGGCGAGCAGGCGGTGTCCCTGGCACGGGACTTGCGGCCGGATCTCGTACTGATGGACGTCCAGATGCCGCGCCTGGACGGAGTGTCGGCGACCCGGCGGGTCGTCGGGGAGGGGCTGGCCGACGTCCTCGTCCTCACCACCTTCGACCTCGACGAGTACGTCTTCGGGGCGCTGCGCGCCGGCGCCGCCGGCTTCCTGCTCAAGAACACCGAGGCAAAGGACCTGCTGGAGGCGGTGCGGACCGTGGCGCGCGGGGAGGGCCTGATCGCGCCGGCCGTCACGCGCCGTCTGATCGCCGAGTTCGCCACGACCTCCGTACGCGAACCCACCGCCGACCCCGCCGTGCTCGACAGCCTCACCCGCCGTGAGCGCGAGGTGCTGTCCTGCCTCGGCGAGGGCCTGTCCAACGCCGCTGTCGCGGCCCGCCTCGACATGGCGGAGGCGACGGCGAAGACGCACGTCAGCCGCCTCCTCGCGAAGCTGGAACTGCGCAGCCGCGTCCAAGCCGCCGTACTGGCACAGGAGTTGGGGATCTAGCACGTGCGGCGCCAGAGTGGTCCAGACCTATTGACCGATGGTCCAGACCTTTCTATTCTCGCGGCACTGTGGGCGTGAAGGCTCAGTCACGCCCCCCAACTCCCCATAGGAGGCGCACCATGCGCTTCGGACACAGAGCCGCGGCAGGCTTCGCGACCCTGTTGCTGCCGCTGGCCGGTCTCGTCGGCCTCGCGAGCCCCGCCCAGGCCGCGACCACCGCGACGGCGACCTACGCCAAGACCCAGGACTGGGGCACCGGCTTCGAGGGCAAGTGGACGGTGAAGAACACCGGCACCACGGCCATCAGCTCCTGGACGGTCGAGTGGGACTTCCCCTCCGGTACGTCCGTCACCTCGGCCTGGGACGCGGACGTCACGTCCTCCGGCACCCACTGGACCGCCAAGAACAAGTCCTACAACGGCTCCATAGCCCCGGGCGCCTCCGTCTCCTTCGGCTTCAACGGGGCGGGCTCCGGCTCGCCCTCCAACTGCAAGCTGAACGGCGACAGTTGCGACGGCACCACGGTCCCCGGCGACGCGGCCCCCTCCGCACCGGGCACCCCCACCGCCTCCTCCGTCACCGACACCTCGGTGAAGCTGTCCTGGAGCGCGGCCACCGACGACAAGGGCATCAAGAACTACGACGTCCTGCGCGACGGCAAGGTCGTCTCCACGGTCACCACCACCTCGTACACGGACACCGGTCTGACCGCGGGCAGCGACTACTCGTACACGGTCCAGGCCCGTGACACCGCCGACCAGACCGGCCCGGTCAGCGGCTCGGTCGCCGTGCACACCACGGGCGGCACGACCACTCCCCCGACCTCCGGCTCCACGGTCAAGCTCGGCTACTTCACCGAGTGGGGCATCTACGGCCGCAACTACAACGTCAAGAACCTGGTGACGTCGGGCTCCGCGTCGAAGATCACGCACATCAACTACGCCTTCGGCAATGTGACCGGCGGCCAGTGCGCGATCGGTGACTCCTATGCCGACTACGACAAGGCGTTCACCGCCGACCAGTCGGTGAGCGGTGTGGCCGACACCTGGGACCAGCCGCTGCGCGGCAACTTCAACCAGCTGCGCGAGCTGAAGGCCAAGTACCCGAACATCAAGGTGCTGTGGTCCTTCGGCGGCTGGACCTGGTCCGGCGGCTTCGGGCAGGCGGCGGCCAACCCGACGGCCTTCGCGAACTCCTGCTACAACCTGGTCAAGGACCCGCGCTGGGCGGACGTGTTCGACGGCATCGACATCGACTGGGAGTACCCGAACGCCTGCGGCCTGTCCTGCGACACCAGCGGCGCGGCGGCCTTCAAGAACGTGATGTCGGCGCTGCGTGCGAAGTTCGGCGCCGGTGCGCTGGTCACGGCCGCGGTCACCGCGGACGGCTCGTCCGGCGGCAAGATCGAGGCCGCCGACTACGCGGGCGCCGCCCAGTACGTCAACTGGTACAACGTGATGACGTACGACTTCTTCGGCGCCTGGGACGCCCAGGGCCCGACCGCCCCGCACTCCCCGCTCACCTCGTACTCCGGCATCCCGAAGGCGGGCTTCACCACCGCCGACGCGATCGCCAAGTACAAGGCGATCGGGGTCCCCGCGAGCAAGCTGCTGATCGGCATCGGCTTCTACGGCCGCGGCTGGACCGGCGTGACACAGGACGCGCCCGGCGGCACCGCGACGGGCCCGGCCGCGGGCACCTACGAGCAGGGCATCGAGGACTACAAGGTGCTCAAGACGTCCTGCCCGACCACCGGCACCGTCGCCGGCACGGCGTATGCCCACTGCGGCAGCAACTGGTGGTCGTACGACACCCCGTCGACCATCGCCGGAAAGATGAACTGGGCCAAGTCCCAGGGTCTCGGCGGCGCCTTCTTCTGGGAGTTCAGCGGCGACACGAGCAACGGCGAGCTGGTGAGCGCCATCAGCAACAACCTGTAAGACCGTCAAGCCACGTTCACTCTCCTCCGGACTTCACTTCGTCTGGGGGAGAGTGAATGTGGCTACGCCACATTCACTCGCTGTCCGGGCGGGGCTGCCTCCAGCCACGCGAGGAAACCGGTCAGCGCGTCTTCGCTCATCGCGAGTTCGAGACGCGTGCCCCGGTGCAGACAGGTGAGGATCACCGCGTCGGAGAGCAGCGCCAGCTCCTCCTCGCCCTCGGGGAGGCGGCGGCCGGCGACCTCGATCGCGGCGCGTTCCAGGATGCGGCGCGGGCGGTAGGCATAGGAGAAGACGCGGTACCACTCGATGCGGTCGCCGTTGTAGCGGGCGACTCCGTAGCTCCAGCCTTTTCCGCTCGTGTCCGTCTTCTCGGGGACGTCCCAGCGCAGCGAACAGTCGAAGGTGCCCCCGGAGCGCTGGATCAGTCTGCGGCGCAGTCCGAAGACGAACAGCCCCAGCACCACCAGGGCGACCACGACTCCGCACACAGTCAGAGCGAGGACCATCGACACCGACCTCCTCGTCTCCTAGGTACCGAAAATAGGTAACGGAACGGAAAAAACACCTATATCTGCCTCAGCCGCGGTCGGCTCCGGATTGCTCCGGTGCCGACCGCGGCTGAGTGAATTCATACAGCTCCGCGCGGGCTCAGCTCGTCGCCGCCGCGCGCAGTCGTACATCGGCGCGACGCTCGGCGGCGGCGTCGCCCTCCGCCTTCGCGCGCTCCAGCTCGCGCTCCACGCGCTGGACATCGATCTCGTCCGACAGCTCGGCGATCTCGGCCAGCAGCGACAGCTTGTTGTCCGCGAACGAGATGAAACCGCCGTGCACCGCGGCGACGACCGTTCCACCATCACTCGTACGGATGGTCACCGGGCCCGACTCCAGCACACCGAGCAGCGGCTGGTGACCGGGCATGACGCCGATGTCGCCGGACGTGGTGCGCGCGACGACCAGGGTGGCCTCGCCGGACCAGACCTCTCGGTCGGCCGCGACCAGCGCGACGTGCAGCTCAGCAGCCAAGGTGGCTCCTCGGGTCACCACCCGGCGGTTCGGCCGGGTGTTGGTTACAAGTCTAATGGGCGTGAAAGAGGGGGCGGGACGTACCCGCCCCCTCTTACGAACTCAGGGAGTTCAGGAGACGCCCAGCTCCTTGGCGTTGGCCTTCAGGTCCTCGATGCCACCGCACATGAAGAACGCCTGCTCCGGGAAGTGGTCGTACTCGCCGTCGCAGATCGCGTTGAAGGCCGCGATCGACTCGTCCAGCGGGACGTCCGACCCGTCGACGCCGGTGAACTGCTTGGCGACGTGGGTGTTCTGGGACAGGAAGCGCTCCACGCGACGGGCACGGTGGACGACGAGCTTGTCCTCCTCGCCGAGCTCGTCGATACCGAGGATCGCGATGATGTCCTGGAGGTCCTTGTACTTCTGCAGGATCGTCTTGACGCGCATGGCGGCGTCGTAGTGGTCCTGCGCGATGTAGCGCGGGTCCAGGATGCGGGACGTGGAGTCCAGCGGGTCCACGGCCGGGTAGATGCCCTTCTCGGAGATCGGACGGGACAGAACCGTCGTCGCGTCGAGGTGGGCGAAGGTGGTGGCCGGGGCCGGGTCGGTCAGGTCGTCCGCGGGGACGTAGATCGCCTGCATCGAGGTGATCGAGTGACCACGGGTCGAGGTGATGCGCTCCTGGAGGAGACCCATCTCGTCGGCCAGGTTCGGCTGGTAGCCCACCGCGGAGGGCATACGGCCGAGCAGCGTGGAGACCTCGGAACCGGCCTGCGTGAAGCGGAAGATGTTGTCGATGAAGAACAGCACGTCCTGCTTCTGCACATCGCGGAAGTACTCCGCCATGGTCAGACCCGCGAGGGCCACGCGCAGACGGGTGCCCGGGGGCTCGTCCATCTGACCGAAGACCAGCGCGGTCTTGTCGATGACGCCCGAGTCGGACATCTCCTCGATGAGGTCGTTGCCCTCACGGGTGCGCTCGCCGACACCGGCGAACACGGAGACACCGTCGTGGTTGTTGGCGACGCGGTAGATCATCTCCTGGATGAGCACCGTCTTGCCGACGCCGGCACCGCCGAACAGACCGATCTTGCCGCCCTTGACGTACGGGGTCAGCAGGTCGATGACCTTGACGCCGGTCTCGAACATCTCGGTCTTCGACTCGAGCTCGTCGAAGTTCGGGGCCTTGCGGTGGATCGGCCAGCGCTCGCCGTCGTAGGTCTCGTCGACGTTGAGCACCTCACCGAGGGTGTTGAACACCTTGCCCTTGGTGAAGTCGCCGACCGGCACGGAGATGGAGGCGCCCGTG
Source organism: Streptomyces longisporus (assembly GCF_039532765.1). Lineage (NCBI taxonomy): Bacteria > Bacillati > Actinomycetota > Actinomycetes > Kitasatosporales > Streptomycetaceae > Streptomyces > Streptomyces longisporus. Next base: position 79,564 of record NZ_BAAASG010000003.1, read on the forward strand.
TCGGTCACCGCGGCCTGGCGGACCAGACCGTCGGTGGGCTGCATGGAGATGGTGCGGACCAGGCCGTCACCCAGGTGCTGGGCGACCTCCAGGGTCAGCGTCTTCTTCTCGCCGGCGTTGGCCGGGTCGGCCACCTCGACGTGCAGCGCGTTGTAGATGTCCGGCATCGCGTCGACGGGGAACTCCACGTCGACGACCGGGCCGATGACCCGGGCGACGCGGCCCGTAGCCGTCGCGGTCTCAACAGTGGTGGTCATTAGCGGTCACTCCCCGCGGTCGCGTCGGCCAGGGCGCTCGCGCCACCGACGATCTCGCTGATTTCCTGGGTGATTTCGGCCTGGCGGGCCGCGTTGGCAAGACGGGAGAGCGTCTCGATGAGCTCGCCCGCGTTGTCGGTCGCCGACTTCATCGCGCGCCGCGTGGCGGCGTGCTTCGAAGCGGCCGACTGGAGCAGCGCGTTGTAGATACGGCTCTCCACATAGCGCGGCAGCAGGGCGTCGAGGACGTCCTCCGCCGAGGGCTCGAAGTCGTACAGCGGGAGGATCTCGCCCTGCGGGGCGGCCTCCTTCGCGACCTCTTCGAGGCTGAGCGGCAGCAGACGGTCGTCGAGGGCCGTCTGCGTCATCATCGAGACGAACTCGGTGAAGACGATGTGGAGTTCGTCCACGCCGCCCTCGGCCGTCTCGGTCTCGATGGCCTCGATCAGCGGCGCCGCGACCTTCTTGGCGTCCGCGTACGTGGGCTCGTCGGTGAAGCCGGTCCACGACTCCGCGACCTTGCGCTCACGGAAGTTGTAGTGGGCGAGGCCACGGCGGCCGACGATGTAGATGTCGACCTCCTGGCCCTCGCGCTCCAGCCGCTCGGTGAGCTGCTCCGCCGCCTTGATGGCGTTGGAGTTGAAGGCACCGGCCAGACCACGGTCGCTCGTGAGGAGCAGCACCGCGGACCGCGTGACCGTCTCGGCCTGCGTGGTCAGCGGGTGCTTGGTGTTCGAGCCGGTACCGACCGCCGTGACCGCACGCGTCAGTTCCTGCGCGTACGGCGTGGAGGCCGCCACCTTGCGCTGCGCCTTGACGACGCGCGAGGCGGCGATCATCTCCATCGCCTTGGTGATCTTCTTGGTCGCGGTGACGGATCGGATGCGACGCTTGTAGACCCGGAGCTGGGCTCCCATGAGTCAGGTCCCTTCCTTACGTCACTTGGCGGCGGCCGGGGCGTCCTCGCCGAGAAGCTTGCCGTCCGAGGTCTCGAACTGCTTCTTGAACTCGGCGATCGCGTCGGCAACAGCGGTGAGGGTGTCGTCCGACATCTTGCCGCCCTCCTTGATGGAGGTGAGCAGGCCCTGCTCCTTGCGGTGCAGGTACTCCAGCAGCTCCTTCTCGAAGCGGCGGATGTCGTTGACCGGGACGTCGTCCATCTTGCCGGTGGTGCCGGCCCACACCGAGACGACCTGGTCCTCGGTCGACATCGGCTGGTACTGGGCCTGCTTCAGCAGCTCGACCATGCGCTGACCGCGCTCCAGCTGCGCCTTCGACGCGGCGTCCAGGTCGGAACCGAAGGCGGCGAACGCCTCCAGCTCACGGAACTGGGCGAGGTCCACGCGGAGACGACCGGAGACCTGCTTCATCGCCTTGTGCTGCGCGCTGCCACCGACTCGGGAGACGGAGATACCGACGTTCAGCGCGGGGCGCTGACCGGCGTTGAACAGGTCCGACTCCAGGAAGCACTGGCCGTCGGTGATGGAGATGACGTTGGTCGGGATGAACGCCGAGACGTCGTTGGCCTTGGTCTCGACGATCGGCAGACCCGTCATCGAGCCGGCGCCCATGTCGTCGGAGAGCTTCGCGCAGCGCTCCAGCAGACGGGAGTGCAGGTAGAAGACGTCACCCGGGTAGGCCTCACGGCCCGGCGGGCGGCGCAGCAGCAGCGACACGGCGCGGTAGGCGTCGGCCTGCTTCGACAGGTCGTCGAAGATGATCAGGACGTGCTTGCCCTCGTACATCCACTGCTGGCCGATGGCCGAACCGGTGTACGGCGCAAGGTACTTGAAGCCGGCCGGGTCGGACGCCGGGGCGGCGACGATGGTCGTGTACTCCAGCGCGCCGTTCTCCTCCAGCGCGCGGCGGACCGACGCGATGGTGGAGCCCTTCTGGCCGATGGCGACGTAGATGCAGCGGACCTGCTTCTTCGGGTCGCCCGAGCGCCAGTTGTCGCGCTGGTTGATGATCGTGTCGACAGCCAGGGCGGTCTTGCCGGTCTGGCGGTCACCGATGATCAGCTGACGCTGACCGCGGCCGACGGGGGTCATCGCGTCGACGGCCTTGTAGCCGGTCTCCATCGGCTCGTGCACCGACTTGCGCTGCATGACCGTGGGGGCCTGCAGCTCGAGGGCGCGGCGACCGGACGTCTCGATCTCGCCGAGGCCGTCGATCGGGTTGCCGAGCGGGTCGACGACGCGGCCGAGGTAGCCCTCGCCGACTGCCACGGAGAGCACCTCACCGGTGCGCTGCACCGGCTGACCCTCCTCGATGCCGCTGAACTCACCGAGGACGATGGCACCGATCTCGCGCTCCTCGAGGTTGAGGGCGAGGCCGAGGGTGCCGTCCTCGAACTTCAGCAGTTCGTTGGCCATGGCCGAGGGCAGACCCTCGACCTTCGCGATGCCGTCGCCGGCAAGGGTGACCGTACCGACCTCCTCGCGCGAGGCCGCGTCCGGCTTGTACGACTGGACGAAGTTCTCCAGCGCGTCCCGGATCTCCTCCGGCCGGATCGTGAGCTCCGCCATCTGGGTTCCCTGCTCTCCTTGTTGGGCCCGAAGTTTCAACTTGGGGGGATGGGGACTCCCCCTCAAAGAAGGTGAATCCTCTGCACGACCCAACCGGGCCGTAGGTACGTACTGCTGTACTGCTGTTCTGCTTATGAAGTTGCTGCTCAGCTCGCCAGACGGCGGCCGGCGTCCTCGATGCGGTCCGCGATCGAGCCGTTGATGACCTCGTCGCCGACCTGCACCCGGATTCCGCCGAGGACCTCGGGGTCCACGTCGATGTTGAGGTGCATCGTGTGGCCGTAGAGCTTCGCGAGAGCGGCGCCCAGGCGCTGCTTCTGCGTGTCGCTCAACGGCACCGCCGAGGTGACGACGGCGACCAGCCGGTCCCGGCGCTCGGCGGCGAGCTTGGACAGGGACTCCAGTCCCGCCTCCAGGCTACGTCCCCGCGGCGCGGTCACCAGGCGCGTCACCAGACGCTCGGTCGACGGGACGGCCCGGCCGCCGAGCAGCCGGTGCAGCAGCTCGACCTTGGCCGCGGTGGTGGCGGCACGGTCGGTGAGCGCGGCACGCAGCTCGGTGTTCGAGGAGACGATCCGCCCGAAGCGGAACAGCTCGTCCTCCACGTCGTCGAGCGCGCCCCTCTTCTGGGCGGCGGTGAGCTCGGCGGTGTCCGCCAGCTCCTCCAGCGCGTCCACCAGGTCACGGGACTGCGACCAGCGGGAGCGCACCATGCCGGACACCAGGTCGGCAGTGGACCCGCCGACCTGCGAGCCGAGCAGGCGCTGGGCCAGCCCGGCCTTCGCCTCACCGGCCTGCGCCGGGTCGGTGAGGACCCGACGCAGCGACACCTCGCGGTCGAGCAGCGCGGTGACGGCGGCCAGTTCGTCGGCGAGCTTCGTCGCGTCGGCGGACGTGGAGTCCGTCAGTGCGTCGAGGCGCTCGCGTGCGGCTGCCAGGGCCTCGCGGCTCGCTCCGTTCATCGGGTGGCCTCGGCCTTCTCCTCGAGCTCGTCGAGGAAGCGGTCGATGACGCGGCTCTGCCGGGCGTGGTCCTCGAGGGACTCGCCGACGAGCTTGCCGGCCAGCTCGGTTGCGAGGTGACCGACGTCCTGCCGCAGCGCGGACGCGGCGGCCTTGCGGTCGGCCTCGATCTGCGCGTGACCGGCGGCGACGATCTCCTCGCGCTGCCGCTGGCCCTCGGCGCGCATCTCGGCGATCAGCGCGGCACCCTGCTCCTGCGCCTCCTGGCGCAGACGCGCGGCCTCGTGCCGGGCCTCGGCGAGCTGGGCCTTGTACTGCTCGAGAACGCTCTGCGCCTCGACCTGAGCGGCCTCGGCCTTCTCGATGCCACCTTCGATCGCCTCGCGGCGCTCCTCCAGAACCTTGTTGATGTTCGGGAGCAGCTTCTTCCAGAAGAAGAAGAACACGATGGCGAAGGCGATGGCGCCGACGAGCAGCTCGGGACCAGCCGGGACGAGCGGGTTCTGCTCTTCCTCAGCCGCCAGCTGTACCAGGTTGGCGATCACATCAGTGCCTTTCGTCGATGCGTGTCAGGTAAGGGGTGATTACTTACCGAACACGAACGGCATAACGATGCCGATGAGGGCGAGCGCCTCACAGAAAGCGAAGCCGAGGATCTGGTTGGCGCGGATCAGGCCGGCAGCCTCGGGCTGACGGGCGAGAGCCTGGGTGCCGTTACCGAAGATGATGCCGACGCCGACGCCGGGGCCGATGGCCGCGAGGCCGTAGCCGATGGAGCCGACGGAGCCGTGGACACCGGTGGTGGCAGCGAGGGTCTCAAGAGCGGACATGCCGGTTCTTCCTTCTCTTTCATGGACCGGTGGGGGTTGGCCACCGGACGTCTCGGGGGTTGCGGGCGGGTGTTGCTCGGCTCAGTGGTGCTCGGCGAGAGCGCCCTGAATGTAGGAGCAGGCAAGGAGCACGAACACGTACGCCTGGACGGCCTGCACGAAAAGCTCGAAGAGGATCATGACCATGGTCATGACGAAGGAGACGCCGGCCGCCGGGACCATCCAACTGTTCATCAGGTACCAGGAGGCGACGGTGAACATCACCAGCATCAGGTGGCCGGCGAACATGTTGGCGAAGAGTCGCACCGCGTGCGTGAACGGGCGGACCAGCAGGTTCGAGAAGAACTCGATGACCATGACGAGCGGCAGCACGGCACCGAGCGACTTGTCGTACCCGGTGACGTTCTTGAAGAAGCCGACGAAGCCGTGCTTCTTGAAGGTCAGCGAGACCCAAGTGATGTAGACGACCGCAGCCAGCACCGCCGGGAAGGCGATCAACGACGACACCGGGAACTGGGCCAGCGGGATCACCGACCAGATGTTCATGATCCAGATGAAGAAGAACAGCGAGACCATGAGCGGGACGTACTTCTCGCCCTCGCGCTTGCCGAGCGTCTCGTAGACGATGCCGCGGCGCACGAAGTCGTATCCGGCCTCGCCGACCATCTGCAGCTTGCCCGGGACCACCTTGGCCTTACCGAAGGCCAGGGTGAAGAAGGTGATGACGAGCAGCGTGGTGATGAGGGCGAGCAGCATCACCTTGTTGAACTCGAACCCACCGACCGTGACGATCGGCTTGAAGAGAAACGACTGCAGGCCCGGGGCCGGGAAGCCACACCCGTTGTCGGACATGATCCGACAACTCCAGTCAAAGGCGAGCTGGGTCTGGTCAGCACTCACCGCGGGCTCCTTCGGCGTGACGCATGGGTACGGCAACCTCGTTGTGTCGGCGCGGCGCGCAGCCGCGGATCGGCACTGGACTGGTGTTACGGATGTGAGGGCGGCTGGGGGGCATCAAGCCTCGCGATCGAACAGGCGTCAGCTCAGATGCCCGCGCCCGCGATGCCGCAGTTGGCACCGGACGATAGCAGGAGATCTCACAAGCCTTTATCCCGCCCCTATCCCTCACGACGACGACCCTGTCTTCTCGGACTTTCCACTCTTCTCGGAGTCGGGGTCGATGTAGAAAAGCTTGGCTTTCATATGCGCACGAGCCTGCGCAGCCATCCACACGACAGTCGCGACGACGAGCGAGACGGCGAACGTCTTCGCATTGAAGAGGGTGGTGTCCTTGAAGACGGCCACGAAGATCAGGAGCAGCAGGAGCTGAGCGACGTACAGCATCAGCCCCATGGCCTGGAACAACTGCGGGAGCGTTTTTGCCGTCCACTGCAGGACGTACAGACCGATTCCCATGAACAGGATGGCGAGCAGTGTGCCGACCGCCGCGCCGAGCGCACCCTTGCCGCCGGCGACCGCAGCGCTGACGGCGACGGCGATCGCGCCGACAGCCGCTGTGGGCACAGCGGTCTGCAAGAGGTTCCGGGCGTCATTGGACGGCATGGCGGCAACTCCGCTTTCACAGGGGGGCAGGTGTCGTCATGGACGAGCGTAGTCCCGGATCGAGAGGGGAACTCACGGCCAATGGACCGTCGCACTACGGTCCTTCAGCTCTCTCCGGGGTTCTCGTGAACCGTATCACAAACTATTTGATGCGGTCTTTACCTAGTGGGTGTGCTTGCTGTCACACATGAGAGTGACAGTGCGCGTCTGTGCAGAAACCGAACCGGCTTGTCTGATATTGGGGGGCTTTGCTCCCCCACGAGTTGGCAATGCTCTAGTCAGATTCTTACCTTGCAACAGTCAGCGCGAAGTACCGGCCTTGCGGCGGTCCAGGAAGCGCGGACGGGCACCCAGAGCGGTCGCACCGTTCACTCCTGCCACACCGGCCACGACCGGAGGGCGCTGTTCCTCTTCGACTGCGGCCGGGTGCGCGGGGGTCGACGCGGTTTCGGCGACGGCCCTGCGACGGCGGTAGCGCGGCGGCACGAAGTGCTCGGCCCAGCGCGGGGCGCGCGGTGTGAAGCGCGGCAGCAGCAGGAGCATCAGGCCGATGGCGCAGAGGAACACGATGCCCAGCACGATCCACATGGAGGCCGAGTTGACCGAGTAGGCGAGGGCGCCGAAAGCGATCAGCGCCGACCAGAAGTACATGATCAGGACGGCCCTGCTGTGCGAGTGCCCGATCTCCAGCAGCCGGTGGTGCAGATGGCCGCGGTCCGCGGCGAACGGCGACTGGCCGCGCCAGGTGCGGCGCACGATGGCCAGCACCAGGTCCGCGGCGGGGATCGCGATGATCGTCAGCGGCAGCAGCAGGGGGATGTAGACCGGCACCATCTGGTGCACCGTCTGGCGCTGGGAACCGCCGAACAGGCTGTCCGGGTCGACCTGTCCCGTGATGGAGATCGCACCCGCGGCCAGCACCAGCCCGATCAGCATCGAGCCCGAGTCGCCCATGAAGATGCGCGCCGGATGCATGTTGTGCGGCAGGAAGCCCAGGCACATGCCCATCAGGATGGCCGCGAACAGCGTCGCGGGGGCGGCGGCCTCGATGCCGTACGAGTACCAGATGCGGTAGGCGTACATGAAGAACGCGGCGGCGGCGATGCACACCATGCCGGAGGCGAGGCCGTCCAGGCCGTCCACGAAGTTGACCGCGTTGATGGTGATGACGACCAGCGCCACCGTCAGCAGGGTGCCCTGCCACTGGGTCAGCGCGACGGTGCCCACACTCGGGATCGGCAGCCACAGGATCGTCAGGCCCTGCATGACCATGACGCCGGCGGCGATCATCTGGCCGCCGAGCTTGATCAGGGCGTCGATCTCGAACTTGTCGTCCAGGACGCCGATGAGCCAGATGAGCGCCGCTCCGGAGAGCAGCGCCCGCGGTTCGTTGGACTTCTCGAAGACCTCGTTGAGGTTGGTGAGATGGTCTGCGACCAGCAGGCCCGCGCACAGCCCGAAGAACATGGCGATCCCGCCGAGGCGCGGAGTGGGCTCCCGGTGCACGTCACGGGCCCTGATCTCCGGCATGGCTCCGGCCACGATCGCGAACTTCCGTACCGGCCCTGTCAGCAGATACGTCACCGCGGCCGTGATGCAGAGCGTCAGCAGGTATTCACGCACGGGCTTCCCCACAGGTCTCGCTGGCCATCTCAGCCTCACACCCTAGCGACGCACGCATATGAATGGGGACTGCCGGGTAGCGACGATGGTTGCACGCGTGCCTGTGCACGCAGGCTGCACCCAGTGGTACGCAGGTGCGTCTACCCCCGCTCAACCGGTGTACGGCTGAAATCTACCGGTGAGCTCGCGCACCTGATCACGCGCCTTCTGGCTCTCGGTCCCGCCCCGCAGCACATCCGCCAGCAGGGCGGCGATCGATGCCATTTCCTCCTCTCCCATCCCCTGCGTGGTCACGGCCGCCGTGCCGAGCCGCAGACCTCGGGCGTCCCCGTGCGGCAGCGCACAGCAGTCCAGCACCATTCCGGCCGCGGCGAGGCGGCCGCGCGCGGTGCGTCCGTCGACGCCGAGGGGCGCCGGGTCGGCGGTGATCAGATGGGTGTCCGTGCCGCCGGTGGTGACCACCAGGCCCTCGGCGGTCAGCCGAGCCGCCAGCGCCCGGGCGTTGGCGACCACCTGATGGGCGTACAACCTGAACGCCGGGGTTGCCGCCTCGCCGAACGCGACGGCCTTGGCGGCGATGGTGTGCATCTGCGCGCCGCCCTGGGTGAAGGGGAAGACGGCACGGTCGACCCGCTCGGCGAGTTCGGAGCCGCACAGGAGCATCCCGCCGCGCGGCCCGCGCAGCACCTTGTGCGTGGTCGCGCAGACCACATCGGCGTACGGCACCGGGCTGGGCGCCGCTCCCCCGGCCACGAGCCCGATGGGATGGGCGGCGTCGGCGATGAGATACGCCCCGACCTCGTCGGCGACCTGGCGGAAGGCGGCGTAGTCGATGTGCCGGGGATAGGCGATGGAACCGCACACGATCGCCTTGGGGCGGTGGGTACGGGCGAGGGTGCGCACCTGGTCGTAGTCGATGAGCCCGGTCTCGGCGTCGACGCCGTAGCCGACGAAGTCGAACCAGCGGCCGGAGAAGTTGGCGGGCGAGCCGTGGGTGAGGTGGCCGCCGTACGGGAGGCCGAGGGCGAGGACGGTGTCGCCGGGCCGCAGGAGCGCCGCGTACGCGGCGAGGACGGCCGAAGAACCGGAGTGCGACTGCACGTTGGCGTGCTCGGCGCCGAACAGGGCCTTCGCGCGGTCCACTGCGAGGCGCTCGGCGACGTCGACGATCTCGCAGCCGCCGTGGTGGCGCGCGCCCGGGTAGCCCTCGGCGTACTTATTGGCCAGCGGCGAGCCGAGCGCGGCCAGCACCGCGGGCGAGGAGAAGTTCTCGGCGGCGATGAGCTGCAGTGTCGTCGACTGCCGGTCGCGCTCACCGAGCAGGATCTCGGCCAGCTCGGGGTCCTGCCGGCGCAGGACGTCGGCCTCGAGGGTGTGAGTGACCGGCATGATGGGCTCCGGGGGCGTCGACGGTGACGTACGACCAATGTAGGCCCGGTACCGGTGAGGTGCTCGGTTGTTACGCCTTCGCAGGTACCCCGGTGGGCGCTGTGACGACCGGGGCCCCTCCCCGACGCGTCTTAGCTCGGCCCGGCGGAGCCGCACAGTGTCACTGTGAGCCGCTGCGCCGACGTGCCATGAGTCGCTCCGCGACGGGGCGTCCGGCGTCAAGCCCGCGCGGGCACCCCCGTCAGGGCCGTCACCACCGGATCCAGCGCCTGGTGTATCTCCTCCCCGATGGACCGGAAGAAGGTCAGCGGGGCGCCGTACGGGTCGTACACCTCGTCCGCCTCGGCCGTCGGGGCCAGGAGCCACCCGCGTAGAGCCGCCGCAGCCCGCACCAGCGCACGCGCCCGTGCCACCACGCCGTCCTCCAGGGGCGGCAGGGTCGCCGGGTCTATCGCCCGGACCAGGCGGGTGAACTCCTTCAGGGTGAAGGTGCGCAGGCCCGCCGAGTGGCCCATGGAGATGACCTGGGCGCGGTGGTCGCGGGTCGCCGTCAGGACGAGGTCGGCCATGATGACGTGCTCGTCGAGGAGTTCGCGGCCCGTGAAGCCGGAGGCGTCCGCGCCGAAGTCGGCGAGGACCGCCTCGGCGTTGGCCTCCATGGGCGCACCCTCGTGGCCCCAGGTGCCGGCGCTCTCCACGATCAGCCCGCCCCACAGGGGGTCGCCGAGCCGGTCCGCCAGGGCATGGCGGGTCAGCCGCTCGGTGATCGGCGAGCGGCACACATTGCCGGTGCTGACGTGGAGGATGCGGAAGTTGGTCATGGGGACGCCCTGTTCGAACAGGTTCCCCGTCTCTACCCCGTTGCCTATGCCACGCCCCGCGTCAGGGGCCGTCAATTCGCCACCTCGAGGTCGGGTACGACCTTCCGCAGCTCGTCCGGCGAGATCGCGCCCTCGCGCAGCAGCACCGGGACCGGGCGGGTGACGTCGACGATGGAGGACGGGACGTTGGCGGGGGTCGGGCCGCCGTCGAGGTACACGGAGACCGAGTCGCCGAGCATCTCCTGCGCGGCGTCGCAGTCCTCGGGGGCGGGGTGCCCGGTCAGGTTCGCCGAGGACACGGCCATGGGGCCGACCTCGGTCAGCAGCTCGATGGCGACCGGGTGCAGCGGCATCCGGATGGCGACCGTGCCCCGGGTGTCCCCCAGGTCCCACTGCAGGGACGGCTGGTGCTTGGCGACGAGCGTGAGCGCGCCCGGCCAGAAGGCGTCGACGAGCTCCCAGGCCAGCTCGGAGAAGTCGGTGACGAGACCGTGGAGCGTGTTCGGGGACCCGATCAGCACGGGGGTGGGCATGTTGCGGCCCCGGCCCTTGGCCTCCAGCAGGTCGGCGACCGCCTCCGAGGAGAACGCGTCGGCGCCGATGCCGTACACCGTGTCGGTCGGGAGGACCACGAGCTCGCCACGGCGGACGGCGGACGCGGCTTCGCGCAGACCGGTCGTGCGGTCCGTCGCGTCGTTGGTGTCGTATCGCCGAGCCATGTCTAGCGGGCCTCCTCGTACACGTACATCGGGAAGTGGGTCGTCGGGACGGTCACGGCAGTGCCTTGCGGGCCGTCGCGAACCGGGGGCGGTTGTTGAGGTCCGGGTGGTCGGCCGCGTCGGCCCAGCCCCGCTCCTCCGTGAAGATCCACGGCACCTGGCCGCCCTGGGTGTCGGCGTGCTCGATGACGACGACACCGCCCGGGCGCAGGAGCCGGTGTGCGGTCCGTTCCAGACCGCGGATGAGATCGAGGCCGTCCTCCCCCGAGAACAGGGCGAGTTCGGGATCGTAGTCCCGCGCCTCGGGAGCGACGTACTCCCATTCGGTCAGCGGGATGTACGGCGGGTTGGAGATGACCAGGTCGACCTGGCCGTCGAGGTCCGGGAAGGCGTCGAGGGCGTTGCCCTGGCGCAGGTCGACGCGTGAACCCTCGACGTTCTTGCGGGTCCACTGGAGGGCTTCCTCGGACAGCTCCACGGCGTGCACGCGCGAGCGCGGGACCTCCTGGGCGAGCGCGAGCGCGATGGCACCGGAGCCGGTGCACAGGTCGACGATGCAGGGCTCTACGACGTCCATCGCGCGTACGGCGTCTATGGCCCACCCGACCACGGACTCGGTCTCGGGCCGCGGCACGAACACGCCCGGCCCCACCTGGAGTTCGAGGTAGCGGAAGTAGGCACGCCCGGTGATGTGCTGCAGCGGCTCGCGCTGTTCGCGCCGGGCGATGACCTCCCAGTAGCGGGCGTCGAAGTCCGAGTCCTTCACGGAGTGCAGTTGGCTGCGCTTCACGCCGTGCACGAACGCGGCGAGCTCCTCCGCGTCGGTGCGCGGCGAGGGCACGCCGGCGTCGGCCAGCCGCTGGGTGGCCTGTGCCACCTCTGCGAGCAGCAGGTTCACGCATTCCTCCGTGTCGTACTGGGTCGTGCGCAGGTGCGTTTAGGCAGCCGCCAGCTTGGCCGCCGAGTCCGCGTCGACGCAGGCCTGGATCACCGCGTCGAGGTCGCCGTCCAGGACCTGGTCCAGGTTGTAGGCCTTGAAGCCGACGCGGTGGTCCGAGATGCGATTCTCCGGGAAGTTGTACGTGCGGATCTTCTCGGAGCGGTCGACGGTACGGACCTGGCTGCGGCGGGCGTCGGCGGCTTCCCGCTCCGCCTCCTCCTGCGCCGCTGCGAGCAGCCTGGAGCGCAGGATACGCATCGCCTGCTCCTTGTTCTGCAGCTGGCTCTTCTCGTTCTGGCAGGAGGCGACGACTCCGGTGGGAATGTGCGTGATGCGCACCGCGGAGTCGGTGGTGTTCACGGACTGGCCGCCGGGTCCGGAGGAGCGGTAGACGTCGATGCGGAGGTCGTTCGGGTTGATCTCGACGTCGACCTCTTCGGCCTCGGGCGTGACGAGGACACCGGCCGCGGAAGTGTGGATACGGCCCTGGGACTCGGTGGCCGGCACGCGCTGCACACGGTGCACGCCACCCTCGTACTTCAGCCGGGCCCAGACGCCCTGGCCGGGCTCGGTGGCGCCCTGGCCGCCCTTGGTCTTCACGGCGACCTGGACGTCCTTGTAGCCGCCCAGCTCGGACTCGGTGGCGTCGATGATCTCGGTCTTCCAGCCGACGCGCTCGGCGTACCGCAGGTACATACGCAGCAGGTCACCGGCGAAGAGGGCGGACTCGTCGCCGCCGGCGCCGGCCTTGATCTCGAGGATCACGTCCTTGTCGTCGGACGGGTCCCGGGGCACAAGCAGCAGGCGCAGCTTCTCGGTGAGTTCCTCGCGCTGCTTCTCCAACTCCTTGACCTCGGCCGCGAAGTCGGGGTCGTCGGCGGCGAATTCCTTCGCCGTCTCGATGTCGTCGCCGGTCTGCTTCCAGGAGCGGTACGTGGCGACGATCGGGGTGAGCTCGGCGTAGCGCTTGTTCAGCTTGCGCGCGTTGGCCTGGTCGGCGTGGACCGACGGGTCGGCGAGCTTCTTCTCCAGGTCGGCGTGCTCACCGACGAGTTCCTCGACGGCCTCGAACATCTTGGGCTCCTGTACTGCGTGGAAAAGGGGGAAGGCGGGCGACCAAAAACGCCGGTCCCGGCACGCCTGTGAAGGGCGCGACCGTGGACCGGCGAATGGGAGCCAGCTACTTCTTGGAGCCGGCCGCAGCCTTGCCGAAGCGGGCCTCGAAGCGGGCCACACGGCCACCGGTGTCGAGGATCTTCTGCTTGCCCGTGTAGAACGGGTGGCACTCGGAGCAGACCTCGGCGCGGATGGTGCCGCTGGAGATCGTGCTGCGGGTGGTGAACGACGCGCCACAGGTGCAGCTGACCTGCGTCTCGACGTACTCGGGGTGGATGTCGCGCTTCAAGGTGTCTCCTAGTTTCGGGAGGGCGCCGGGTCGCTTCCGCGGGGTGCGGGCGCGTGAACCGGGGCCGACGTACCAGTCTGCCAGGACTGGGGCCATCCCCCAAAACCGGGGGTTGCGGTCGTCTATTCCCCGCGGGCCGGCGGGGGCTTGTCGCGCCCACCCGGCGGAGCCGCACATCGACACGGCCCCGCGCCCCTCAAGGGGCGCTCACCACACCCTTTGCTTCGCCGCTCGCCGTTCCTTCAGTCGCCGACTTCGGGATCGTGCGGTCGTTCTTGAGAGCGTCCCAGACCTGCTGGGCCTTCGTCTTCTCCACGATCACGCGGTTCGGGTTCGACGGGTCGTACTGGACCGGCATCGTGATCATGTGCATGTTGGTCGAGCTGATGCTCTTCAGGCCGTTGGCGAAGGACATCAGGGAGTTGACCGAGCCCAGGTCGGAGTCGGTCGTCACGGCCTTGGTGGCGGTGTCGGCGAGGTCGTAGAGCTTCTTCGGGCTCGTGAAGATGCCGACGTGCTTGACCTGCTCGACCAGGGCCTTGATGAAGGCCTGCTGGAGCTGGATGCGGCCGAGGTCGGAGCCGTCGCCGACGCCGTGCCGGGTGCGGACCAGGCCGAGCGCCTGCTCGCCGTCGAGCGTGTGCGTGCCGGCCCTGAGGTTGAGATGGCTCTGGGAGTCCTTGATGTCCTTGGTCGTGGTGACCGGGACGCCGCCGAGCTCGTCGATGAGCTTCTCGAAGCCGCTGAAGTCGACCTCGAGGTAGTGGTCCATGCGCAGGCCGGTGATCGACTCCACGGTCTTCACGGCGCAGGCGGCGCCGCCGGTGGAGTACGCGGTGTTGAACATGACTCCGGTCGCGGCGGGATGGGTGTTGCCGTGGGTGTCGGTGCACTCGGGGCGGTCGATGAGGGTGTCGCGGGGCATGGAGACCACACTGGCCTTCTTGTGGCCCTTGTAGACGTGCACGATCATCGCCGTGTCGGAGCGGGCGCTGCCGTCGTCGGTGCCGCCGCCGAGCTTCTTGTTGTTGCCCGAGCGGCTGTCCGAGCCGAGGACCAGGATGTTCTCGGAGCCGTTGTCGACCTTCGTCGGCCGGTCCGTGCCCAGCGCCGAGTCGATGTCCACGCTCTTGATGTTGCCGTTGAGCTTGAAGTACAGGTAACCGGCTCCGGTGCCGCCCAGCACGACGATGCCCGCGGCGGTCCACGCCGTGATCAGCAGGCCTCTGCGGCGCGTGCTGCGGGGCTTGCGACGACGGCCCTTGGCTCGGCCGCGCGTGCCGTTGGTGCCGGACTCTCCCGGTATGCCGGGTTCCGGCGTGCTCTCGGCGGACATGTGCTCCTCGTTCTCGTCCGGTCGGTTACCCCCTGCTTTCAGGGACAGGCCTGTCGGTCACGGATACGTGTCGTACCGCACCATCGTCACTCCGTCGGGTCAGACGGAGGAACTCGAGAAAGGGTTGCACAACGCTCTGTGCCCGACCCGTGGAAGGCCGGGCACAGAGCGTCACGGAAATGTCCGGATGTAAACCGCTCACCTGCGGTTTCAGCCGAGGATGTCGTACTGCTGGAAACCGGTACCAAGCGAGATTCTTGTGGCAAAGATCCCACTCGACGCCTGGCCGGTGCCCGGGTAGAGGTAGAGCGTGCCGCCGGGCGTGCGGGCCAGGAGGTCGGCCTTGCCGTCCCCGGTGACATCTCCCACGGCGTCGAGCGTGTTGTACGTGGTGGTGCTCCAGGTGCGGACCTGGACCCGGCTGGAGAACGCACCGGAGCCGGCCGTACCCGTGCCGCGGTACAGGTAGATGTAACCGGTGCTCTTCTGACGCGCGATCAGGTCGGCCTTGCCGTCGCCGTTGAAGTCGCCGTGGCCGAGCAGGGCGTTGTACTGGTTCCAGCCGGTGCCCACGCTCACCGGCGTGCCGAAGGTCCCGTCACCCTTGCCCGGGTAGATCCACAGAGTGCCGCCGGAGTCGACCGAGAGCAGGTCGGGCTTGTAGTCGCCGGTGACGTCACCGGGAGCGACGATGCGGGTGCGGGTGGACCAGTTGCTGAAGATCTGCGTCTTGGTCCAGGAGCTGCTGGCGGGCACGTAGTGCTCCCAGTAGACCGCGCCGGTGGAGCTGGAGCGCAGGACGAAGTCCTGGTAGCCGTCCCGGTTGAGGTCGGTCTGCAGGATCACGTTGTAGCCGCTGAAGGAGCCCCAGGAGACCCGGGAGGCCAGCGAGGTGCCCTTGGAGTCCAGCTCGTAGCCGGTCTTGGTGGAGGAGTTGCGCAGGAACAGGTCGGCCTTGGAGTCGCCGCTCAGGTTCGTGTCGTCGATGCGCGGGTAGGCGGCGCCGACGTAGCTGCGGACCTTGGTGAAGACGCTGTAGTCGCCCTTCGCCACGCAGTTGTCGACACCCCAGGAGACGACGCCCACGATCCGGTTGTTGACGATCAGGGGGCCACCGGAGTCACCGTTGCAGGACGCCTTGGTGCCGGTGTCGCTGCCGCTCTGCGTGCCGGCGCACACCATGTGGCCCGTGACGTAGTCCGAGCCGTAGGCGGTGGTGCAGGTGCTGTCGGCGTGGATGGTCAGCTGGGCCGACTGCAGGGTCTGCGAGATGTCGTTGCTGGTGGAGCTGGTACGGCCCCAGCCGTAGAGCGTGGCGACGGTGCCGCCCGCGTACGAGGCGGTGTCGTTCGACGTCGTCATGCGGACCGGCGTCGCCTTGACGGCGTTCGGCAGCGTGAGCACGGCGATGTCGTTGTCGGGGGCGCCGTGGGTCGTCGTGGTGTACGACGGGTGGTTCCACTGCCGCCAGACGCCGGAGACCGTACCGCCGTGCAGGTCGGTGCTGCCGTCGCTGTTGGTGGTCGGCAGCTGGTCCGTCCCGGTGATGACCGCGCCGTACGCGTGCCAGTTGAAGCCCTTGACGCAGTGCGAGGCGGTGAGGATCTTCGTCGGCGAGACGACGGTACCGCCGCAGAAGAAGCTGACGTCGTCGCTCGTGTCGGTGGTGCCCTTGTCGTCGTAGTACCAGAGCTGGGCCATGAACGGCGCCGAGGTGATGGCGGTGTCCGTGCCGCCGATGACCATCGGGCTGATGGTGGAGCCACTGGTGCTGGTGCTCGTGCTGCCGCTGGTGGCGCCGCCGGTGGTCTTCGACGACTTCGTCGTCTTCTTGCCCATGGCGGGGTCGGTGGCGAGGGCCCCGGAGACGCGCTGCTCCAGCTCGGAGAGCGACGGCGAGGTCATGGCCGGCTTCACATGAGGTGTCGCGGACGGCGCGGCGTTCGCGGACGACGTCAGCAGCGCGGCGGCGACGGCCGCGACGAGACCGGTCGCGGCGACCGGCAGGGCAAGGCGTATCCGGCGTCTGTGACGGCCGCCGGACAGGGATGTGGACAAGAAGTCCCCCAGTGAGACAAGTGATGGATGGGGCGCCTGGTGCGCCCATTCCACTCAGCGTCAAAAGGCCGTTCATCGTCACTGATGTGACGATGAACGGCCTTTTGCGCCGGAAGGCGGTGTCTCAGTCGCCGTTGCCGGGCGTGGGCGTCGTCTTCTGAATCTGCATCAGGAACTCGACGTTGGACTTCGTCTGCTTCATCTTGTCGAGCAGCAGCTCGATCGCCTGCTGCTGGTCGAGCGCGTGCAGCACGCGACGCAGCTTCCAGACGACCGCCAGCTCCTCGTTGCCGAGCAGGATCTCTTCCTTACGGGTACCGGACGCGTCGACGTCCACCGCCGGGAAGATGCGCTTGTCGGCGAGCTTGCGGTCGAGCTTGAGCTCCATGTTGCCGGTGCCCTTGAACTCCTCGAAGATCACCTCGTCCATGCGGGACCCGGTGTCGACGAGAGCGGTCGCCAGGATGGTGAGCGAGCCACCGTCCTCGATGTTGCGCGCCGCACCGAAGAAGCGCTTCGGCGGGTACAGCGCGGTCGAGTCGACACCACCGGACAGGATGCGGCCGGAAGCCGGCGCGGCCAGGTTGTAGGCACGGCCCAGACGCGTGATCGAGTCGAGCAGCACGACCACGTCGTGGCCCAGCTCCACCAGGCGCTTGGCGCGCTCGATGGCGAGCTCGGCGACCGTGGTGTGGTCCTCGGCCGGGCGGTCGAAGGTCGAGGAGATGACCTCGCCCTTGACCGACCGCTGCATGTCGGTGACCTCTTCCGGACGCTCGTCGACCAGGACGACCATCAGGTGGCACTCGGGGTTGTTGTGCGTGATCGCGTTGGCGATCGCCTGCATGATCATGGTCTTACCGGTCTTCGGCGGGGCCACGATCAGACCGCGCTGGCCCTTACCGATCGGCGAGACCAGGTCGATGATGCGGGTGGTCAGCACGCCCGGGTCCGTCTCCAGGCGGAGGCGGTCCTGCGGGTACAGCGGGGTGAGCTTGTTGAACTCCGGGCGGCCGCGGCCGTGTTCGGGCGCCATGCCGTTGACGGAGTCCAGGCGCACCAGCGCGTTGAACTTCTCGCGCCGCTCGCCTTCCTTGGGCTGACGGACCGCGCCGGTGACGTGGTCGCCCTTGCGCAGGCCGTTCTTGCGGACCTGGGCGAGGGAGACGTACACGTCATTGGGACCCGGCAGGTAGCCCGACGTACGGATGAAGGCGTAGTTGTCCAGGATATCCAGGATGCCCGCGACCGGGATCAGGACGTCGTCCTCGCCGATCTGCGGCTCGCTGCCCATCTCGTCACGGCCACGGCGGCCACGGCGGTCCCGGTAACGGCCCCGACGGCCGCGGCGGCCGCCCTCGAAGTCGTCGTCGTCCTGGGGGCCGTTGTCGCGCTGCTGGCGGTCCTGGCGGGCGCCGCCCTGCTGGCGGTCCCCCCGGTCCTGGCGGTCCTGACGGTCCTGGCGCTGCTGGCCGCCGCCCTGGCCGCCCTGCTGCTCGTCGCCCTTGTTGCCGCGGCCACCGCGGTCCCGGCCACCGCGGTCGCGGTCACGGCGGTCACGGCGGCCCTGGCGGCCCTCACCGTCACCGGCGTCGCCCTGCGCCTGCGGGGCGGGCGTCTCGGCCTTCGGCTCGCTCTTCGCCTCGGCGGCGACCGTCTCGGGGCTGCCCGCCTCGGCGGTGGCGCGGCGACGGCGCCGCTCGACCGGAGCGTCGTCGCTGGCCGGCTGGCCGGGGATCTCGATCTGCTGCTGGGCCACGGCCTTCTCGGCCGGGGCGGCCGCCTTCTTCTCCGCGGCGGGAGCGGCGTCCTCGCCCGTACGGGCCTTGGAGGTGGCGCGGCGCTTGGGCTTGGTCTCGACGACCGCCTCGGCCTTGGCAGGGGCGGCACCGCCTCCCGCCTGCGCCTCCTTGATGACCTCGATCAGCTGGCTCTTGCGCATGCGCGCGGTGCCCCTGATGCCGAGGCCGGATGCGACCTGCTGCAGCTCGGCCAGCACCATGCCCTCGAGGCCGGTACCGCGGCGCCGCCGGGAGCCTGCACCGGTGGCAGGCGCGGAGGCGTCCGTGGCGGGCGCGGCAGCGGTCTCCTCGACACGTGCGCCCATCAGATCGGTGGTGTCGCTCACGAAGGGTCCTTCCCTGGAGCGGACGTCGGCCTGTCTGGCTCGGCGACCGGTTGTGCTTCCGGCTGCGGTCCTTGCTGTGTGGACCGTGCCGGGGCGGTGGTCCGCCAAAGGTGGCGGAGGCAATATCTGGGATGGCGCTTCCCAAAGCCGTGGCACCGAGTGTCGGTGTCACGTGGCTTGGTCGCACCGATTCCGGAGCGTGCCCGGCAAGTCGCTCAGTGCCCGCGTACGAGGTACTGCCCGCGTACGTCGTACGGAACACAGTGCGGCTTGGGAGGCTCCCGGAAGAATGTCTGTCCCGGACGGGGACACGAAGCACCTCGCCATGGTGGGGTCGGGTGCAGACTTGAGATTAACACTACCGGATCCAACAAACATTCCCCCTCTCGAAATCCGGCAACCGTGTGTCAGGACGCAAGCGGCAGCACGCTCGCTCCCTGGGCGTCGAGTTCGAGCCGGTTCGCGGCCCACCCTTCGCCTGCCAGATGGGCGACCTTGTCGGCGCTGTCGGCGTCGGCCAGCGCCAGCACGGTGGGTCCGGCACCCGAGATGACCGCCGGGACCGCGTCGGCCCGCAGCCGCTCCACCAGCGCGGCGCTCTCCGGCATGGCCGGCGCGCGGTACTCCTGGTGGAGGCGGTCCTCGGTGGCCGGCAGCAGCAGCTCGGGGCGCCTGGTGAGGGCCTCGACGAGCAGGGCCGCACGGCCCGCGTTGGTGGCGGCGTCGACGTGCGGCACGGTGCGCGGGAGCAGGCCGCGCGCGGTCTCGGTGAGGACCGGCTTTCCGGGCACGAAAACCACCGGAACGATGGAATCGGCGGCGTCCATCCTGATCGCGCGGGCGGCGCCCGCCTCCATCCAGGAGAGCGTGAAACCGCCGAGCAGACAGGCCGCCACGTTGTCGGGGTGGCCCTCGATCTCGGTCGCGAGCTCGAGCAGGGCCGTGTCGTCGAGCTTCGACTCCCCGCCTATGGTCACGGCGCGGGCGGCGACGATGCCGGCGCAGATGGCTGCCGAAGAAGATCCCAGGCCGCGGCCGTGCGGGATGCGGTTGGCGCAGACGATCTCCAGGCCGCGCGGCTGCCCGCCCAGCAGGTCGAAGGCGGTACGCAGGGAACGTACGAGAAGGTGTTTCTCGTCACGCGGCAGCGTCTCGCTGCCCTCACCCGCGATGTCGATGTGCAGCCCGGAGTCGGCCACCCTGACGACGACGTCGTCGTAGAGCCCCAGCGAGAGGCCGAGGGCGTCGAAGCCCGGGCCGAGGTTGGCGCTGGTGGCGGGGACGCGCACCCTTACGGCGGCGGCGCGGAAGGCGGGACCGGCCATCTCTCGATGACTCTCCTTGAGCTGCGTGATGGTCGAAAACATTCGATACGACATCGGCTACGTACGGGGAGACCCTCAGGCCGCGGAGACGGCGCGGCACCGTCCAGACGCTCCATGGGCGGAGGCATATGCGGCGGGCGGGTTCGGTACAGCCTATCGAAGGATGCTTCTGTGGCGACATAGGGCGCACAGGAGGCGCACGATGCGTGCCGTAAGCCCCCTGTGCACCCCTCGGAGGGATCTCCCCGTCGGGCAGGACGTCAGGCCAGGCCGAGGCGCTCGGCCGCCGTCACCGCGTCGACCGGGACGGTGACCGGCTGCGGGGCGCCGGCGACTGCCCAGTCGGGGTCCTTCAGGCCGTTTCCGGTGACGGTGCACACGATCGTCTGGCCCGGGTCGACCTTGCCCTGCTCGGCCGCCTTCAGCAGTCCGGCGACGGACGCGGCGGACGCCGGCTCCACGAAGACGCCCTCCTGCGCGGCCAACAGCCGGTAGGCGCGCAGGATCTCACGGTCCGTCACCTCGTCGATGAAGCCGCCGGACTCGTCCCGCGCGGCCAGGGCGTACTGCCAGGAGGCGGGGTTGCCGATGCGGATGGCGGTGGCGATGGTCGAGGGGTCCTTGACGATCTCGCCGCGCACGATCGGGGCCGAGCCGGAGGCCTGGAAGCCCCACATGCGGGGGGTGTGCGTGGCGACGCCGTCGGCGGCGTACTCCTTGTAGCCCTTCCAGTAGGCGGTGATGTTGCCCGCGTTGCCGACCGGGAGGACATGGATGTCCGGGGCGTCGCCGAGCATGTCGACGATCTCGAAGGAGGCCGTCTTCTGGCCCTCGATGCGGACGGGGTTGACCGAATTCACCAGCGCCACGGGGTAGTTGTCGCTCAGCGAACGGGCCAGGGTGAGGCAGTCGTCGAAGTTGCCGTCGACCTGGAGGATCTTGGCGCCGTGCACCAGCGCCTGCCCCATCTTGCCGAGGGCGATCTTGCCCTGCGGGACGAGAACGGCCGAAACCATCCCGGCCCGGACGGCGTACGCGGCGGCGGAGGCGGACGTGTTGCCGGTGGAGGCGCAGATCACAGCCTTCGCGCCCTCCTCCTTGGCCCGGGTGATGGCCATGGTCATGCCGCGGTCCTTGAAGGACCCGGTGGGGTTCGCGCCCTCCACCTTCAGGTGGACCTCGCAGCCCGTGCGCTCGGAGAGCACCTGCGCGGGCACGAGGGGCGTGCCGCCCTCGCGGAGCGTCACGACCGGCGTGGTGTCGGATACCGGCAGTCTGTCCCGGTACTCCTCGATGATTCCGCGCCACTGGTGGGTCATTGCTGGTTACTCTCCTTCAACCCGCATGATGCTGGCGACACCCCGCACGGTGTCGAGCTTGCGCAGCGCCTCGACGGTCCCGGAGAGGGAGGCGTCGGACGCGCGGTGGGTGACGACGACGAGAGAGGCCTCGCCGTCCCCTTCTGGTCGACCTTGCTGCCGAACCGTATCGATGGACACACCGTGCTCCGCGAAGACGGTCGCCACCTGGGCAAGAACACCCGGTTTGTCCGCAACGTCGAGGCTGATGTGGTAGCGGGTGACGACGTCACCCATGCCCGACACGGGCAGCGCGGCATACGCCGACTCGCCGGGCCCCGTTGCCCCGCTGAGCCGGTTGCGGCAGACGGCGACGAGGTCGCCGAGCACGGCGGACGCGGTGGGCGAGCCGCCGGCACCGGGCCCGTAGAACATGAGCTGCCCGCTCGCGTCGGACTCGACGAACACGGCGTTGTACGCGCCGCGCACGGAGGCGAGGGGGTGGCTCAGCGGAATCATGGCGGGGTGCACGCGCGCGGTGACCGACTCGCCGTCCTGCGCCCGCTCACAGATGGCGAGCAGCTTGATGGTGCAGCCCATGTTCTTCGCCGAGGCGAAGTCGGCCGCGGTGACCTCGGTCATGCCCTCGCGGTAGACGTCGTCCAGACGCACCCGCGAGTGGAAGGCGATACCGGCGAGGATGGCGGCCTTGGCGGCGGCGTCGAAGCCCTCGACGTCGGCGGTGGGGTCGGCCTCGGCGTACCCGAGCGCCGTGGCCTCGTCGAGCGCCTCCTGGTACCCCGCCCCGGTGCTGTCCATCTTGTCGAGGATGAAGTTGGTCGTGCCGTTCACGATGCCCAGCACCCGGTTGACCTTGTCGCCGGCGAGGGACTCGCGCAGCGGGCGGATCAGCGGGATGGCGCCGGCGACGGCGGCCTCGTAGTAGAGGTCCTTGTCGTGCTCCTCGGCGGCGGCGTGCAGAGCGGCGCCGTCCTGGGCGAGCAGCGCCTTGTTGGCGGAGACGACGGACGCGCCGTGTTCGAAGGCGGTGGTGATGAGGGAGCGGGCCGGCTCGATGCCGCCGATGACCTCGACCACGACGTCGATGTCGCCGCGTTTGACGAGCGCGGTGGCGTCGGTGGTGACGAGGCCCGGGTCGATGCCCTCACGGACCCGGTCGGGCCGGCGCACGGCCACGCCCGCCAGTTCGACGGGCGCACCGATCCTGGCGGCGAGGTCGTCGGCGTGCGTCGTCATGATGCGCGCCACCTCTGAGCCGACAACCCCACAGCCCAGCAGCGCCACCTTCAGCGGACGCGTACGCATCATCCGACCTCGTTTCCTCATACCGTCTACGGTTGGACCAGTCTCACTCACCGGACGGGAGTTTCTATCCAATGTCCGGATCGTGAGACATCTATTTCATTTGTACGGGGGTGGAAGACAGGAGATCTTCCACCCGCCGGGGGTTTTTCCGGTTGTCCGGCTCATCCGACGTCGAGACGCAGGAGGTCCTCCTCCGTCTCGCGGCGGACGATGACGCGCGCCTCGCCGTCGTTCACGGCGACGACGGGCGGGCGGAGCACGTGGTTGTAGTTGCTGGCCATGGAACGGCAGTACGCACCCGTGGCGGGCACGGCGACGAGGTCACCCGGTGCCAGGTCCGAGGGCAGGAACGCGTCCTTCACCACGATGTCCCCGCTCTCGCAGTGCTTGCCGACGACACGGGCGAGCATGGGTTCCGCGTCGGAGGTGCGCGAAACCAGCGCGACGCTGTACTCGGCGTCGTAGAGCGCGGTGCGGATGTTGTCCGACATACCGCCGTCGACGGAGACGTAGGTACGGAGGTTGTCGAGGGGCTTGATGGTGCCGACCTCGTAGAGCGTGAAGGCCGTCGGACCGACGATGGCCCGTCCCGGCTCGACGGAGATGCGGGGGGTACGCAGCCTGGCGGACTCGCACTCACGCGTGACGATCTCGGTGAGCGCCTTGGCGATCTCGTGCGGCTCGCGGGGATCGTCGTCGCTGGTGTACGCGATCCCGAGCCCGCCGCCGAGGTCGATCTCGGGCAGCTCGACGCCGTGCTCGTCGCGGATGTCCTTGAGCAGCCCGACGACCCGGTGGGCGGCGACCTCGAACCCGGACATGTCGAAGATCTGCGACCCGATGTGGCTGTGGATCCCGATGAGCTCCAGGCCGTCGAGCTGCAGCGCCCGCCGCACGGCCTCGGCGGCCTGCCCGCCGGCCAGCGGGATCCCGAACTTCTGGTCCTCGTGGGCGGTGGCGATGAACTCGTGGGTGTGTGCTTCCACACCCACGGTGATACGAATCTGCACGCGCTGCCGCTTGCCCAGTTCCTGCGCGATGTGGGCGACGCGGACGATCTCCTGGAAGGAGTCGAGGACGATCCGCCCGACACCGGCCTCGACGGCCCTGGTGATCTCGTCGACGGACTTGTTGTTGCCGTGGAAGGCGATGCGCTCGGGGGGCATGCCGGCGGAGAGAGCGGTGGCCAGCTCACCTCCGGAGCACACATCCAGATTGAGCCCTTCCTCGTGCAGCCAGCGCACGACGGCACGTGACAGGAACGCCTTTCCGGCGTAGAAGACGTCGGCGTCGGCTCCGAAGGCGCTGCGCCAGGCCCGCGCCCGGGCCCGGAAGTCGGCCTCGTCGAGGACGTAGGCGGGGGTGCCGTACTGCTCGGCGATGGTCTTCACGTCGATACCGCCGACGGTGGTCACGCCGTCCTCGTCGCGGGTGACCGTCTGGGACCAGACCTTGGGGTCGAGGACGTTGAGGTCGGTGGGCGGGGCGGAGTAGTGGCCCTCGGGGAGGACGTCGGCGTGCCGGGGCCCGGCGGGGTGTGCGGAACGGCTCATCTTCTTTGCTGGCTCTCTAGAGGTGTTGGGGTGCGTCGATGCCGAGCAGGGACAGGCCGCCGGCCAGCACCGCCCCGGCGGCTTCGGCGAGCGCGAGCCGGGCACGGTGGGCGGCCGAGGGTTTCTCGTCGCCGCGCGGCAGCACCACGGGAAGGACGGCGAGAACGGCGTCGGCGACGGTGACGAGGTGCCGGGCGAGACTGTCGGGCGTGCGCTGTGCAGCCGCACGTGCGAGAACGCGGGGATGGTCGGCGAGGACGGCGAGCAGGGCGGCCATGTCCTCTTGTACATCTCCGGGCTCGGGGGTGAAGCCCAGGTCGGCGGCGTTACGGCTGAGGGCCCGGGTGCGGGCGTGGGCGTAACGGACACGGAAGAGAGGGTTGCTCTCGCGCTGGACCAGATGATCGGCGGTGATACGGGGCCGGTCGTGGGCGGCGGGGTGCAGCAGCGCCCAGCGGGCGGCGTCGGGGCCCAGCAGGGCGGGGTCGTCGGGGGCCGGGACGGGCCGGAGGTTCACCGGTTCGCGATGGTCGACCTCGACGCGGCCGCCCTGGGAACCGACGATGCGCACGAGGGCGTCGGCGACGACCTCGGCCCTTACGTCGTACGGGATGCGCAGTTCGACGACTTCTCCGGTGAGGGCGTCACTGTGACCGTACGCGGTGCCGTCCCGGAGGATCTCGCGCGTCAGGGCCGCGGCGTTCGCCCCCTGCAGGCTGATGTTGATGAACCCCGGCCCGGTGACGACGACGTCGGCGACGCCGTCCGTGCGGGCGAGGTGCTGCTGCAGGATCTCGGCGACACGCCGGGGCGGCTGCCCGGCGGCCCCGGCGAGCTGCAGGGCGATGTTGGTGGCGTAGTCGCCGCAGCCACCCGGCCCGGGCGGCACGACAACGGCCCGTTGCGGCACGGCCACGCTCAGCTCCCCCTCGTCCACAGCACGACGCACCGCGCGCAGCACGGTGCGGGAGAGCTCGACGGGGGTCACGGCACAAGCGTATGGGAGGAGGGGGGTGGGTAGGCGAGCCGGTTTGGGAGAGGTCCGGGATGTGGACGGGGCGGGTGGACGGGAGGACGTCCGCCCGGGGGACGGGAGGACCTCCGTGTGGAACGGGAGGACCTCCGCCCGGGTCAGCCGCCGGCCCGCCCGGCCCGCTCGGTCTCCCCGAACCCGAGAACACTCCCGAGCCCGGACTCACCGCCGTTTCCCCTGCCCCTCGCACTCCTCCTCCGCTCCATCAACTGCTGCACGAGGCGCACGAGTTCGGCAGGCTCGAAGGGCTTGGCGAGAAAGGCGTCGACCCCCATGTCCAGCCCGGTCTCGACCTCGTACGAGGTGCAGGCACTGACGATGACGAGGGGAAGGTCACGGGTCAGCGGATCGGAGCGCAGCCGGGAGGCGGTCCGCAGACCGTCCAGCCGGGGCATCACGACGTCGAGAGTCACCACATCGGGCCGCACCTGATGAACGACATCCAGACACTCGGCACCGTCAGCCGCGGTCACCACCTCGAAACCCTCCAGCTCGAGATTGACCCTGATCAGCTGCCGGATGACCTTGTTGTCGTCCACAACAAGCACCCGGCCCGACGCGCCTGGCACAACTCGAGAGTAGGTCCGGACCGGCCACCGCGTCCGGGTTTTCCCCACTTCCGGCCCTTGCGGGGGACGGCCCGCCGCCATCCCCTGCGGCAACGGGCGACGCCGGAAACCCGTTCATGAACACCCCGGATGAACTGGTAGTGTTCTACCCGTCGCCGCGCACAGCGCAGCGGCCACGCCCCCGTAGCTCAGGGGATAGAGCAACGGCCTCCGGAGCCGTGTGCGCAGGTTCGAATCCTGCCGGGGGCACTCGCCTAGGGACAGCAGAAATCTAGCGCTGACCAGGGCGGTGCCGACATGAGAGAGCGGGATCCAGGCTTGCTGGGTCCCGCTCTTTGTTGTTGGAAGTCGAGCGGTGTCAGGCCGTGCGTTTGCGGGGGGTCGTCTTCTTTGCCGGGGTCTTTTTCGCTGCCGTCTTCTTCGTGCCCTGCGTCGACTTCGCCGTCGTCTTCTTTGCCGAGGAAGACGCCGTCGTCTTCTTCGCGGTGGTCTTCTTGGCCGTGGACGTCGACTTCTTTCCGCCTGCCTGTTTCGGGGCCGTTCGGGCCGACTTGCGGGGCGGAAGGCGTCTGACCTCCGCCGGTTCCTCCTCGCCGCGCGACTCCTTGGCGGCCTTCACGCTCTTCTCCAGTGCTGCCATGAGGTCCAGGACCTTGCCGCCCGCCGCCGGCTCCGGGGCCTCCGGTGGGGCCTCGCCCGCGGCCTTTGCCGCTACGACCTCCTCCAGCGCCTCGCGGTACTCGTCGTGGAGTTCGTCGAGCTCGATCCCGCCCAGGGTGTCCATCAGGGCGTCCGCCAGATCGAGTTCCTTGTCGTTGATGCTGACCTTCGCGTCGGGGGCGACGCCCTCGGGGGCGCGGACCTCGTCCGGCCACAGGAGGCCGTGCATGGCGATGGCGTCCTCCACCACCCGCAGCATGCCCAGCCGTTCCCGGCCGCGCAGGGCGAACTTGGCGATCGCCACCTTGTTGCTGCGTTTGAGGGCCTCACGGAGCAGCGTGTACGGCTTTGCCGCCGGGGCGCCGCCCGCCGCGAGGTAGTACGCCGCGTCCATCTGGAGGGGGTCGATGCTGTCCGCCGGAACGAAGGCCACGATCTCGATCGTCTTCGCCGTGGGGAGCGGCAGATGGGCCAGGTCCTCGTCCGTGATCGGGATGATCGTGCCGTCCGCGTCCTCGTAGCCCTTGCCGATCTCCGCCCCGCTCACCTCCTTGTCCTCCAGTTCGCAGACCTTGCGGTAGCGGATGCGGCCGCCGTCCTCCACATGGATCTGGCGGAAGGAGATCGAGTGGCTCTCGGTGGCGTTCACCAGCTTGATCGGGATGCTGACCAGGCCGAACGAGATGGCGCCGTTCCAGATGGATCGCACGTGCAGCACCCTTTCGGTCGGTTTTGATCGATTTGCAGCGTTCACTCAGTTTCGTCGCAGTTTGCGTGAGATTCTCATCGTATGACGCCGATCACAGAGGTGGAGGGGCGACGGCTCGCGCTCAGCAACCTCGAGAAGGTGCTGTATCCCGCGACCGGGTTCACCAAGGGCGAGGTGCTGCACTACTACGCCACCACCGCCGACCATCTGCTCCCCCACCTCCGCGACCGGCCCGTCTCCTTCCTGCGGTATCCCGACGGGCCGGGCGGGCAGGTGTTCTTCGCCAAGAACGTGCCCCCAGGTACGCCCGACTGGGTCACCACCGCCGAGGTGCCGCGGATGGAGGGGCCGGCGCGGATGGTGCTCGTACAGGACCTGGCGAGCCTGATGTGGGCCGCGAATCTCGTCACCGAGTTCCATACGCCGCAGTGGGTCGTCCAGGACGCCGGCATCGCCGACCGGATCGTCTTCGATCTCGATCCGGGGGCGCCCGCGACCGTCGTCGACTGCTGCGAGGTCGCCCTCTGGCTGCGGGAACGGCTCGCGGCCGACGGCATCGACGCCTTCGCCAAGACCTCCGGGTCCAAGGGGCTGCACCTGCTCGCAGCGGTACGGCCCACCCCGTCCGAGCAGGTGAGCGAGTACGCCAAGCAGCTCGCCGTCGAGGCCGAGCGGGCCATGCCACGGCTCGCCCTGCACCGGATGACCCGGAGCCTGAGGCCCGGGAAGGTCTTCGTCGACTGGAGCCAGAACGCCGCCCGGAAGACCACCGCCACGCCCTACACCCTGCGCGCCCGGCCCGAGCCCACCGTCTCCGCGCCCGTCACCTGGACCGAGGTCGAGGAGTGCGGGTCGGCCGCGCAGCTGAGCTTCCAGGCCCCGGACCTCGCGCCCCGCCTCCAGGACTACGGCGATCTGCTCGCCCCGCTGCTCGATCCTGCCGGTGCCGCGCCACTGCCGTGAATCCGCTGCCCGGGTCCCGGGGGCGGCCGTCCCTGGGGGCTGCGCCCCCAGACCCCCCTTCGGCCTGAACGGCCTCGTCCTCAAACGCCGGACGGGTGAAAGATCGAGCCCCGCCCGGCAGCCCTCACACCCGCGTCCACGTCCCCCGGTCCCGGGCCATCGCGTGCAGCGCCTCCACGTCCGCCGGCTTGAGGACGCCGCCGAGGCGGGCCAGGCCCTCGATCTCCGTGTCCTTCAGGACGCGGACCTCGCGGAGCGGCGCCGGGATCGCGAGGTCCGCGGGCTCCGCCAGGGCCAGGACCGGGTGGACCTCCGCCGTCAGGGCGTACGACGCCCGGTCGGCGTCCGCGCGGACGCGGCGCAGCAGCGGGTGGGGCTCGCGTCGGCCCACGGTGACCATCGGGTCGGCGACCGTCACCTTCTGCTTACGGGCGTACACCGTATGGACGGCGAACAGGCCCCCCGGGCCGATCGCCAGGTGGTGGATGCGGTCGCCGCCGGGCAGCGGGATCGAGTGCAGGGCGTGCCAGCCCGCGCCGTCCAGGCGGTCCAGGGCCTCGCCGACCGCCTGTTCCGCCGCCAGCGCCCGGCGGCGGGGATCCGGACGCAGCCGGTGCGGCGGCCCGGGTTCCCGGTCCAGGGCGACCAGCAGGGCCTCGCCGGGGCGGTTGGGCGCCAGGTCGTCGTCCGGGTGGAGGGAGAGCCGGGCCAGCTCGGCCGGGGTCGGGACCGGCGGCGGGCCGACGGTCACCGGGCCGGTGAGGAAGGGGCCCAGAGCCTGCAGCACGCCCTCCCTCTCGTCCTCGCTGAGCAGGTTGACCCTGGCGGCCTCCCTGTCGTACCAGGCGACGTTGCGCCCGTCCGTGAGGCATACGTAGAGCCGCTCCTGGCCGTGCCGCCAGGACGGTACGACACGCAGTCCGGTCATGCACCATCACCCCTTGACCATGGGAACAGGCGGGGTGCTCCCCGGGCAAGAACCCGGCTACCTTTGACATGGAGTTGGGCTCCACGGAAGCGGCGCTTGGGGAGGCGTGATTGCGTACCCGCAGGAAGCAGCCCGACGTACCGGCTCCGGACAGTCCGTGGAGCGAGATAGTGCCCGGACTGTGGATGGGCGGGCACGAGTTCAGGGGTCGCACCGGGCAACTGGAGTTCGCTGTCGTGCGGGGCGAGTTCGATCTCGTACAGACCCTGCTGAGACTGCCGGGGCACGGGCCCGATCCCGGTGTGGAGCACCATGTCTGGGCGATACGGTCGGGCCGCTGGACGGCACCCAGCTCGCGGGCGTGATGCGCCTGGCACAGGCCGCGGGCGAGGCACTGGACGAGGGCCGCAAGGTCCTCGTCCGCTGTTATCACGGGTACAACCGCTCGGGGCTGGTCGTCGCGCACGCCCTGGTCCACCGGGGGCATGTGACCGAGGAGGCGATACGGCTGATACGGTCCCGCCGCTCCCCCTGGGCGCTGCACAACGAACTGTTCGTGGACTATCTGCGGGCAGGGCTGCCCACGGCGCGGCTGCTGGAGGAGCTCGCCGAGTAACAGGGCGATGCCGAATGGCCGGGTGGCCCGAGTCGCCGGGCGATCAGGTCGCCGAGCAGCCGTATCGCCGGGTAGCCGAGTAGCGAGGTAATCGTTTCGCCGGACGAATAGGGTGTACCGGGTCACCGATAGTTCTCAGCCACAGGAGTACCGTGCTCCGCACTCGCGCCGCATGCACAGCCCTCGCCACAGCCCTCCTCGCCCTGCTGGCGGCGGGCTGCGGTGACGCGGGCGGGCTGCAGGGCGCCGGGTCGACCCCGACCGCCACCAGCCCGGACAAGCTGTGGCCGAGCCTGAGCCCGGCGGCGAGTCCCGCCTGGGACTACGACAACGGTGAGGCCGAGGTCATGAAGGGCATCACGGCTCCGGACGACGACATCCGCCAGGTGGACCCGGTGGCCGTGGTCAAGGCCGAGATGTCCCAGCACCCGGCCGACTACTCCGGCTCCAAGGCACCGTACCGCGAGACGGCCCGCCGTATGGCCTACTGCGGCAAGGAGCCGGCGAACCCGAAGTGTCCGCTGCTCAAGGCGTACTACCGGGACGTCACCGGTGACGGGCGCGCCGATCTGACGCTGGGCTTCCGGCTGCTGCCCGGCAACCAGACGGCCGTGCGGGTCTACACCGTCGAGGCGGGCCGGGTGGTCCAGGTCATGTCGAACAACGACGCGGTGAGCGGTGTCGAGCTGGCCGGGCGTTCCGTGATCATCCACGCGCCGTCCGATCTCGCCGACTACGAGTACCGCTTCCAGTGGACCTGGGACCCCAACCAGCGCGTGATGCTGCTCACCCACGACGAGATGCTGCACATCGGCAAGCGCGAGCGCGTGTCGCACCCCTCCGCATCGCCCTCCACCTCCCCCTCGGCGACCCCATGACGAGGCTCGCGCTCCCCCGGTGGACCGGCACGCTCGCCCTGAAGGCCGCCGTCTTCATCACGGTGATGTGCTGCGCGCTCGCCGCGCTGCTCGGCGTGCTCGTGCATGTGTCGGTGACGAACCAGACCGTCGGCCAGGCCCGCAACCTCGCGCTGTCGCGCCTGACGGACGCGACAAGGGCGTACGAGGCCGGGGACTCGCTGTTGCCGGGCGCCGGTGTCGATCCCCCGGGGCTGCCGAGCGCGCTGCGGGAGCTGGCGGCGGACGGGGACCGCGGCACGATGGTCTCCGAGCACCACGGGCATCCCACGATGTGGGCGGCGGGCCCCGCGGACCGGAACAGGGCGCTTGCCGTCGAGGTCGACTACTCGCAGCAGTCCCATACGATCGCCGCGCTGGACCAGTCGATCCTGTGGTCCTCGGGCCTGGCGATCACGGTGACGCTGCTGGTGGGCGCGTTCGCTGTGACCCGGGTGACACGGCGCCTGCACGCCACGGCGCAGGTGGCCCGGCGGATCAGCGCCGGCGATCTGGACGCCCGCGTCGGCGACCCCCGTACGAAGGATCCGACGCACCCCCAGGACGAGGTGGCCGCCGTGGCCGCCGCGCTGGACACGATGGCGGCCTCGCTGCAGAGCAAGCTGCTGAGCGAGCAGCGGTTCACGGCGGATGTGGCGCACGAGCTGCGCACCCCGCTGACCGGGCTGCACGCGGCGGCCGAACTGCTGCCGCCGAGCCGGCCGACAGAGCTGGTGCGGGACCGGGTGGCCGCGCTGCGCACGCTCACCGAGGACCTGCTGGAGATCTCCCGGCTGGACACCGGGCGGGAGCAGCTGGAGCTGGACGCGGAGGAACTGGGCGCGCTGGCGGCGCGGGTGGTGCGGGCGTCCGGGACCGACACGGAGGTCGTCGTCCTGCGGGACGCCCGCGTGGAGACGGACCGGCGGCGGCTGGAACGGGTGCTGGGGAATCTGGTCGCCAATGCGCACAAGCACGGGCGGGCGCCGGTGTCTCTGACAGTGGACGGGGCGGTCGTGACCGTGCGGGATCACGGGGACGGGTACCCGGGCTATCTGCTTGAGCATGGGCCGCAGCGGTTCCGCACGGAAGGCGGTGCCAAGGGGCACGGGCTGGGGTTGACCATTGCGGTCGGGCAGGCCGAAGTGTTGGGGGCTCGGCTTGAGTTTGCCAATGCGGTGGACGGTGGGGCGGTTGCGATTTTGACCCTGGGTCTGGGGGACTGAGGGCTCGGGACTTCAGGTTGTTCGTCGGGCGCGAGACCGTGGGGGTTGATCGCGCCCACGCGGC
The DNA here is from genome assembly GCF_039532765.1 of Streptomyces longisporus. Taxonomy (NCBI): domain Bacteria; kingdom Bacillati; phylum Actinomycetota; class Actinomycetes; order Kitasatosporales; family Streptomycetaceae; genus Streptomyces; species Streptomyces longisporus. The sequence goes on from NZ_BAAASG010000003.1 coordinate 111,289, forward strand.
GGAGCCGCAAATCGATACAGCCCGCGCCCTTTGAGGGGCGCTCCCATCGGCCCCGCTCCTATGGACCAGCACGACGGGCGGCCCTCGCCCCCTCCTCCTAATGTGGCGGGTATGTGGCGAATAGTCAGCTTCGCCCCCGTTCATGGAGGTATCCCCCATGTCCCTGCGCTCCACCCTCATACGCCTGGCCACCGCCGGCGCCGCCTGTGCTCTCGTCAGTTCCGTGGCCGTCTCGCCCGCCCTTGCGGACGACGAGTGGGGCGGCGGTGACGGGGACCCCGGCTTCGGCCAGGGGGGCGAGCACGACCACGACCACGACCGGCTCGCGCGGGGTGTCGTCACCGCGGAGACCCTGTTTCTGCGCAGTGCGCCGAACCGCGGCAGCCAGGTGATCCGGGTGGCCCACCGGGGTGAGCGGGTGTCGATCTTCTGCAAGACCCCGGGCCAGAGCGTCGACGGCGACAACATCTGGTACCTGCTCCCGGACGGCACCTGGGCGTGGGGCGCGGCCCGCTTCATCGAGGTCACCGGCCACGAACAACCGCGCTGGTGCTGAGACGCTGAGATCACAAGACCGACTATTTGGGTAGGTTCCGGACATGACCAACGCCGGACCCACCGTGGCACAGGCGGACACTCCGGCCACCCCGGCCCCCGTGCCCCGCCTGCCCCGGCGGCGTGGCATCGAACTCGCCCTCATCGTCGTCGCCGTACTGCTGTGTGTGTACGGCTACTGCGCCGTGGGCCTCGCCAGGAACGGCACCGTCCCGCCCGGCGCCGCCGGTTACGGCGCCGGGCTCGGCGTGCTCGCGCTGCTCGCCCACTGGGCGGTGCGGATGCGGGCGCCGTACGCCGACCCGCTGCTGCTGCCCATCGGGGTGCTGCTCAACGGCATCGGTCTGGTGCTCATCCACCGGCTCGACCTGGAGACTCCCCACGACCAGGCCGCCCCCACCCAACTCGTGTGGTCCACGCTGGGCGTGACCCTGTTCATCCTGCTCGTGCTGATGGTCCGGGACTACCGGGTGCTCCAGCGGTACGCGTACGTCTTCGTCGTCGCCGCGCTCTTCCTGCTGGCGCTGCCGATCCTCTTCCCGGCCGTGAACGGCGCCCGGATCTGGGTGCGGATCGCCGGATTCTCCATCCAGCCGGGCGAGTTCGCGAAGGTGCTGCTCGCGGTGTTCTTCGCCGCGTATCTGGCGGCCAACCGCAGTGCGCTCGCGTACACCGGGCGTCAGGTCTGGCGGTTCAGGAGGGTCCAGCTGCCCACGGGCCGGGTGCTCGGTCCGATTCTCGCCATCTGGCTGGCGAGTGTGGGTGTGCTGGTGCTGGAGCGCGATCTCGGCACCTCGCTGCTGTTCTTCGGGCTGTTCGTGGTCCTGTTGTACGTGGCCACCGGGCGCATCGGCTGGATCGCCGTGGGGCTGCTGCTGGCCGCCGCGGGCGCGGTGGCCGTCGGCTGGCTGGAACCGCATGTGAACAGCCGGGTCCAGGACTGGCTCCACCCCTTCGCGACGATCGAGGCGGGGCAGGGCCCCAACCAGATCGCGCAGTCCCTGTTCGCCTTCGCGGCGGGCGGCGTCCTCGGCACCGGCCTGGGCCTCGGCCATGCGATCCTCATCGGCTTCGCCACGAAATCCGACTTCATCCTCGCGACCGCCGGGGAGGAACTGGGCCTCGCGGGCCTGTCCGCGCTCTTCCTCCTCTACGGCCTCCTCGTGGAGCGCGGTTACCGGGCCGGCCTGGCCCTGCGCGACCCCTTCGGCCGGCTGCTGGCGGTGGGGCTCGCCTCGATCGTGGCGCTGCAGGTGTTCGTGATCGCGGGCGGGGTGACCGGGCTGATCCCGCTGACCGGCATGGCGATGCCGTTCCTCGCGCAGGGCGGCTCGTCGCTGGTCACCAACTGGGCGATCGTGGCGCTGCTGATCCGGGTGAGCCATTCGGCGCGGCGGCAGTACAACGGGGAGGTGGCGCCCTGATGGCGGGGCACATCCGGCACGCCGCCTTCTTCTGTGCCCTCCTGCTCGTCGCGCTCCTCGTCAACGCCGTGCGCATCCAGGTCTTCAGCGCCGAGTCCTTCGACGCCAATCCCGCCAACCGCCGTGCCACCATCGCCCGTTACGAGCGGCCGCGCGGCAACATCCTGGTCGGCGGGCGGAGCGTCACCGGCTCCCGGGACTCCGGCGAGCAGCTCCGCTACGAACGGACGTACACGGACGGCCCGTTGTACGCCCCTGTCACCGGCTTCGCCTCGCAGGTGTACGGCACCACGCTGCTGGAGCACACCGGGGACTCCGTGCTGTCCGGCACCGACCCGATGCTCTCGCCGTTCCCCCTGGTGGGTGACCTCACGCGGGCCCTGGGCCGGGGTGGCAACGTCGTGACGACACTCAACCCGGCGGCGCAGCGGGCGGCGTACCAGGGGCTCGACGGGCGCCGGGGCGCGGTGGCGGCGATCGAGCCGGCGACGGGGCGGGTGCTGGCGCTGGTGTCGAGTCCGTCGTACGACCCGGCCGTGCTGTCGGGGAACGCCGCCGCGACGGAGCGGTCCTGGGTCCGGCTGAACGAGGATCCGGACAAGCCCATGCTCAACCGGGCGGTGCGGCAGACGTATCCACCGGGTTCGACGTTCAAGGTGGTCACCGCGGCGGCCGCGCTGGACGCCGGTGTCGTCCTGGACATCGACCGGCCGACCGAGTCGCCGGATCCGTACCGGCTGCCGGGTACCACGACCATGCTGATGAACGAGGGCGACGGCTGCGAGGACGCCCCGCTGCGGGAGGCCTTCGCGTGGTCCTGCAACACGGTGTTCGCGAAGCTCGGCGTGGATGTGGGCGTGAAGCGCATGGGGGCCGCGGCGAAGGCCTTCGGCTTCAACGACCCCCGGCTGCGGATCCCCTTCTCGGTGGCGCCGAGCACCTTCGACACCCACGTCGACCGGGCGCAGCTCGCGCTGTCGTCGATCGGGCAGTACAACACGCGGGCCACACCGCTGCAGATGGCGATGGTCGCGGCGGCCGTCGCGAACGGCGGGCAGGTGCGCTCGCCGTATCTGGTGGAGCGGACCACCACGGGCAACGGCGCCACGATGACCACGGCCGGCTCACGCCCGGTGCGCCAGGCGATGCGTCCGGAGACCGCCGACGTCATGAAGCAGCTCATGGAGGACGTGGTGACGGAGGGCACCGGCACGAACGCCGCGATCCCCGGCGCGATCGTCGGCGGCAAGACCGGCACCGCCCAGCACGGCATCGGCAACTCCGGCATGCCGTACGCCTGGTTCGTGTCCTGGGCGCAGAGTGAACGCGAGGTGCTGCCGAGGGTCGCGGTGGCGGTGGTGGTGGAGGACGCGTCGGCTGACCGGGACGACATCACGGGAGGCGGGGTGGCCGCACCGATCGCCCGGGACGTGATGCAGGCGGTACTGAACACCTCACCCGACCACAGCAGTTGACGGTGCTCCTGGCCCAGCTTGGCCGGCAGGAACGACGTAGGCGGTGACGCCCGTGTCCGGGGCGCTCACATGCTGAGACGGGGTCTGGGATCACCCGGTCCTCCCGACCTATCGTTCGGTCCATGACGACACCCGATGCCGCGTACCAACTCGCCCAGGTCAACATCGGACGCCTCAAAGCCCCTCTGGATTCACCGCAGTTGACGGACTTCGTCGACAACCTCGACCCCGTGAACGCCGACGCCGACGCGGCGGACGGTTTCGTCTGGCGGCTCGAGAGCGACTCGGGCAACGCCACGGACGTGCCCGTCTTCGGCGACGAGTGGCTGATCATCAACATGTCGGTGTGGCGCGACAGGAACGCCCTGACCGCGTACATGTACCAGGGCCGCCACCGCGAGATGCTGGCCCGCCGCCGGGAGTTCTTCGAGCGGGTGCAGGAGGCGATGGTGGCCCTGTGGTGGGTGCCGGCGGGCCACCGTCCGACCGTCGCGGAGGCCGAGCAGCGGCTGCTGCACCTGCGCGCGAACGGACCTACGCCGTACGCCTTCACGCTGCGGACGTCGTTCCCGGCGCAGGGGGCCGAGCCGGTGCCGCTGGAGGTGCCGGACGACCTGGGGTGCTCGGTCTAGTTCTCACCCGAGGCCGCGCCCGCCTCGATCACGTCCGTCACCTCGGCCACCCGTTCCTGCTCCTCCGCCGCGAACCGCTCCGCGTCCAGCTGTTCCGCGATCTCCTCGTCCTGGGCCATCAACAGGTCCAGGTTCGAGTCGCCCATCTCGAAGACGCCCATGTCGACGTACGCCTGCTGCAGCCGCTTGCCCCACAGGCCGATGTCCTTGACGCAGGGGACGATGCGGGAGAACAGCAACTGCCGGAACAGGGCGAGGAATTCGGACTGTTCGCTGTACTCCTCCGCCTCGGCGGTCGGGATGCCGAAGTTCTCCAGGACCTCGACCCCGCGCAGCCGGTCCCGCATCAGGTGGCAGCCCTCGATGACGAACTCCTCGCGTTCGCGCAGTTCGGCGTCGGTGAGCTGCTTGTAGTAGTCGCGCAGCGCCATCCGCCCGAAGGCCACGTGCCGGGCCTCGTCCTGCATGACGTAGGCGAGGATCTGCTTCGGCAGGGGCTTGTCGGTGGTGTCGCGGATCATGCCGAAGGCGGCCAGGGCCAGGCCCTCGATGAGGACCTGCATACCGAGGTAGGGCATGTCCCAGCGGCTGTCGCGGAGGGTGTCGCCGAGCAGCGACTGCAGGTTGTCGTTGATCGGGTAGAGCATCCCGATCTTCTCGTGCAGGAAGCGGCCGTAGATCTCCGCGTGCCGTGCCTCGTCCATGGTCTGGGTCGCCGAGTAGAACTTGGCGTCCAGGTCGGGGACCGACTCCACGATCCGGGCCGCGCAGATCATCGCGCCCTGCTCGCCGTGCAGGAACTGGCTGAACTGCCAGGAGGCGTAGTGCTTGCGCAGCTCGCCCTTGTCCTTGTCGCTCATCTTGGCCCAGTGCTTGGTGCCGTACAGCGACATGGCCTCGTCGGGGGTGCCGAGGGGGTCGTACGGATCGACTTCGAGATCCCAGTCGATGCGCTTGTGGCCGTCCCACTGCTTGTCCTTGCCCTTCTGGTACAGGGCGAGAAGGCGGTCGCGGCCGTCGTCGTACTCCCAGCTGAATCTCGCCGCGCCGGTCGCCGGCACCTGCCAGTGGGGGTCACCCGAGTCCATGGCGTACAGGTCGTAAGTCGGCATGCTTCGCAGGCTCACACGTGGTAGACGCCGGGTCAACAAGTCGCGCAGAGGGGATTGACGAGCTTGCTGACAAGCAGTCTCATAAGCGGTGGAGGATGTGACCCCGGGTAACAGAGGTGGGAGAACGATGACGACCCTGACGGAAGCCGACGCGCTGGACGGTCTGCGCGACGCACTCGGGCTGCTCAAGGACCGCGAACAGGTGGCCGAACGGCTCCTCGCCTCCTCCGCCAAGCACTCCTTCGACCCCGACAGGGAACTGGACTGGGACGCGCCCTTCGAGGAGGGCAAGTGGTTCTGGCCCCCGGAGCTGGTGTCGCTGTACGACACGCCCCTGTGGAAGCGGATGGGCGAGGAGCAGCGGATCCTGCTGTCGCAGCACGAGGCGGCCGCACTGGCCTCCCTCGGCATCTGGTTCGAGCTGATCCTCATGCAGCTGCTGGTACGGCACATCTACGACAAGGCGGCCACGAGCGCACATGTGCGGTACGCGCTGACCGAGATCGAGGACGAGTGCCGGCACTCGAAGATGTTCGCGCGGCTGATCTCGCGCGGGGACGCGCCGTGGTATCCGGTGGCCCGGGTGCACCAGAACCTGGGGCGGCTGTTCAAGACGATCTCGACCACGCCCGGCTCCTTCACGGCCACCCTCCTCGGGGAGGAGGTCCTCGACTGGATGCAGCGGCTGACGTTCCCGGACGAGCGGGTGCAGCCGCTGATCAGGGGGGTCACGCGGATCCATGTCGTGGAGGAGGCCCGGCATGTGCGGTACGCGCGGGAGGAGCTGCGGCGGCAGATGGTCACCGCTCCGCGGTGGTCGCAGGAGTTCACCAGGGTGACGTCCGGTGAGTTCGCGCGGGTGTTCTCCGTCGCTTTTGTGAATCCCGAGGTGTACACGAATGTGGGGTTGGACAAGCGGGAGGCTTTGGCGCAGGTTCGCGGCAGCGGGCACCGGAGGGAAGTCATGCAGACCGGTGCGAAGAGGTTGACCGACTTCTTGGACGACATTGGTGTGCTGCGGGGTGTCGGGCGACGGCTGTGGAAGAGCTCGGGGCTGCTGGCTTGATGCAGTCTGCGGGTGAGCGGGGGCTGGTCGCGCAGTTCCCCGCGCCCCTGAAGGGGCGCGGGGCCGGAACATATGCGGCTCCGCCGCATGGGCCCCGGCCGACTACCCTGCGAGGCATGACCCCCTCCGCGCCCGCCTATCGTCGCCTCAGCGTCGAGGAGCGGCGAAGCCAGCTGCTGGAAGCCGCGCTGAACCTCTTCGCGCACCGCGCCCCCGAGGACGTCTCCCTCGACGACGTGGCGGAGGCAGCCGGGGTCTCCCGTCCCCTGGTGTACCGGTACTTCCCCGGCGGGAAGCAGCAGCTCTACGAGGCTGCCCTGCGGTCCGCCGCGGACGAGCTGCAGCACTGCTTCGACGAGGCGCGGGTCGGGCCGCTGCTGCCCCGGCTGGCCCGGGCTCTGGACCGGTATCTCGCGTTCGTCGACCAGCACGACGCCGGGTTCAGTGCGCTGCTGCAGGGCGGCAGCGTGGTGGAGACGTCACGGACGACCGCCATCGTGGACGGGGTGCGGCGGGCCGCCGCCGAGCACATCCTGAGCCATCTGGAGGTTCCGGACCCCGGACTGCTGCTGCGGATGACCGTGCGGATGTGGATCACGGCGGTCGAGGCGGCCTCCCTGATCTGGCTCGACGAGGACAAGCATCCGCCGCTCGACGAGCTGCGGGACTGGCTGGTCGAGCAGTTCGTGGCCGTCCTCTCGGTGACCGCGGCCCGCGACCCGCAGACCGCCGCGCTGGTGCGGGCGCTGGCCGAGGATGTCTGAGACTGGTGCCGTGAAGAGCGAAGAGACACCGTTCGTGGGCGGGCCGATGGACGGCCGGGTGCTGCCCGTCCTGGTGGGCCCCACCGGGCACCCGCCCAAGACGTACCGCATCCCCGTGCCGGACGCGGCCGGCGGCCCGCCCACCGTGCTCGTCTACCGGCGCGTGCCGCGCGGCCACAGCAAGCGGCTCGGACTGCCGCAGGGGTGGAAGTACGAGTACGACCCCGAGGGGTGGAAGGACAGCGGGAAGCTGAAGTGGCCGTGGTCCAAGCCGGACGCCGATCCAGACGCCACGCCGGGCCGCAAGCCGGACGACACGGACGGGTGACGAGCTTGCGCCGGTCAGCGCACACGCGGCGCGTTTTCGGCCGTGGAGACGTCAACACCTGACAGTGCGGAGCAGAGGGGCTGCCCCGCACCGGAGGTGATGATGTGTCAGGAAAGCTACTGCGCCTGGTCTGCTCGGTGGCGATGGCCGCCGGCGCTCTCCTCGTACCGCCGCCCGCCGCGGCCGTGCCCGGGGCGGAGCCGGGCGGGCGTACCGTCGCCCAGCAGCTGACGGATCTGCAGCGGCTGTACCGGGAGGCCGAGAAGGCCACCGAGACGTACAACGCCACCGCGGAAAGGCTGACGAAGCAGCGCGCGGAAGTGGCCCGCCTCGACCGTGAACTCGCCCGCGCCCGCCGCTCCCTGCACGACAGCCGGATCGCCGCGGGACGTCTGGCCACCCAGCAGTACCAGGGCAGCACCGAGATCTCCGCGTACGTACGTCTGCTGCTCGCCCGCAACCCCCAGCAGGCGCTCGACGAGGGGCATGTGATCGGCCAGTTGGCGCGGGAGCGGGTCGAGGCGGTCGGGCGGCTGACCGCGAGTGAGAAGCAGGCCGGCGAGCTGGACCGCGCGGCACGGAAGGCCCTCGACGATCAACTGGCCCTCGCCGAACGGCAGAAGAAGGACCGCGACGACGTACAGGCCCGTCTGAAGGACGTCGAGGAACTCCTCGCCTCCCTCACCCCGCAACAGCTGGCCGCGCTCGGCGAGCTGGAGAAGAAGGGCACCGCCGCGGCGCAGCGGCAGCTGATGGCCTCCGGTGTGCTGAGCGGCGAACGCCGTCCGTCACGCAAGGGCGCCCGGGCCCTCGGCTACGCCGTGCGGCAGCTCGGGAAGCCGTACCGGTGGGGCGCCGAGGGCCCGAAGTCGTACGACTGCTCGGGCCTGACCTCCCAGGCCTGGGCCAGGGCCGGCAGGCCGATCCCCCGCACCAGCCAGGAGCAGTGGGCGCAGCTGCCGCGGATCCCGCTGAAGAAGCTGCGCCCGGGCGACCTGGTGATCTACTTCCCGGAGGCCACGCATGTGGCGATGTACCTGGGCGGGGGCATGATGATCCAGGCGCCGCGGACGGGCGAGACGGTCAGGGTCTCGCCCCTCGCGTCCTTCCCGATCCTGGGTGCCGTGCGTCCGGACCGGCGCCGCTAGGACGCCTGGCCGGTCACTTCCGCGAGGTAGGCGGCCGTCTTCTCCGGCTCGTAGAAGAAGTTCTCGTAGTCGGAGGGGTCGTTGAACCCGTTGGCGAAGCGGTCGGCGACCGGCTGGAGCTGGCCGGCCGCGCCGATCAGGTTGAGGATGTGCTCCGGCGGCGGGGCGAGCATCGCGTTCGTCCACTTGGTGACGTGCCGGGCGGTGTCCCAGTAGCGGTCGAAGGTGGCCTGCATCCAGGTCTCGTCGAACTCCTTCTCGCCGTTCTCCAGGATCGACGCGAGGTAGGAAGCCGCGCACTTGGAGGCGGAGTTGGAGCCCTGGCCGGTGATCGGGTCGTTGGCGACGACGACGTCCGCGACGCCGAGGACCAGTCCGCCGCCGGGCAGCCGGCCGATCGGGTTGCGGACGGTGGGGGCGTAGCGGCCGAACAGCACGCCGCCCGCGTCGGTCAGTTCGACCTTCCTGGCCCGCTCGAACTCCCAGGGCGTGAACTTCTCCATGAGTTCCAGGGTCAGGGAGAGGTGCTCCGCCGGGTCCTTGACGCCGTTGAAGACGTCGAGCGGGCCGCCGGGTATGCCCTCCCAGAAGAGGATGTCGGCGCGGCCGGAAGTGGTGAGCGTCGGCATGACGAACAGCTCGCCCACGCCCGGGACCAGGTTGCAGCGGACCGCTTCGTGGTCGGGGTGCTCGGGGCGGGGGCCGAGGCCGTGGACATAGGAGACGGCGAGGGCGCGCTGCGGCTCCGCGTACGGCGAACGGGAGGCGTCCCGGCCGAACATGGACACCAGCTCGCCCTTGCCCGCCGAGACCAGGACCAGGTCGTACGTACGGGAGAAGTAGTCGAGGTCGGAGACGGCCGCGCCGTGGATGACCAGCTGACCCCCGCGCTGTGCGAAGGTCTCCATCCAGCCGGCCATCTTCACCCGCTGGTCCACCGACTGCGCATACCCGTCGAGCCGGCCCACCCAGTCGATCACCCGCTGCGTCGGACCCGGGTCGTGCGAGCCGGGGGCCGCGACCGAGACGCCGAGTCCTTCGATCTTCGGGGCCTGGGACTCCCAGAAGTTCAGCTGGAGATCGCGCTCGTGCTGCAGTGCCGTGTGGAACATGCACTGCGTCGACATGACCCGGCCGGAGCGGATCTCGTCCGCCGTCCGGTTCGACATCAGGGTGACCTCGTACCCGTGCGACTGGAGTCCGAGGGCGATCTGGAGACCGGACTGGCCGGCTCCTACGACGAGTATCTTCCGCATGCGGGGCTGTTCTCCTACTCGGGGACGGCTCGGGACGGCGCGGGGGCTGCCGGGGGCTACTCGGGGGTGACGTCCAGCGCGTGGCCCACCAGGGACAGCAGGGTCTCGATCACCGAGATCCGGCGGCGCGCGTCCATGATCATTACAGGTATGTGCGCGGGGATCGTCAACGCCTCCCGCACGTCCTCCGGTTCGAACAGCTCGCTGCCGTCGAAGTGGTTGACGGCGACGACATACGGCAGTCCGCAGCTCTCGAAGTAGTCGAGCGCGGGGAAGCAGTCCTTGAGGCGACGGGTGTCGGCCATGACGACCGCGCCGATCGCACCGCGCACCAGGTCGTCCCACATGAACCAGAACCGCTGCTGGCCCGGCGTGCCGAACAGATAGAGCACCAGGTCGTCGTCGAGCGTGAGACGGCCGAAGTCCATGGCCACGGTGGTGGTCAGCTTGCCCGGTGTGGCGGTGAGGTCGTCGGTCTCCTCGCTCGCCTCGGTCATCAGCGCCTCGGTCTGCAGGGGCGTGATCTCCGAGACGGCGGTGACCAGGGTGGTCTTGCCGACGCCGAAACCGCCCGCCACGACTATCTTCGTCGCGATCGGGGCACGGGTGCGGTCCGTCTGCCAGGACTTCAGGTCCTCGTCGGGGTCCGCGAAGGCGGTGTCTCTAAAGGCGACGGAGTCCACTCAGCACCCTTTCCAGCAGAGCGCGGTCCGGGCGGCCCGTGCCGTGACCGGTACCTGTTCCGTACACGCGGATCCTGCCCTGGTCCGCGAGGTCGCTGAGCAGCACGCGGACCACGCCCAGCGGCATCTTCAGCAGTGCTGCGATCTCGGCCACCGTGCGCATACGGCGGCACAGTTCGACGATGGCCTGCATCTCGGGCATGACCCGGGTGCTGAGGGAACCGTTCGTCAGTTCCCTGCGCTCCTCGGGAGCATCCAGCGCCGCCACGAACGTCTCCACGAGGAGGACGTGGCCGAAGCGGGTACGGCCGCCGGTGAGCGAGTAGGGACGCACTCGGGCCGGCTTGCGGTCGCCGCCGCGGACGGGAAGCTTCTTGGGCGAACTGCTCATCGGTGGCTCCCGGCGGACTCCGACTCCAGGGATTTTCGTAGCTCGCTGCGGAGTTCCGGGGTCAGGACATGGCCGGCGCGGCCCACGAACAGGGCCATGTGGTACGCCACCACGCTCATGTCGCAGTCCGCGGAGCCGTGCACGCCGAGGAGGCTGCCGTCGCTGATCGACATCACGAACAGGCTGCCCTCCTCCATCGCGACCATGGTGTGCTTCACGGGGCCGGAGTCCATCAGCCTGGCCGCGCCGATGGTGAGGCTGCCGATGCCGGAGACGATGGTGGCGAGGTCGGCGGAGGAGCCCCGGGGGCCCGTGGGCCTGGCGCCTCGGGACTGGCGGGCCTCGTCGTTGCGGCCGGGGTCGGAGGAGAGCAGGAGCAGGCCGTCCGAGGAGACCACCGCCACTGACTGGATGCCCGGCACCTCCTCGACCAGGTTCGTCAGCAGCCAGTGCAGATTGCGTGCTTCACTGCTCAGTCCGAAGGTACTGGGCGCGGTCAACTGCTTGCCTCCTCGACAGTGCCCCCCGTGGTTTCTTCGGATACGGCTGGTGCGGTGCCCGGCATCTGGTTCTGGGCGGTCTGTTCGGCGATCTCCGCCTCCACGGCGCGGTAGCCGGCCTGGGCGCCGGTACGGAAGCCGCCGAGTCGTCGGCGGAGGGCTTCCGCGTCTACGGTGCGGGGGCGTTGCGCCGGGGGCGCGGCCGGGGCGGTGATCTTGGGGGTGCGTTTGGGGAGGCCCTTGTCCGTGAGCTGCTCGTCCTCGGCGCGTTCGTGTTCCGTCTCGGTTTCGCCATCGACGGATGTGGCCCCACCCGCACCACGCGTTTCCCCCTCGTCGTCGGGTGCGGGCGGCCCCTGTGGGGGTTCCCCGCCGTCGGCGGCCTCGGGCTCGTCGTGGGTCTGCTCCTGCTCCGGGTCCGTCGCCTGCGCCGGAATCAGGAGTTCCATCGTGGTCTCGGACGGTGTCTCCTGCTGGAGCGCCTTCTCCGCCAGGGCCACCAGCGGGTCCGTCGGCTTCTGGCGGGCGTGGAGTTCGTTGGAGTTGGCCTCCGCGTCCGCGCCCGGGAGGGAGAAGGTGAGCGTGCCGCCGGTGGTCGGGGAGGTCGACGACGGGACCGCGGCTGAGGGGGCCGCCGCCAGCAGGGGGTTCGGGAGGACCACCACCGCCGCGATGCCGCCCTGCTTCTGTTCACGCAGCTGGACGCGGACGCCGTGGCGGTGGGCGAGGCGGGCGACGACGTAGAGGCCGAGGCCCAGGCCCTCCTCGCCCTCCTGGTCGTAGGGGGACTCGGGGTCGAACTCGGCGAGGCGGGCGTTGAGGCGGGTCAGGCGGTCGGCGGTCATGCCGATGCCCTCGTCCTGGACGGAGAGCATGACCTCACCGTTCTCCAGGAGCCAGCCGGAGACCTCGACGGGCAGGTCCGGCGGGGAGAACGAGGTGGCGTTCTCCATCAGTTCGGCCAGCAGGTGGGAGAGGTCGTCCGCGGCGAAGCCCGCCACGTGTGCGTGCGGCGGCAGCACGGCGATGCGGACGCGCTCGTAGCGCTCGATCTCGCTGACCGCGGCGCGCACGACGTCGACGAGCGGGACGGGATGCGCGCTCTGCTGGACGTGCTCGGTGCCGGCGAGCACCAGGAGGTTCTCGCTGTGGCGGCGCATGACCGTCGCGAAGTGGTCGAGCTTGAAGAGCGTGGCGAGGCGCTCGGGGTCCTGTTCGCGCTCCTCCAGGCTCTCGATGACGGCGAGCTGGCGCTCGACCAGGCCGAGGGTGCGCAGGGAGAGGTTCACGAACGTGCCGCCGATGCTCTCCCGCAGCCGCGCCAACTGGGCGGCGGACTCGTCGAGTTCGGCGCGCAGCTCCTCGCGGGCGTCCGCCATCTTCTGGCGCTGGCCGACCAGGTGCTTGCGGTCGGCCTCCAGGGTGACGATGCGCTCGCTCAGGGCGGCGGCGTGCGCGTGCAGGGCGTTGACGGAGCGGACGACCTGCGCGAACTCGTCGTTGCGGCCTGTGAAGGTGACGGGTTCCTCGGCGGTGGGGTCCGCCGCCTCGGCGAGCCGGGCCGAGCCGCGGCGCAGCACGGAGAGCGGCCGGGTGAGGCTGCGGGCCATGGCCGTGGCGATGCCGACGGCGAGCAGCATCAGGGCGCCGAGGACGGCGATACGCAGCTCCAGCGCGCTGACGTCGTCGTCGCGCAGCTGGGCCAGGTCCTTGGTGCGGCGGTCGTAGAGGGCGGACTCCGCGCCGCGCATCGCGTCGATACGGGCGGAGAGCGCTGCGTCGACCTTCGAGGCGCTGGTGCCGAGTTCGGATTCGGAGAGCGTCGGCCGGTCGGTGAGCCTGGCCAGGTACTTCTCGGCGGAGTTGACCTCGGGTCCGGTGACCGTGGAGTCGTACGACGTCCGGGCGGCCTTGGTCGCCGTGTCGTGGAAGTCGGCGAGGGCCGCGTCGGAGCGCAGCCGGGCCTGCTGGGCGGCGGCGGTCAGCGCGTTGCGCTGCTTGGTGTCGGCTGCGGAGGAGGAGGTGACCGTGGTCGGCAGTCCGGTGACCGGGCTGATGACCGTCTGGGGAGTGCTGGGCACGTTGAGCGCTGCCAGGAGCAGGCCGCGGGCGGCGGCGGCCTGCTGCACGGCCGTGTCCAGCTCGGCGAGGGCGTAGGCGCCCGAGCCGGCCCTTGGAGGCATCCGCTGCGCCAGCTGCTCGGCGAGCCCGTGCAGTTCGGTGATGGCGGCGGAGTACGCGTCGTGGGTCTGCAGGGCGTCGCTCTTGCCGGTGAGCGCGGAGCGGCGCAGCGCGGCGATGCCGTCGAGGTCGCCGCGGAGGGCGGCGGGGGTGTCGGTGTCCTGCTGCAGCTCCTCGACCTGCCGGTCGACGCGGGCGCTGCGCTGCTCGGAGGGCGCCTTGGACTTGGGCCGCCCGGCGGCGATGTAGGAGGTCACCTCGTCCCGCTCGTCGGCGAGCGAATGGGCCAGGGCGAGCGCGTTCTGGGTCTGTCCGGCGAGCGTCACCAGGTCTTGGGAGTCGCTGAGCTGCGCGGAGGCGGTGAGAACGGAAGGGACACCGGCCCCGGCTATCGCGGCGGCCACCACGGCCACGGCGACGACGAGCCGATTGCGCACATGCGTGGGCCGGCCCTTGCCGGTGGTGGTGCCGGTGCTGCCGGACGTGTGCTCCACGCCCGCTGCGGGGTCCGTCTGCTTGCCTGTGCGACGAGGCCGCGTCTTGTGCACCGGTGCTCGCAATCCTGACTCGTGGTACTCATGGGCCCGGGTGTGACGCTCCGTCAACTGACGTCGACTCTACGTACGCCCAGTACGGTGCCGACCCTCCCAGTGCCGGTGGGCAGTGGACGAGCATCACCTGACCCGCCACCCGAAGGAGTGAACATCGGAGGGGAGTTGGCGAGCAAGTTCCTGGGAAGCGTTCAGGGCTCGTATTCGGCAGGCCGGTTGGACGTCCGCGCCGGGCGGTGGCAGTATTCGCCGCCACGGCTTCCCGGAACCACGGATTCCACCCCAAACAGGGCGCCTGACCTGCGCGAGTGCGTCAATTCTGCGACCGTTGCCAGGCTTTGGCGAACCTTGTGAAGACGTCGTGCAGACTGGCCGAATGCATACGGAACTTGTTTCGGAGCCGGGTGATCCCACCTACCCCAACGAGGACTTCGCCGCGGCCACGCTCCCGGCGTCCGGCCAGGGCGGGACCCTCGTCGTCCTGGACGGGGTGACGCCACCGCGGGACGGGACGGGCTGTCTGCATTCGGTCCCCTGGTACACGTCCCGCCTCGGCGGAGCCCTGACCGAACTGACCGTTTCCCTCCCGGATGTTCCGCTGCAGGAGGCGCTGGCCCGGGCCATCACACGTACGGCCGAGGCCCATGCCGCCACTTGTGACCTTTCTCACCCACGTACCCCACAGGCAACGGTGGTTGTGGCCCGGTGGGGCGTGGAGACGCTGGAGTACCTGGTCCTGTCGGACTCGGCCCTGCTGGTGGAGTCACCGGAGGGCGCGGTCACGTCCCTTCTGGACGACCGTCTGTCCCGGCTGCCTCGCTCGTCCCTGGCGACGGACGCCATCGTGGACTCGACGGTCCGGAACAAGGAGGGCGGCTTCTATACGGCCGCCGCGGATCCGGCCGTGGCGGCGCGGGCGGTGACGGGCGTGCTGCCGCGAGGCGACGTGCGGGCCCTGGCCGCGCTGACGGACGGCGCCACCCGGTGGGTGGAGAAGTTCCGGGAGGGCGACTGGGCGGACTGCTTCCGCTTTGTACGGAAGGAGGGGGCACAGGCGCTGGTCGACCGGGTACGGATGCTGGAGCGGGCCGATGCGGAGGAGCGGAGGTATCTGCGGCGCAGCAAGACGCACGACGATGCGACGGTCGTGTACGTGGAGTTGTGAGCCGGTGGGCTACTTGACGGCGTTGCGTATGAACGCCGTCCAGGCGCCGGCGGACACGATCAGGACCGGGCCTGCCTGAACCTTGCTGTCCCGGACGGGGAGGAGGCCGGGGAGGCCGTCGGCTACCTCGACGCACGCGCCGCCGTCCCCGTTGCTGCGGTTCATGGTCCGTAGCCCTCCGCCAGCAGTACAGCAGGTCTCCGAGCCCGGACTGAGAGCCCCGCACCCTCGCGGCGGCGCCGCAACTCGCCGTAGAACTCCTTCGTGACTCCTCCACCCCCTAAAGGGGTGGCTTCTCGCCATGCCGGTTGGGCTTCGCGACGGACCAGCCCGGCCCGTAGAACGTTGATTGCTCCCACTGTGTCCGCGTGCGCGATGTGGCCGCACGAGACGCAGCGGAACTTTTCCTGTGTGGGCCGGTTCTCCTTGGCGGTGTGCCCGCATTCGGGGCACCGCCGAGAGGTGTTGCGGGGGTCTACGGCCATCACTTCCCGTCCGGCGCTTTCAGCCTTGGCGTTCAGGATCGCGAGAAACACCCCCCCATCCGGCATCGGCGATCGAGCGGTTCAACCCTGCCTTCGAGCCGGCCCCGTCAGGCAGGAAGCTGCCAGGCCGGCCGGGGTCGGGCTTCGGGGCAGGGGCCTTGGTCATGTTGCGGATCTTGAGGTCTTCGTACGCGATGAAGCCGTGCTCACGGACCAGGCTGAGCGCGGTCTTGTGCGCGTGGTCGAGGCGCTGGCGCCGGATCTTGCCCTGCAGCTTGGCGACCTTCTCCACGGCACGCTTCGGAGCCGATCTGGCACGGACGGTGACATTCGTCGGGGGGTAGCGCCGCCGACGCCTGAAGCGCGGCCGGCCAGGCACGACTTCGCGGCGCTGCCTCACCTCCACAATCACCCCGACGGAGGCGCCGAGGCCACCCTGCGCCTCACCCGGAAGGCTGCACCGGCGTCTGAAGGCAGCCGGGCGAGGCCTACTTCTCCATTCCTCGGTTCAACTCCCCCAGCAACCGCGCCAGTTCCGCCACCTCGCGGCGGTCCCAGTGGGCCAGCTGGCTCACGTAGCGCGCCCGCCGGGCGTCGCGGACCTTGGTCACCCGGCGGTGTCCCTCCTCGGTGAGGTGGACGAGCCAGGCGCGCCCGTCCGCCGGGTCGGGTTCGCGGGCGACCAGGCCCAGGTCCTCCAGGGCGCGCAGCTGGCGGGACATGGTGGCCTTGCCCACGCCGATGTAGGCGGCGAGTTCGGTGGCGCGCAGCCGGTCGTGCTCGTCCAGGCGTACGAGGAGGCCGTACGCGGCGGACTCCAGGTCGGGGTGGACCTCGCGGGCCATCTCGCCCTGGCTGGCCCGGGCGCGTCGCAGCAGAACCGTGAGTTCGCGCTCCAGGGACAGGTACTCATGGTCCGCGCCGCCCGGTGCCGTCTGGGACGGGTGCCGGTGCTCGTCCCCGTTTCCGCCTTCGTGCACGTCAGCCCCTGCCTCGGTTTTCCCGATCCTGAAAGTTTCCGCCAGACCCCGTCGTTGCCGCAGCTCCACAAGTATTTCGCAGGGCTAGACCAACGGCAGACTCCGGGCCCCCTTCCCACCCGCTCTTCTACGTGCGTAGCTTCCTTACCAGGAAACGGTCGGCATGCCCACGGCAACAGCATCTCGGCGCTGCAGCGCTTCCCCACCGAGCATCACCGAGCCCTCGGAGGCACGCTATGCCCGTGCACAGACCCGGATCGGTCCGCCCCCGGCGCCTCTTCCTCGCCGCGCTCCTGCTCACCGCCCTCCCCCTTGCCCTCACCGCCCCGGCCGACGCGGCCGACGCGGCCAAGCCGCCGCGCGGCTCCGCCCACATGGGCATGGGCGTCCTCGCCCACGACGGGCAGCACGGCAGCCCCGCCCCCACCGCCGCCACCCAGACGGAGGGCGTCGACGTCGCCGGCTACCAGGGCAACGTCGCCTGGCCGACGCTGTGGAGCAGCGGGGTCAAGTGGGCCTACACCAAGGCGACCGAGGGGACGTACTACACGAACCCGTACTTCGCCCAGCAGTACAACGGCTCGTACAACGTCGGCATGATCCGCGGCGCGTACCACTTCGCCACCCCCGACACCACCAGCGGAGCCACCCAGGCGAACTACTTCGTCGACCACGGCGGCGGCTGGTCCAAGGACGGCAAGACCCTCCCCGGGACCCTCGACATCGAGTGGAACCCGTACGGCGCCGAGTGCTACGGCAAGTCGGCGAGCGCGATGGTCGGCTGGATCGCCGACTTCCTGAACACCTACAAGGCGCGCACGGGCCGTGATGCCGTGATCTACACGGCGACGAGCTGGTGGAGCGACTGCACGGGGAACTACGGCGGCTTCGCGTCCGCCAATCCGTTGTGGATCGCGCGGTATGCGTCGGACGTGGGGACACTGCCGGCGGGCTGGGCCTACTACACGATGTGGCAGTACACCTCGTCCGGCCCGACCGTCGGGGACCACGACAAGTTCAACGGGGCGCTGGATCGGGTGCAGGCGCTGGCCAACGGCTGAGTCCGTACGTACGGGCGACGGGCGAAGGCCCGGGCCTCCCTCACGGGACCCGGGCCCTGCCTGTCCGATCGCGTCCGTCACGCCGCGACCGGAACCTCCGGCTTCGCGTCGCTCGTGGCAGGCGCGAGGGCCAGCTCCAGGACCTGGCGGACGTCGGTCACGGCGTGGACGTCGAGCTTGTCCAGCACCTCCGCGGGGACGTCGTCCAGGTCGGCTTCGTTGCGCTTCGGGATGATCACCGTGGTGACACCCGCCCGGTGCGCGGCGAGCAGCTTCTGCTTCACTCCGCCGATGGGCAGGACGCGGCCGGTCAGCGAGACCTCGCCGGTCATCGCCACGTCCGTGCGGACCAGGCGCCCGGACAGGAGGGACGCCAGGGCCGTCGTCATCGTGACGCCCGCGCTGGGGCCGTCCTTCGGGACCGCGCCCGCCGGGAAGTGGATGTGCACTCCACGGTCCTTCAGGTCCGCGACCGGCAGCTCCAGTTCGGCGCCGTGGCTGCGCAGGAAGCTCAGCGCGATCTGCGCCGACTCCTTCATCACGTCACCCAGCTGGCCGGTGAGGGTCAGGCCCGCCGCGCCCGTCTCGGGATCGGCCAGGGACGCCTCGACGAACAGGACGTCGCCGCCCGCGCCGGTGACCGCGAGACCCGTCGCCACGCCCGGGACCGCCGTACGGCGCTCCGCCGGGTCCTGGGCGGACTCGGGCACGTGGTGCGGCCGTCCGATCAGGCCGCGCAGATCACCGTCCGTGATGGTGAACGGCAGCTCGCGGTCGCCCAGTTCGTGCTGCGCCGCGACCTTGCGGAGCAGCCGGGCGATCGAGCGCTCCAGGGTGCGGACGCCCGCCTCGCGGGTGTACTCGCCGGCGAGCTTGCGCAGCGCGCTCTCGTCGATGGTGACCTCGTCCGACTGCAGCCCGGCGCGCTCCAGCTGACGCGGCAGCAGGTGGTCGCGGGCGATGACGACCTTCTCGTCCTCGGTGTAGCCGTCCAGGCGGACCAGCTCCATACGGTCGAGCAGGGCCTCCGGGATGGCCTCCAGGACGTTCGCCGTGGCGAGGAAGACGACGTCGCTCAGGTCGAGTTCGACCTCCAGGTAGTGGTCGCGGAAGGTGTGGTTCTGCGCCGGGTCCAGGACCTCCAGGAGGGCGGCCGCGGGGTCGCCGCGGAAGTCCGAGCCCACCTTGTCGATCTCGTCGAGGAGGACGACCGGGTTCATCGAACCGGCCTCCTTGATGGCGCGAACGACACGGCCGGGCAGCGCACCGACGTACGTACGGCGGTGGCCGCGGATCTCCGCCTCGTCACGGACACCGCCGAGGGCGACCCGGACGAACTTGCGGCCCATGGCGTGCGCGACGGACTCGCCGAGCGAGGTCTTGCCGACGCCGGGCGGGCCGACGAGAGCCAGTACGGCGCCGCCGCGCCGGCCGCCCACGACGCCGAGGCCCCGCTCGCTGCGGCGCTTGCGCACCGCCAGGTACTCGGTGATCCGCTCCTTCACGTCCTCCAGGCCGGCGTGCTCGGCGTCCAGGATCGCCTTGGCGCCCTGGATGTCGTACGCGTCCTCGGTGCGCTCGTTCCAGGGGAGTTCGAGGACGGTGTCCAGCCAGGTGCGGATCCAGGAGCCCTCCGGGGACTGGTCGCTGGACCGCTCCAGCTTGTCGACCTCCTTGAGCGCCGCCTCGCGGACCTTCTCCGGCAGGTCGGCGGCCTCCACACGGGCGCGGTAGTCGTCGGACTCCTCGCCGTCCTGCTCGCCGTTGAGCTCGCGCAGCTCCTTGCGTACGGCCTCCAGCTGGCGGCGGAGCAGGAACTCGCGCTGCTGCTTGTCGACGCCCTCCTGGACGTCCTTGGCGATGGTCTCGGCGACGTCCTGCTCGGCGAGGTGGTCGCGCAGATGCTGGGTGGCGAGCTTGAGGCGGGCCACCGGGTCGGAGGTCTCCAGCAGCTCGATCTTCTGATCGGTCGTCAGGAAGGGGGAGTATCCGGAGTTGTCGGCAAGGGCGGAGACGTCGTCGATGGCCTGCACCCGGTCGACCACCTGCCAGGCGCCGCGCTTGCGCAGCCAGGCGGTGGCAAGGGCCTTGTACTCCTTGACCAGTTCGGTGACGTGACCGGGCAGCGGCTCGGGCACGCTCTCGTCGATCCTCGTCCCCTCGACCCACAGCGCCGCACCCGGGCCGGTGGTGCCGGCGCCGATCTTCACGCGGCCGCGGCCGCGGATCAGGGCGCCCGGGTCACCGTCGGCGAGCCGGCCGACCTGCTCGACGGTGCCGAGCACACCGGTGCCCGGGTACGTGCCGTCGATGCGTGGCACCAGCAGGACCTTGGGCTTTCCCGGCTCGGAGCGGGCGGCGGCCTGGGCTGCCTCCACCGCGGCGCGCACGTCGGTGTCGTTCAGGTCCAGCGGCACCACCATGCCGGGCAGCACGACCTCGTCGTCGAGCGGCAGCACGGGCAGGGTGAGCGGTGTGGACGTCGATGCCATGATCTACCCTCCGGCAGTCAAGTTGAGTTATGCCGACTCAATGCATGACGCTCCGCCAATGTTCCCGGCGCCGCGTTCGCTGTCAGCGATCACGGCGGTGAGGTGGGCGCTTACTGGGGGCGTGCAGCCCCCCAGACCCCCGCTTCGGCCTGAACGGCCTCGTCCTCAAACGCCGGACGGGCTCAAAAGACGAACCCAGCGGCGGATCATCGGCCAGGTCGCGATGCCTATGGCCAAGGAGATCAGGTGGCCCCAGTTGCTCAGCGGGTCCGTGAACTCGATCAGGTCTTCGACCAGCATGCCGCCGAACAGGACCAGCATCGGCCAGCGCAGCCAGGGCGTGAGCAGCCCGGCCAGGGCGCCGACACTGGCGGCGACGCCGAAGCTGATGCCGTAGTCGAAGCGGTGCAGGGAGCTGTCGGGGAGGTGGCCGACGAGCACGGCCAGGCCCACGGGGACCTCGGTCGCGAGGGTGGCCAGGACATGGCCGAGCAGGAAGACGACGGCCGTGCGCGCCCCGCCTAGCCGCCGCTCCAGCGCCGTCAGGACGAGCAGGAAGCAGACCACGTACGGCGACGCGAACCCGCCCGCGATCCACAGTCCGCTGGCGAGCAGCACCAGCACGGGCGTCTGCACGAGGTGTGCGACGTCCGTGCTGGAGGCCTGGAGCAGGGCGTCGACGAGCGACGGGGCGGCGTAGGTGGCGATCAGCGTGGTGAACGCCAGGACCGTCGCGTAGGCGAAGGTGAACGGCGTACCGGTGGGGGTCGGCAGAAGGCGCCAGGGGCGCGGGGCGCGGGCCGCGGGGAGCGGCACCTGAACGGTCGGTACGGCGACGGTGACCGCGCCGCGCTGACGCGGCATACCGTCGAGAAGTTCGGACACGTCGGGAAGGGGCGCGACCGATGGTTCATTGTCGGCCGTCGCGATGGGTTCCACGTTGCGGCGCTCCTTCCGTTGCGCCCCACCCTTCGCAACCACAGGGGTCCCTGTCTGTGACCGACGCCACGCGAAAGGCGATTCACGGCAACCTCTCATGCTTTTCATGCGTCAGAGGACAACCCCTGCTTCCAGTCTTCGTCCTGCTACGGCCTCAGCAGGCCGACCTCCTTCGCGTGCGCCGCGCGTGTCGCCCGGTGGCGCGGCAGGGTGCCGAGGAACGCGTCTTCGCCCGTCCGCCGTACCAGCGCACCCAGCACGTCCTCACGTCCCACGAACGGGTAATTCGCGGCCGTACGGCCACCCCGCGCAGCGTCCCAAAGGAGCGCGGGGCCGTGACATGAGCGGCGCGCGGCACCCCCGGTAATTCCCCTGGCCGTGAACGCGAGTTCGTGCAGGATGAAGCCATGACCGCCACCTACGACACTCCTGTGGTCCTGGACCGTCGCGAGGGCCCGTACGGCGAGGTCGTGCTGCGCCGGCACGGCGAGTTGCTGCAGATCATCGCCAACGGCTGCTTTCTGATGGACACCTCGGACGGCCGCTCGGAGCGGCTCCTCGTGGACGCCGCGCTCGACGCCCTGGGCCCCCGCAAGGCGCCGAACGTGCTGATCGGAGGCCTCGGTGTGGGCTTCTCGCTCGCACACGCGGCGGCCGACCCGCGCTGGGGCGCGATCGCGGTCGTGGAGCGCGAGCGCGCCATCATCGACTGGCACCTGAACGGCCCCCTCGCCGCTCTCTCGGCCCGGGCGGTCGCCGATCCCCGCACGGAGATCCTGGAAACGGATCTGATCCCGTACGTCCGTGAGACATCCGCCACTTATGACGCGCTGTGCCTGGACATCGACAACGGCCCCGAGTGGACCGTCACCGAGGGCAACGACGATCTCTACTCACCCGCCGGACTGACAAGCTGCGCAAGGGTGTTGAAGCCGGGCGGGGTCCTGGTGGTGTGGTCCGCGCAGCCCTCTCCGGATTTCGAAGAAACCTTGCGGAATGCCGGGTTCCAACAGGTGCGTACCGAAGAGATCCCGGTTGCCCGTGGCGTTCCCGACGTCGTGCACATCGCCGTCCGACCTGGATAGCCGTGGGACGGTGACTCCCCGTACTCTGCTTCTCTGGCGCAGATCATTCAAGCGTCAATCGCAAGCATGCGCAGGCATGAGCCAGGTAACGGATCACCCCACGGATTCCGGAAAGCAACTCAGGGGCGGGCGATGGAGCAGACCCACACATCCCACAACGGCACGACGGCGACCCCGGGCGCACAGCGCAGGGTCCTGGTGGTCGAGGACGACGCGACCATCGTCGACGCCATCGCGGCCCGCCTGCGCGCAGAGGGTTTCCTCGTGCAGACCGCGGGTGACGGCCCGGCCGCCGTCGACACCGCCGAGGCCTGGCAGCCCGACCTGCTGATCCTCGACATCATGCTGCCGGGTTTCGACGGCCTGGAGGTCTGCCGCCGTGTGCAGGCCCAGCGCCCGGTGCCGGTGCTGATGCTGACCGCGCGCGACGACGAGACCGACATGCTGGTCGGGCTCGGCGTCGGCGCCGACGACTACATGACCAAGCCGTTCTCCATGCGGGAGCTGGCCGCCCGCGTGCATGTGCTGCTGCGCCGGGTGGAGCGGGCCGCACTGGCCGCCGCGACGCCCAGAAGCGGCATCCTGCGCCTCGGCGAGCTGGAGATCGACCACGCCCAGCGGCGGGTGCGCGTGCACTCCGAGGACGTGCATCTGACGCCCACCGAGTTCGACCTGCTGGTGTGCCTTGCGAACACCCCGCGCGCGGTGCTCTCCCGCGAGCAGCTGCTGGCCGAGGTGTGGGACTGGGCGGACGCCTCCGGCACCCGTACGGTCGACAGCCACATCAAGGCGCTGCGCCGGAAGATCGGCGCCGAGCGGATCCGCACCGTGCACGGCGTGGGCTACGCGCTGGAGACCCCGACGCCATGAGCGGCGATCCGGTCGGCCGGAGAAGCCCCGGGGAGCCCTGGGGCGGTGTGAGCCCGTTCTCGATCAAGACCAAGCTGGGCGCGCTGGTCGTCATCGCGGTCCTGATCACCACCGGGCTGATGATGATCGCCATGCGCACGGCGACGGAGCTGCGCTTCATCACGGTCTTCTCGATGATCGCCACCTTGCTGATCACGCAGTTCGTGGCCCATTCGCTGACCGCGCCGCTGGACGACATGAACGCGGTCGCCAAGGCCATCTCGCACGGCGACTACACCCGCAGGGTGCGCGAGAACCGCCGTGACGAGCTCGGCGACCTGGCGCAGACGATCAACCGCATGGCCGACGACCTGGAGGCCCAGGACCGCCAGCGCAAGGAGCTGGTGGCGAACGTCTCGCACGAGCTGCGCACCCCCATCGCGGGCCTCAGGGCGGTGCTGGAGAACATCGTCGACGGTGTCTCCCCGGCCGACCCGGAGACCATGCGTACGGCCCTGAAGCAGACCGAGCGGCTCGGCCGGCTGGTGGAGACGCTGCTGGACCTGTCCCGGCTGGACAACGGCGTCGTACCGCTGCGCAGACGGCGCTTCGAGGTCTGGCCGTATCTGTCGGGCGTGCTGAAGGAGGCCAACATGGCCGTGCCCGCGCGCGCGGGCATCGCCTCCGGCTCCGGCAGCCACACCCGCACGGACGTGCATCTGCACCTGGACGTGTCCCCGCCGGAGCTGACCGCGCACGCGGACCCCGAGCGGATCCACCAGGTAGTGGCAAATCTCATCGACAACGCGGTCAAGCACAGCCCGCCGCACGGCCGCGTGACCGTGAAGGCGCGGCGCGGCGCGCTGCCGGAGTCGCTGGAGCTGGAGGTGCTCGACGAGGGCCCCGGCATTCCGCGCTCGGAGTGGCACCGGGTCTTCGAGCGGTTCAACCGGGGTGGCGCGGGCGCCTCCAACGGTCAGGGCGGCGACGGCGGTACGGGGCTGGGCCTCGCGATCGCCCGCTGGGCCGTCGACCTGCACGGTGGCGGGATCGGAGTGGCCGAATCCGAGCGGGGCTGCCGGATTCTCGTCACCCTCCCGGGAGAGACATCCGTTCAAAGTTGACGTAAAGTCCGAACCGGAGCCTCAAGATCCACCGCGGTCCGCGCCGACGGACACGTGTGATCAGGCACACGCCCGCACGCTGAGCGTGCAGGGCTTGCCTCGGCGTTTTCCCGTCACCCTCGTTCCGTACCGGAACCGCGTTTGTTTCCCGCCATTTCCAGGCCCGAAACGCGGTTTCCGATGTGACTTACACGACGATGAACCTGCCCGGCCTGACCTTCCGGGTCTTGGGGGCGTAGCCTTTATTCCCGCTGTCCATCACCTTGTGAAGCGGAAGAGGGCGGTTGCCGCCGTGTCGCCACAGTCCCCCAGTAACTCGAGCATCTCGACCGACGCAGACCAAGCGGGCAAGAACCCCGCTGCGGCGTTCGGCCCCAACGAGTGGCTCGTCGACGAGATCTATCAGCAGTACCTCCAGGACCCGAATTCGGTAGACCGAGCCTGGTGGGACTTCTTCGCCGACTACAAGCCCGGGGCCCCCGCCGCCCCGGCTCCGGCGGGTACTGCGGCCGCGGGGGCCGCAGAGACCTCCCCATCCCCGGCACCCGCGGCGCCCGCCGCCCCGGCTGCGCAGGCCCCGGCCGCCCCCGCGGCGCCCGCTCCCGCGCCGGCCCCCGCGG
>NZ_BAAASG010000004.1:0-327918 GCF_039532765.1 Streptomyces longisporus
TCCATCTCGTGAACTACCAGCTCACAGGTGCCGAGAGGCATCAGAGATCGACATAACGTCGAAGAGCAGAACGCCGTTGCACAGCAGGCTCCATCCCTGCTCCGGGTGGTGCGCCACGAGTCGGGCGGATTCCCGGTCGGCGGAGTGGGCTGTCGGACACGGTGGCTGGTGCTGGCACATTGATGGGATCTTTCGCTCTGTCGTGATGTGTGAGATGGCTGTCTTGTCTGTCCCGCGGCTTGAAGCTCCGTTCATGGCCGCCCCCCGTAGTGATAAGTCGGTCCAGTCCCAGTGTTGCCCTACGGACGTCAATCCGCAGGGATTTCGCAGCACCGCTTCTCACAGGTTGAGGACGCATCCCCCGCGTGGACGGTTCAGTCCAACTGCACTGTCACTTCGGGTGGTTCTCGGTGGCCGGATGGGGCTAGTCCTTCCAGGTCGGGCGCCCTTCATGGCTCGTACGAGCAATTTGCTGCTCGTACGAGCGAATTGCCGGACGGAAAAGCGTCGTACCCCGCCCCGGAATTCCGGGGCGGGGTACGAGGGGTGGGGCGACGGGAGGCGGTCAGGCGGGCGAGCCCAAGAGCGGGACGGGAGTCACCCGATGGGTCAGCACCGGGAGCAGTTCGGCGACGCGGTGCGGGCGGTGGGCGGCGATGCCGGGTGGCGCCGGCGCCAGCGGGACCAGCAGGTCCGTGGCGGCGGGGTGGCCGGTGGCGCCGTCCGCGGTGCAGTCGCCGTGCAGCCACAGTGTGAGCATGTACAGGCTGGGTACCGAGAGGAGGCGTGGCTGGTAGGGCTGGCTCATCGTCTCGGCCTGGCGCAGGGCGCGCTCGGTGGAGGCGATGTAGGGGCCCTCGAAGAAGTGCGAGAAGGCCCAGCCGTCGGGGGTCAGCATGGTGTCGGCGGCGGCCACCGAGCGCTCGCCGCAGCGGATCAGGAAGCGCCACCCGGCCAGCCTGGTGGCGGACACGCCCGCGGGGCTGAGTTCATCGAGTACGTGTACGGGCAGCGGGAGTTCGGGGGTGGCGGGGCCCTGGGAGCGCAGCAGGGAGGGAGTTCGGGCCTCGCGGACCGCGGTGGGGGAACCGAGCGCGGTCAGGACGGTACGAAGGGCGGGCGCGGGAGCCGGGGGGACATGCAGCGGCATGGTGGGTCGCCTCTCATTCGACAGGCACGGTGGCGCGAGGGCGGGGGCGGACGGCGCTGTCTGCTCACGGGGCCAGAGGGGCGGGGGCCGGGGCCTGGGAACGAGGAGTGTGGCTGAGGCCTGCCGCACGTCACCTCGACGGCAGGTTCCATGGCCGCGGGCGCCGACTCTCTGTCTTGTTCGCGGAGTTTATACGACATGTGTTCAGACCGTGTTTCATCTAGCCGTTTCCGGTGCACTCGGCAAGGGTGTATCCGGTCGGCGATACGCAGGAATCATCCCGATTCCGCTCCCACCTTACGCCGGTGACCTCGGGAAATAGCTGGGGAGCGGTCGGCCAATTCTCGTCGGCGTTTTTCACGAGTTCGTCGCCGACCCGAAACTGCGCTGTGCCCCATGCCCGGTGAATGTGCCAACGGTCACGCGCATCAGAGTAGCGGGCGACGTCCGTGCACGGGGACGTTATCGATCGTCGCGGCTGGGCATCATCCCACGTGACCCCGACACCGGGCGGCCGGATCTTCGGGCCGCCCACGCGAGGAGGGACGCTTCGATGGGGGAGAAGGTCGTGGCAGGCCGGTTCGACCTGTCCGATCGGCAGCACTACCGCGACAAGCTCCGCAGGTGTCTGGCGGGGCTGGAGCGGCTCCTGGACGAGAAGCGGTTCGATCGCCCGAAGAACCTCATGGGGCTGGAGATCGAACTGAATCTTGCCGGTGGCGACGGCATGCCGAAAATGCTCAATGCGCAGGTTCTCGAGCGGATCGCAAGCCGTGATTTCCAAACAGAACTCGCCATGTTCAATCTGGAAGTCAACATTGCCCCACATCGATTGGGCGGGCGGGTATTCGACCGGCTCGCCGAGGAACTCACAACCTCGCTGGCATATGCCCACCGAAAAGCGGGGGAGCTCGACGCCGGAATCGTGATGATCGGCATTCTGCCGACCCTCGACCGGGACGACCTGGTCTCCTCCAACCTCTCCGACGTCGACCGCTATGCCCTGCTCAACGAGCAGATCGTGGCCGCCCGCGGCGAGGACTTCGTCCTCGACATCGACGGCGTGGAGCGCCTCACCTGCACCTCGAAGTCGATAGCGCCGGAGGCCGCGTGCACCTCCGTGCAACTGCACCTCCAGGTCACCCCGGGCCGCTTCGCCGACGTCTGGAACGCCGCGCAGGCCGTCGCCGCCGCGCAGATCGCCGTCGGTGCCAACTCGCCCTTCCTGTTCGGCCGCGAACTGTGGCGCGAGTCCAGGCCCCCGCTGTTCCAGCAGTCCACCGACACCCGGCCGCCGGAGCTGCAGGCGCAGGGCGTTCGCCCGCGCACCTGGTTCGGGGAGCGCTGGATCTCCTCGGCGTACGACCTGTTCGAGGAGAACGTGCGGTTCTTCCCGGCCCTGCTGCCGATCTCGGACGAGGAGGACCCGCTGCAGGTCCTCGACGAAGGCGGCGTTCCCAAGCTCGCCGAACTCGTCCTGCACAACGGCACGGTGTACCGCTGGAACCGCCCGGTCTACGGCATCGCCGACGGCGTCCCGCATCTGCGCGTCGAGAACCGCGTCCTGCCCGCCGGGCCCACCGTCACCGACGTCATCGCCAACGCGGCCTTCTACTACGGCCTGGTCCGCGCCCTCGCCGAGGAGTCGCGGCCCGTGTGGACCCGGCTGCCCTTCGAGGCGGCCGCCGCGAACTTCGACGCCGCCTGCAAGCACGGCATCGACGCGCGCCTGGAGTGGCCGCGGCGGGGCCGGTACGGCGGCACCGTGCAGGTCGACGCGGTGAGCCTCGTACGCGACGAGCTGCTGCCGCTCGCCGAGGCGGGGCTGGACGCCTGGGGGGTCGAACGCGCCGACCGGGAGCGCTACCTGGGCGTCATCGACGAGCGCTGCCGACGCCGGGTGAACGGTGCGACGTGGCAGGCGGCGACCTTCCATCGGGCCCTGGAGGCGGGGCTGTCGCGGGATGCCGCGCTGGCGGCGACGACTCGGAGGTACAGCGAGCTGATGCGGGTGGGGGAGCCGGTGCATACCTGGCCCGTGGGGCTGCCGGAGCCTGTGCCGCTGGGCTGAGCTACCGCTCGGGTTGCGTCGTTTTCCGGGTGCGGCGCCGTCGTGGTTGGTCGCGCAGTTCCCCGCGCCCCTTTCGGGCGCAGCGGCACCGCACCGCATTTTTGCGACGCCTGCTAGTCGTCCCCTCGGGACCCCGCCGCCACGATCGCCTTCAGCATGACCGACTGGATCTGTGACGGGTTGCTGACCGACTGGCCGGAGCCGCCCGTCGCCTCCGCTATCTGTTCGGCCTCCTGGCGGTCGGCGTCGGGGCCCACGGCGATCATGATGAGTGGTACCGGGCGGGCGGGGTCGGTGAGCTTCTGGAGTTGGGTGAGGAGTTCGGAGCGGGAGATGCTGCCGGGGTCCTGGTTGACGCCGTCGGTCAGGACGACCAGCGCGTTGAACTTTCCCCTGGCGTAGGACGAGGTCGCCGCCTTGTATGCGGCGAGCGTGGTGTCGTAGAGGCCGGTCGCCCCGTGCGGGACCGGTTCGAGGGCGTTGAAGGCCGCCGAGAGGCGGTCCCGCTGGGTGCCGCCGGCCTTCTGGTCGCCGAGGCGCTCGGTCGGCACCAGGATGCGGTAGTCCTTGGCGCCGTCCAGCTTCGTGGAGAACTCCCACAGGCCGATCTCGTCCTCGGGCGTGAAGGTGGCGAGGGCCCGCAGCAGGGAGCCCTTGGTGACGTCCATGCGGGACTGCCCGGTCCCGGGCACCGGCTCCGCCATGGACGAGGAGGCGTCCACGACCGCGCCCGCCGCGCCGCCCGCGACGGCGAGGACGAGTACCGTCGCCACGGCCACCGTGCGGAGCCGTGCCCGTGGACGGGGGGCGCTGGCGCCCGCCCCATACTGATCGGGCAAGCTGTGACGTCCCATGACGGTGGTGCCCCTCCCTGTTGAACCTCGTGCCGGACCGCGGCCGTATGGCAGGGAAAAGGGGGAGGTACGCCCCGTACGGCGTCCGTCCCCCCCTGACGGCCCAGCGCACGATCCTCGTAAGTTCTTTCGAGACCCTAGCGGGGTGGCGGTGGGGCTGAGGCTGGATTACTCAACTGGAGGCAGGTGTGCAGGCAGAGGCGGGCCCGGTGGCCGATTCCTTTCCGCCGGAACGGCCCTCGCGACGGATTCTCCGTGACGAGACGCTGCTCGTTCTGGGGCTTTCACTCGGTGCGAGTGGTGTGTCCGCCCTGATCAGCTTTGTGGGATCGGTCACGAAACCGGGAGGGCTCAAGGAGCAGGCGGCCACCCTCAACGCCTCGGCCGCGCCGGGCCGCCCCTGGCTGGATCTGGCCTGGCAGCTGTTCGGGATCACCACGGCCCTGGTGCCCGTCGCGCTGGTCGCGCACCTCCTGCTGCGCGAGGGCAAGAGCCTGCGCACCCTCGGCTTCGACCGCACCCGGCCGTGGCCCGACCTCGGCCGCGGCGCCGGGATCGCGGCGGTGATCGGCAGCACCGGAATCGCCTTCTACCTGGCCGCACGCGGGCTCGGCTTCAACCTCACGGTGGTGCCGGAGGCGCTGCCCGACGTGTGGTGGAAGTACCCCGTGCTGGTCCTGTCGGCGATGCAGAACGCGATCCTCGAAGAGGTCATCGTCGTCGGCTATCTGCTGCGGCGGCTCGGGCAGTTGGGCTGGACACCGGGGACCGCGCTGGTGGCCAGTTCCGTACTGCGCGGCTCGTACCACCTCTACCAGGGCATCGGCGGCTTCGTCGGCAACATGGTGATGGGCGTGGTGTTCGTGTATCTGTACCGGCGCTGGGGGCGGGTGGGCCCCCTGGTGGTGGCGCATTCCCTGCTCGACATCGGGGCGTTCGTGGGATACGCGCTGCTGGCCGGGAAGGTGGGCTGGCTGCCGACGGCGTGAGCGCCGGCAGCCCGGCCCGTTACGCGAGCAGCTCGCCCTCGATGACCGTGACCGCGCGTCCGCTGAGCAGCGTGCGGTCGCCGCGCAGCTGCGTCCGGACCCGGCCGGAGCGGGGCGAGGCCTGCAGGCCGGTGAGGTCGGTGCTGCCGAGCCGCTCGGACCAGAACGGCGCGAGGGCGGTGTGGGCGCTGCCGGTGACCGGGTCCTCGTCGATGCCGGCGTTGGGGAAGAAGCAGCGGGAGACGAAGTCGTAGCCCCGGGTGGGGTCCTCGGCGCGGGCGGTGGCGATGATGCCGCGCTCGGAGTAGGCGCCGAGCGCCTTGTGGTCCGGGGCGAGGGCGTGGACCGTCTTCTCGTCGGCGAGTGCGAGGAGCAGGTCGCCGACGTTCGGGCCGGTGTCGAAGGCGGAGCGCGGCTCCGCGCCGAGCGCTTCGGCGACACCGTCCGGGACCTCGACCGGTGTGAGCGGCGCCGTCGGGAAGTCCAGGGTGATCGAGCCGTCCTCCTGGGGTGTGGCGATGAGGACGCCGCTGCGGGTGGCGAACCGCACCGTACCTTCGTGGGCGCCGGTCGAGTGCAGCACATGGGCCGTGGCCAGCGTCGCGTGCCCGCACATGGTGACCTCGGTCGCGGGTGTGAACCAGCGCAGCGCCCAGTCGGCGTCCCCGCCCTCGGGCAGCCGGTGTGCGAACGCGGTCTCGGCGTGGTTGACCTCCAGGGCGATCTTCTGGAGCCGGTCGTCGTCGGGGAAGTCGTCGAGAAGCAGGACGCCGGCGGGGTTGCCGGCGAAGGGGCGGTCGGTGAAGGCGTCGACGATTCGGATGCGCATGGCTTCGACGCTAGGGGGGAGTGGAGCCTTCCACCAAGGCCAATCCGGGGCCGGTGGACCGATTTCCGGGCCGCGTGCCTTAGCGAAGCGGCCCTCGGCTGACACCCTGTCGTTGACCGTCCAGCCCGTGCCCAGGAGGCCGTCATGTCACAGCCGTCCGTGCTCGCCGCCCTGCTCGCCGGGGTGCAGGGGGGATCGATCGAAGTCGTCGACCTCACCTCGCCGCTGTCGTCGACCACACCGGTGATCCAGCTGCCGCCCCAGTTCGGCCAGACCCAGGTCTTCGAGCTGGAGGAGATCAGCCGGTACGACGACCGGGGACCGGCCTGGTACTGGAACAACTTCCGCAGTGGTGAGCACACCGGCACCCACTTCGACGCACCCGTCCACTGGGTCACCGGGAAGGACCTCGCCGATGTCGCCTCGGTACCGGTGGACCGGCTGATCGCCCCCGCGGTCGTGCTCGACTTCTCCGAGCACGCCGCCAAGGACCCCGACTTCCTGGTCGAGGTGGACCACATCAAGGCCTGGGAGGCCGACAACGGGCCCTTGCCCCAAGGGGGTTGGCTGTTGCTGCGCACCGGCTGGGACGCCCGCTCGCAGTCGCAGGAGGCGTTCCTCAACGCCGACGAGAACGGCCCGCACACCCCCGGCCTGTCCGCGGAGTGCGCCCGCTGGGTCGCCGAGGAGTCACCGGTGCTCGGCCTCGGCACGGAGACGGTGGGCACGGACGCGGGACGGGCGCACTCCTTCGACCCGGCCTTCCCCTGTCACTCCTACCTCCTGGGCGCCGACAAGTACGGGCTGACCCAACTGCAGAACCTCGGCTCCCTGCCCCCGACCGGCGCCGTCGTCATCGCGGGACCGCTGCCGATCGTGTCGGGCTCCGGATCACCCGCACGCGTCCTCGCCCTGGTGGAGGGGTCGTGAAGGTCGCCGAAGCCGTCGGGCGGGCCCTGGTGGCGTCGGGGATCGACCATGTCTTCGGCGTGGTCGGCTCGGGCAACTTCCATCTGACCAACGCCATGGTGGCGGCGGGCGCGCGGTTCGTCGCCGCACGGCACGAGGGCGGCGCGGCGACCATGGCCGACGCGTACGCCCGCACGAGCGGGACGGTCGCCGCGCTCAGCGTCCACCAGGGCCCCGGCCTGACCAACGCCCTGACCGGCATCACCGAGGCCGCCAAGAGCCGTACCCCGCTGCTGGTGCTGGCCGCCGAGGCGACCGCGCAGCGCTCCAACTTCCGTATCGACCAGGCCGTGTTGGCGCACTCCGTCGGTGCCGTCACCGCGCGTGTGACGACCGCGCACGACGCCGTCGAGCAGGCCCGCGCGGCCCTCCGGAGGGCCCGGCACGAGCGGCGCACGGTCCTGTTGAACCTGCCGCTGGAGGTGCAGGCGCTCGACGTGCCCGACGCGGCCCTCCTGGACGCCCGCCCCATGCCCGTACGGGAACCGGTCGAGCCGTCCGAGACCGGGGTGGCGGAGCTGGTACGGGCCCTGGAAGGGGCCCGGCGGCCGGTCTTCGTCGCCGGCCGGGGCGCGCGCACCACCGGCAGCCGCGACGCGCTCCGCGCCCTGGCCGACCGGTACGGCGCTCTCCTGGCGACCTCGGCCGTGGCCCGCGGCCTGTTCCACGAGAGCCCGTTCTCGCTGGACGTCTCCGGCGGCTTCGCCTCGCCCCTCGCGGTAGAACTGATCCAGGGCGCCGACCTGATCGTCGGCTGGGGCTGCGCGCTGAACATGTGGACCATGCGGCACGGCAGTCTGATCGGCCCGGACGCGACCGTCGTCCAGGTCGACGACGACCCGGAGGCGCTCGGAGCGCACAGGGAGATCGCCCTGGGCGTCACCGGCGACGTGGAACGCACGGCCCGACGGGCACTGGAGGCCCGCGGCGAGAGCCGCACCGGCTACCGGACGCCCGACGTCACCGAGGCCCTCGCCGCACGGGTCCGGTGGCGGGATGTGCCCTACGAGGACGAGGGCACCCGGGAGCGGATCGACCCGCGCACGCTGAGCATCGCGCTCGACGACATCCTCCCCGCCGAGCGGGTCGTCGGCGTCGACTCCGGCAACTTCATGGGCCACCCGAGCGCGTATCTCTCGGTGCCGGACCACAACGGGTTCTGCTTCACCCAGGCCTTCCAGTCCATCGGCCTGGGGCTCGCGACCACGATCGGCGCGGCCCTCGCCCAGCCGGGCCGGCTCCCCGTGGCCGCTCTCGGCGACGGAGGCGCGCTGATGAGCGCCGTGGAACTCGACACCGTGCGCCGGCTCGGGCTGCCGATGGTGGTCGTCGTCTACAACGACGAGGCCTACGGAGCGGAGGTGCACCACTTCGGCCCCGACGGCTTCCCGCTGGACACGGTCACCTTTCCGGAGACCGACATCGCCGCCGTGGCCCGCGGCTACGGCTTCGAGGCGGTCACCGTCCGCACGCCCGCCGACCTCAAGGCCGTACAGGACTGGGTCGCCGGACCGCGCTCGGCACCCCTGCTGATCGACGCCAAGGTGACCCGCGAGCACGGTTCCTGGTGGCTGGAGGAGGCGTTCCGCGGCCACTGAGCGCCGTATGGTTCCGCACGGGCCCGCCCTGACCTGGGGCCGGGCGTACGACTGGGGTGTCAGTCCATCGACTCCAGAATGCGGTCGAGCGTCCGGCGCCCCAGTCTGCTCATCGCCGGATTGCTCTCGGCGTAGTACCAGACCAGACCCATCGCCTGTTCGAACGCCCATGCCTTGCCGCGCTCCCACTCCAGGTCGTCACAGCCCAGTGTCCGCCGCAGCACTTCCCGCGGACCCGGCTGCAACAGGTGCCAGGCACTGACCAGATCCAGTGCGGGGTCGGCGGGGCCGAAGCCGCCGGTGTCGAGTACGCCGCTGAGCCGGTTTCCCGCGACCAGTACATTGCCGGGGATCAGGTCACCGTGGCTCATCACGTCCGCACCCGTGCGTGGCAACTCCCGAAAGTGTCTCCACACCTTGCGCAGCCGGGGCACGTTGAGCAGCCCCTCACTCTCCTCGAAGCACGTCGCCATCCACTCGTCGTGGTGAGCGAGAACGCCGCCGCGATTGTCGCCGCTGAAGAGCCGCCCCCGCGTGTCGGCCTTCCGCAGGGTCGCGATGAAGGCCGCGAGATCCTCGGCAAAAGCGTCCGACCCACTCGGGTCGGCATCGGAGGCGACCGTTCCCGGCAACCAGGTCTGGACCGACCACGGCATGGGGTAACCCGCTCCGGGCTTCCCCAGGGCGACGGGCTCCGGGGCGGGGAACCGGGACACCCGCGCCAGCTCCGCGCTCGCCCGGGCTTCCTGTTCCAGAACCGCCAGCGCCTCGGCGGCATCCGCCACCCGCAGGGGGAAACGCGCAGAGAGATCGTTCCCGATGCGGAAGATGGCGTTGACCGTCCCCGTCGACGACAGGGGCTGGACCACCTCGCCACTCCACTGAGGGAACTGTTCGCGGACCAAGGCCGCCACGATGTCGGTGGTCACGTCGACCTGGTCGGCATGCATGGTCATGCCGGCCAGTCTCCGGACGCCAGGGTCCCCAGATCAACTGAGATTCGCGTCGGCCCAAGGTTGTCCGACGGGTCTTGCCATGCGAAGGATTCCGATATATCGTTGACGCATCGCGACAGATCAACGATGGAATGGAGTGATTGCGATGCGTTCCCATGGATTCGAACGTGGACACGGTGGACCCGGCCCTCGCGGGCGGGGTGGTTTCGAGGGCCGGCGCGGTGCCTTCGGCCCCTTCGGGCCGGGTGGACCCGGCGGCGGCCCGGGCGGCTTCGGCTTCGGCGGACCCGGCTTCGGTCCGGGCCCCTGGGGGCCACGAGGGCGCGGCGGACCGAGGGGCAGGGCACGGCGAGGTGACGTACGGGCATCGATCCTGGCCCTGCTGAAGGACCGGCCCATGCACGGTTACGAGATGATCCAGGAGATCGCCGAGCGCAGCGGCGGGGCGTGGAAGCCTAGCCCCGGCTCGGTGTACCCCACCCTCCAACTGCTGGAGGACGAGGGCCTGATCACCAGCGCGAGCGAGGGCGGCAAGAAGCTCTTCTCGCTCACCGAGTCCGGCCGCGCCGCGGCCGACGAGGGCCCGGACGCACCCTGGGAGGAAGCCTCCCGCGGCATCGACTTCGAGGCGCTCGGTGAGATCCGGCAGGCCGGCTTCGGTCTGATGGAGGCCTTCGGCCAGGTCTGGAAGACCGGCAACAAGGAGCAGCGCGAGAAAGCGCTGACGGTCATCAACGAAGCCCGCAAGAAGCTGTACCTGATCCTCGCCGACGAGGACTGACACCGGCGAGGACTGACAGTTCCTGCGGCGACGAAGGCGCCCCGCGGAGTGGTCCGCGGGGCGCCTTCCCGTGTCCGGCGGTCAGGACACCAGCCCGGCGAGCTTGCGCAGCGACTCGTTCAACGCGGCGGTCCCCGAGTCCTTCAGCCTGCCCGCCATCAAAGTGACCGCGGCGCCCGTGAACTCGCCGTCGATGCGGACCTTCGTGGCCTCGCCCTCAGGCGTCAGGGTGTAGCGCGTGGCGACGTTCACCGCCATCGGGCCCTTGCCCTTGATGGCGAAGACCCGGGCCGGTTCGAGTTCCGAGATGGTCCATTCGACCTCGGCCGGGAACCCCATCAGCTTCATGTTCTCCTGGAAGGTCCCGCCCACTTCGAGCGCCGCCGGGCCGCCCTGCGGGAAGCTGGTGTGGGTGGCGTTCCACTCGCCGTACGCGGGCCAGTCCATCAGCTGTGCCCACACCTTCTCGGCCGGCGCCGCGATCCGTGCCTCCGCGTTGATTTCGGGCATGCGACCACCTCTTCATGTCGGGCTGTGGTGTCGCGGAACGTAGCCGCAGGGCCTGGAACATTCAATACTGATGAACCGTCAGAAAATGTGGGCGTTTCCCGATGCGCCCCCAGCGGTCAGCCGACCCGGCGGATCACCGCGGCGTCGAAGAGATCCCAGGCACGCGGAAGGGCGCTCTCGTCGTGGCAGTGCCAGGCGTCCCAGAACAGATCGGCGGGCAGCGCGTCCTCCGGGGCGTCCACCCGGTACACGTACTGCTTGCCGTCGACGGCCGGCAGGGAAACCAGCCAGCACCCGCTCTCCACGCACCTCCTGGACGTGCGACGGGGCGCTGTGGTTGCACGCCGGGCGCATGGCAAGGCGGCGCGCGCCCCTGGGGGCAGAACGGCCAGATCTCATCCGTAAGGAGGAGATTCCTGCCCGCCGGGTCCACTCTCCGTGGGACGCGAAAATGCTCCCCCTCGGGGATGACCGGCGGCGAGGAGATTGATGGGGTAGGGGTTGTGCAACCCCGTATCCCACGGCAGTCGGTCGGCGAACAGGCCGTCGGTCCCCACGTGGACAACGATGCCAGGCTCAGTGCCGAACTTGCAGCGGTGGTCTCCGGTGCCCGCCGCCGGGCGGTGCGCGACGGGGACCGGCAGATCGACACGGCCCATCTGCTGCACTCGCTACTGGAGCAGGACCCCGAGGTGCGGGCCGTCTTCGACGACGGACCCGAGATCGCCCGGCTGCTCGGCTACCTGGTGCAGCGCAGCATCGGTTACGGCCTGCGCTGGCAGGGCTCGGTCGAGGACTCCGGCGCCGTACCCGTGGTCGCGGAGGCCGAGGGCTTCTCGCCGCTGGCCGCGGGCGCGATGGACCGGGCCCGGGAGCGGGCCGCCGCCCGCGGCGCCGGACCGGCCCGCGGGATCGACCTCCTTGCGGCGATCGTCGTCGACCCGCAGGCACGGGCCGTGGAGGTACTCGACCGGGCCGGCATCGAAACGGCCACCGTGCTCGCCCGCATCCAGAACCGGCTGGCGCAGCCGAGGTGGTCCAGCCGCTGAGACAGGTGTCATCTCGTGTGACGCTCATGTCCTCGCCTGTCATCATGGGCCCGTGCACACCTCTGAAAGCAGCCAGGCCGGCCCCGGCAAACGTGTCGGACTCGGACTCGCCCTCGGCTCCGCGGTCGCCTTCGGAGGATCCGGGGTCGCGGCGAAACCTCTGATCGAGGCGGGACTCGACCCGCTTCACGTGGTGTGGCTGCGCGTGGCGGGCGCCGCCTTGGTGATGCTGCCGGTCGCCGTGCGCCACCGCCCGCTGCTGCGCCGCCGCCCGGCACTGCTCGCCGGCTTCGGACTGCTCGCGGTGGCCGGTGTGCAGGCCTGCTACTTCGGCGCGCTCTCCCGCATACCCGTCGGCGTCGCACTGCTCATCGAGTACCTCGCGCCCGCCCTCATTCTGGGCTGGGTGCGGTTCGTGCAGCGGCGGCCGGTGACCCGCGCCGCCGTGTTCGGCGTGGTCCTCGCGGTCGGCGGGCTCGCCTGTGTGGTCGAGGTCTGGTCGGGGCTGAGCTTCGACGCCCTCGGCCTGCTGCTCGCACTCGGCGCCGCCTGCTGTCAGGTCGGCTACTTCGTCCTGTCCGACCAGGGCAGCGACGCCGGCGACGACGCGCCCGACCCGCTCGGCGTCATCGCCTACGGCCTGCTGATCGGCGCGCTCGTCCTGAGCGTCCTGGTCCGCCCCTGGACCATGCACTGGTCCGTGCTGACCGGCACCGCGCGGATGAACGGCACCCCGGTCGCCGCTCTCGCCCTGCTGGCCTGGATCGTCCTGATCTCCACCGTCCTCGCCTATGTGACCGGCGTGGTGTCGGTGCGCCTGCTCTCCCCGCAGGTCGCGGGCGTCGTGGCCTCTCTCGAAGCGGTCGTCGCCACGGTCCTGGCCTGGGTGCTGCTGGGCGAGCACCTGTCCGTACCGCAGATCATCGGCGGTGCGGTCGTCCTGGTGGGCGCGTTCATCGCCCAGTCGTCGACGCCTGCCAGGAGGTCCCCGGCAGCCGGTGGCGAGCGGCGGCCCGAAAAGGGAGTTGTCCTCTCGCGAAAGCGCCGCCTAGGGTGATGATCATGCATTCGAACGCACTCGTTCTTCCGCCTCCGGCCGCCTGAGGCGGGCCCTCCGGAAACCACGCCCGGCCCCGTGCCGGGCGGAACGGTGCTGCCCGCAGAAGAAGTCCACGGCCCGGTCGATGCCGGGTACTTTCCGAAACTTCTGCGGAGACCTTCGTGTCGTCGAATGCTGCTTGCGGCCTGCCCGTCGGGCGAGGCCTGTTGTATCTGATCGTCGCCGGTGCCGCCTGGGGCACCGCGGGCGCGGCCGCCTCCCTGGTCTACCGGGCCAGTGACATGGGCTGTGCCGCGCTGTCCTTCTGGCGCTGTGCGGCCGGCCTCGTCCTGCTGCTCGCCGCCCGCCTGGTCCGTCCGCGCGGACGGACCACCGTGTGCGAACCGCTCCGCCGCAGGGCGCTTCGGGCCGGTGTCTCCGGCGTCGGGCTCGCCGTGTTCCAGACCGCCTACTTCGCGGCCGTGGCCGCCACCGGACTCGCCGTCGCCACGGTCGTCACCCTCGGCACCGGCCCTGTGCTCGTCGCACTGGGCGCCCGGCTGACGATGGGGGAGCGGCTGGGCCGCGGTGGCCCGACCGCCGTCGCCGGGGCGCTCGCGGGGCTGGGCGTGCTCGTCCTCGGTGGGGGCGGAGCGACCGTACGCCTGTCGGGTGTGCTGTTCGCCCTGCTGTCCGCGGTCGGGTACAGCGTGCTGACCCTGTTCACACGCTGGTGGGGCAGGGGCGGTGAGGTCGACGCGTCCAGTACGTCGGTGGGGGCGTTCGCGGTCACCAGCCTCTGTCTGCTGCCGTTCGCCCTGGCCGAGGGGATCGTCCCGCACACCGCCCATCCGGCCCGGACCGTGTGGCTGCTGGCCTACCTCGCCAGCGTCCCCACAGCCCTCGCCTACGGCCTCTACTTCGCCGGCGCGGCCGCCGTCCGGTCGGCCACGGTGTCCGTGATCATGCTCCTGGAACCGGTCGGCGCGGCGGTGCTGGCGGTCGCGCTGCTCGGCGAACGGCTCACTCCGGCAACCCTGGTGGGCACACTGCTGATGCTGGTCTCGGTGGCGGGCCTGGCACTGGCGGAGGCACGCGGCACGGTGGCGGAGGATCCGGTGCGGGTGTGAGGCCGAGGGGCGGGCCGGAGACCGGATCCCGCCCCCGTCCACGGTCATCGAGCAGGCGCGTCACCGTGCCCCCGACCACACCCCTCGTCGTCGCAGCTGGTGCTCCCGGGCCGCCGCGTCCCGGGAGCCGCCCCGCGCGGCGAGCTCCGCCACCAGCCGGTCCTGGACCTGCTCCGGCTTGTGACTCGCGTACTTGAACTTCGCCCGTACCTCGACCACTTCGAGCCGCAGACCGCGGATGCCGGAGAGGAACCTGCCGTACGGCTCCTCGCCCACCGCCGCCGACGCGGAACCGCCCTCGGGCTGGAAGTGGCCGACCTGGCGGTTGAGCAGGGCGGCCTTCTCGGCCGGATCATCCACGACATGGGCGGTGCAGCGGAGTTGGACCGCGGTGTAGAAACTCGTCGGAACACCGTGCTCGGGCGGGGCGTCCGGCGGAGCCTGCCAGGGTCCGGGGACGTACACGTAGTCGTCGACCACGCTCAGCAGGACGTCCGGTTCCGCCTCCAGTGCCGGCCACAGGGGGTTGGGACGGGCGAGGTGCGTGACGGCCTCGCCGCGCTCGGCGTCGTACGCGAAGTGCAGCGGCTGCACGTGTGGCGGCTCCCCGGGCAGACCGTTGACGGCGAGTTGCCCGAAGTCGTGCGCGCCCAGCCACTGCTGCCACTCGTCGTCGTCACGAGCAGCGTCCCACGGGTGGATCAGCATCACGGCACCGCCAGGTACTCGGGGAGCGTGATGCCCGGGATCAGGTCGGCGTCCGCCACCGGGGTTTCGTACCCCTTCCGCAGCGGGACGACGCCGGCCCAGTGCGGCAGGGCCAGGTCCTCGGGCTCGTCGTTCACCCCGCCCGTGCGGAGCTTGGCGGAGACCTCGTTCAGGTCGAGGCGGATCACGGCGGTGGCGGCCAGCTCCTTCTTGTTCGCGGGCCGGGAGTCGGCCGCCCGGCCCGGTACGACGTGGTCGACCAGCGCGTCCAGGGCGGCCCGCTTCTCCTCGGGGTCGGTCACGTCGTGTGCGATGCCGTGCACCACCACCGACCGGTAGTTGATCGAGTGGTGGAAGGCCGAGCGGGCCAGGATCAGCGCGTCCACGTGCGTGACGGTCAGGCACACGGCCAGCCCGGGGTCCGCCTTGCCGGTCATCCGCAGCGGGCGCGAGCCCGTCGAGCCGTGCACGTAGAGCCGGTCGCCGACCCGCCCGTAGAGCGTGGGCAGCACCACCGGTGCCCCGTCCCGCACGAAGCCCAGATGGCAGACGTAGCCCTCGTCGAGTATCGCGTGCACCAGCTCCTTGTCGTACGACGCCCGGTCCGCGGAGCGGGTGGGGACGGTGCGGTCGGTCGGCGTGTAGGCGGCGGACTGCGACGTCGGCTGGTGCTCGGTCCCCTGCATTGCGATCTCCATTGCACTAGTACATAATTGGCTTTGTGCTAGAAGGATATCGGATCGAAGGGCGACGCGCAGCAGAGATTGCGGCGAGCGTCGAGCGTGCGGTGGGGTCCGGCGAGCTGGAGCCGGGCCAACTGCTGCCGCCCATGCGGGAGTTGGCAGTCGACCTGGGCGTGAACGCGAACACGGTCGCGTCCGCGTACCGGATCCTGCGGGAGCGCGGGGTCATCGAGACGTCCGGGCGGCGCGGCAGCAGGGTGCGGTCCAAGCCGGCCACGACGGGGCGCGACCACGTCCGGATGGATGTGCCCGCGGGCGTGCGGGACGTGGCGAGCGGCAACCCCGACCCGGCGCTGCTGCCCTCGCTGGCCAAGGTGTTCGCGGCCGCGGGCGAGCAGGGCGACCGGGAGCCCGTGCTGTACGGAGACGCCCTCGTGGAACCGGACCTGGAGCGGATCGCGCGCGCGGACCTGGACGCCGACGGCGTGCCGGACGGACCGCTGACGGTCGCGTCCGGCTCACTCGACGCCATCGAGCGCGTGCTCGCGGCGCACCTCAAACCGGGGGACACCGTGGCCGTGGAGGACCCCGGCTGGGGCAGTCTGCTCGACCTCGTCCCGGCGCTCGGCCTGCGCACGGCCCCGGTGGGAGTCGACGACGAGGGCCCCCTCCCCGACGACGTACAAAAAGCCCTGACGGCCGGCGCCCGCGCGCTGATCGTCACGGACCGCGCCCAGAACCCCACCGGCGCCGCGGTGAGCGCCACGCGCGCGCGTGCCCTGCGCGCCGTGCTCCGCGACCACCCGGAAATCCTCCTCGTCGAGGACGACCACGGCCACGGCATCGTCGACCTCCCGCTGCACCCCCTGGCGGGCATCACCCGGCACTGGGCCTTCGTGCGCTCGGTCGCCAAGGCGTACGGCCCCGACCTGCGCCTCGCCGTTCTCACCGGCGACACCACCACCGTCGACCGGGTGAGCGGCCGGCACCGCCTCGGCCCCGGCTGGGTCAGCCACCTCATCCAGCGGGCGGTGGTACGGCTGTGGGCCGACGAAACGCTGGACACCCGTGCGGTCGCGGCGGCCTACCGCACCCGCCGCGACCTCCTGATCGACGCCCTCGCCCAGCGCGGCGTCGAGGCCCACGGCCGCACCGGCCTGAACGTCTGGATCCCCGTCCCCGACGAAACCACCGCGGTGGCAGCCCTCCTCCACGCCGGCTGGGCGGTCGCCCCGGGCGCCCGCTTCCGCATGAGCGCCCCACCGGGCATCCGCATCACGGTGGCGACCCTGGCCCCGGAGGAGGTCGACCTCCTGGCGGACGCAGTCGCGAGGGCCTTGGGCCCATCACCGACCCGAAGCTATGTGTGAGGGGGAGGGCAACCCCCTTTTTTTAGGGGCGCGAGGAACTGCGCGACCGGCCACCGACAACCCGCACACGCACACCCTCCTCAACTCCCACCCCCTTAGGCGCACTTGAACGAGCCCGAACTTGCGTAAGCGCAGCCCCCGCCAGAACAATCACCGCCCCCACCGGGGTGGACCACCGCAGCGACTCCCCGAGAACGGCAACGCCCGCCCCCGTGGCGATCACCGGGATGAAGTACGTGACCATCTGGGCTGTGGTCGGCCCGACTTCGGCAACCAGCCCGTACTGGACGAGAATCGCCAGCCCCGTACCCAGCACCCCCAACGCGGCGACGGCAAGCAGCGGCACCACCGGAAACCGCGCCGGGAACGTGGTGAACAGCGGGGTGACGACACCCAGTTGCACCGCGGCGAGCAGCAACTGGGCCCCGGTCATGGACAGATGGGAGTGGCCGGTCCCGGCCAGCGTACGGCGGACGTAGATCCAGCCGACGGGGTAGCTGAACGAGGCCAGCAGCGCCATCGCCGTGCCGGTGGCGTCCAGCCCGTGGAAGCCCTGCCACACACCGAGGACCGTCAGCACGCCCAGGAAGCCGAGGCCGAGGCCCGCCACCCGCACGCGGGTCGGGCGGTCCTCGGAGAGCGCGACCAGGGAGAGCGCCATGCCCCACAGCGGTGAGGTCGCGTTGCAGATGCCGGCCAGGGTGGACGGGATGGTCAGCTCCGAGTAGGCGAACAGCGAGAACGGCAACGCGTTGAGCAGGAACGCGGCGACCGCCAGATGGCCCCACGTGCGCGCCCCGCGTGGCAGGCGCTCACGCTTCACCGCCATGGCCGCCGCGAGTACCGCCGTACCGAACACCAGCCGTCCGAGCGTGACCTGGAAGGGTGCATAGGCCTCGGTGCCCACCTTGATGAGCAGAAAGCTGAATCCCCAGATCAGCGAGAGGGCGCCGAAGCGCAGACGCCAGTCGAGGGCCGGATGGGTGCGGGGTGCGGTGATGCTCATGGCCGTAACGATGATGCACGCCACCTCGTAGCACAATCGAGAATTTACGTGCGGTACCTCGTAGCATTGCTTACATGTTGAATCTGGAGCGTCTGCGCACCCTCGACGCCCTCGCCCGGCACGGTTCCGTCAGCGGTGCCGCCGAGGGGCTGCATGTCACGACCTCGGCCGTCTCCCAGCAGCTGGCCAAGCTGGAGCGGGAGGTCGGCCAGCCGCTGCTGGCCAAGAACGGGCGGGGCGTGCGGCTCACGGACGCGGGCCGGCTGCTCGCCGAGCACGCGGCCCGCATCCTGTCGCAGGTCGAGCTCGCCCAGTCCGACCTGGAGGCGCACCGCGGGGAGGTGGTGGGGGAGCTGCGGCTGGCGGCGTTCCCGACCGCGGCGCGCGGTCTGTTCCCGACCGCGCTGTCCCAGCTGCGCAAGGCGCATCCCGGGCTGCGCGTCACTTCGCGGGAGACGGAGCCCGAGCCCGCCGTCCTCGCCGTGATGCGCGGCGACTTCGACCTCGCCGTCGTCCTGGACTGGTACAACAGGCCGCTGCCCATGCCCGACGGGCTGGTGAAAGCCGTCATCCTCGACGACACCGCGGACATCGCGATGCCTGTCGATCACCGTTACGCCGAGCGCACCGAGGTCGACCTGGAGGACTTCGCCGACGACGAGTGGATCACCTGGGGGGAGAACGAGTTCTGCCACGAATGGCTGATCCACACCCTGCGCTCCAAGGGCATCGAGCCGCGCGTCGCCCACCGCGCCGAGGAGCACCCCACCCAACTCGCCCTGGTCGGTGCCGGGCTGGGGGTGTGCGTGGCGCCGAGGCTGGGGCGCGGACCGCTCCCGGAGGCAGTGCGCGCCGTGCCCGTGCGGCATTCGGTTCGGCGCCAGATCTACGCCGTCTGGCGTGCGGACGCCGACCGCCGCCCGTCGAT
Organism: Streptomyces longisporus; assembly: GCF_039532765.1. Taxonomy (NCBI): domain Bacteria; kingdom Bacillati; phylum Actinomycetota; class Actinomycetes; order Kitasatosporales; family Streptomycetaceae; genus Streptomyces; species Streptomyces longisporus. The sequence goes on from NZ_BAAASG010000004.1 coordinate 18,621, forward strand.
CCGGGCGGCGGTGGAGGCGCTTCAGGACGCGGGGCGCGAGGTGGCCTAGGCCGGGCCCAGCTTGCGGAAGTCCCAGGACACGATCTTCTCCGGGGTCAGCCGTACCCAGGCGTGCCGGCCGTCGTGCGGCATCTCCTCCAGGTTGAAGTTCTTGCGGGCGAACAGGGTCTCCGGGACGTCGAGTTCGGCGCACAGTTCCCCGGTGCGCGGGAACTCGCCCACGAACTCCACCGTTCCGGACAGCTCGACGCCGCGCAGCTCGTCGTACTCCTCGCCCGTGTCGACCACGATCGCCACCCGCGGATCGCGCCGCAGGTCGGTCCATCGCTTGCTGCGCACGACGGAGTACAGCCACATCGAGTTGCCGTCCCAGGCGAACCACAGCGTGCTGACGTGCGGCGCTCCACCCGCGGACACCGTGGCGACCCGGCAGGTGCGCTGGGTGGCGAGGAACTCGTCCAGCTCACCGGGCGTCATCATGATCTTCCGGCCCCGACGCTGAGTGACGGTCATGCGGCCCCCTCTTCTCTCACGTCGTGTCAGAGGAACTCCAGTGATCCTCTGACATCACGTCAGAAAAGGATGGGACGTCTTCCGTCCATGCGCAATGGCCGTTACGCTCGCCCGCTCCGGACCGCCGCCGACGAGGGGGAACCGTGCCGTCGTACGAACAGCTCAGCGAACTCCTCGACCCGGCGAGCACCGTGCTGCTGACCGTCGAGTGCCAGCAGGGGGTCGTCGGCCCGGACGGCGCGCTGCCCGAACTCGCCCGCGAGGCACGCTCCTCGGGGGCCCTCACCAACGTCGCCCGGCTGGTGGCGGCCGCGCACGAGAGCGGGATCCAGGTCGTCCACGCCATCGCCGAGCGCCGCCCCGACGGCCGCGGCGCGAGCCGCAACGCCCGTCTCTTCCGCGCCGCCGAACGCCTCCCCGTACAGCAGCTGTGCGGCACGACGGCGGTGCGCGTCGCCGCCCCGATCGAGGTCACCGAGGCGGACCTCGTCGTACGGCGGCTGCACGGACTGTCCCCGGTCCAGGGCACCGACGTCGACGCGCTGCTGCGCAACCTGGGCTGCCGCACCTTGGTCGTGACCGGGGTCTCGGCCAACGTGGCGATCCCGAACGCCGTGTTCGACGCCGTGAACCGCGGCTACACCGCCGTCGTGCCGTCCGACGCCATCGCGGGAGTGCCCTCCGACTACACCCCCGCGATGATCCGCCACACCCTCGCCCTGGTCGCCACGATCGCGACCACGGACGAGGTCCTGGGCTGCTTCGAGCGGCCCCGGCGCAGACGGATCACGCCAGCGTGATCGAGTCCCCGCTCACGGTGATCTTCTCGGCGGGCAGCGGCTGGGTCGCGGGACCCTTCTTGACGCTGCCGTCGGTCACGGAGAACTCGCTCTTGTGGCACGGACAGATGATCACGCCGTTGGAGATCTCGGACACCGCGCAGCCCTGGTGCGTGCACTTCGACGAGAAGGCCTTGTAGGTGCCCGCCGTCGGCTGGGTGACCACCACGCCCTGGTCCTTGAAGATCTTGCCGCCGCCCGCCGGGATGTCGGCCGTCTTGGCCAGCGCGGTGCCGCCGCCGGAGCCGGACGAGGCGCTGGAGCCGCCGCTCGCGTTGGCGCCTGCCTGGGTGTTCGAGGACGAGGAGTCCGAGGACCCGTTGTCCGATCCGCACGCGGTCAGCGCGACGGCGAGCCCCGTCGCGCCCACCGCCGCCACGACAGTACGGCGGCCGGGTGCCGGAACGGGATGGAGCGGTTCGCTGGTCATGCTGACGTTCCCTTCCATGCAAGCTTCGAAGATCTGTCCAGGGGTACGGTCGCCGAGCAAGGGTTGTTCAGACGATGTCGAGAGCTTGACGGGTTCGAGATCAGGGGGAGGTAAGCCAGAGCTGTCGTTTCGCTGTCGGCCAGTAACCTGGGGCGATGCTCAAGGAAGTCATCGCGACCCGCTACATCACGCCCCTGCGGGAGGGCGGATCGCTGCCCGCGCTCGTCGAGGCCGACGACTTCGGGGCCTACGTCCTGAAGTTCACCGGCGCGGGACAGGGCCGCAAGACACTGGTCGCCGAGGTCGTCTGCGGCGAACTCGCCCGCCGGCTCGGCCTGCGGGTGCCCCGGCTCGTGACGGTCGACCTCGACCCGGTGCTGGGGCTCGGCGAACCCGAGCAGCAGGTGCAGGATCTGCTGCGCTCCAGCGGCGGCACCAACCTCGGGATGGACTTCCTCTCCGGCGCCCTCGGCTTCGACCCGCTCGCCTTCACGGTGAGCCCCGAGGAGGCCGGCCGGATCGTCTGGTTCGACGCCCTGGTGAACAACGTCGACCGCTCCTGGCGCAACCCCAACCTGCTGGTGTGGCACGGCGATCTGTGGCTCATCGACCACGGCGCCACCATGATCTGGCACCACAACTGGCCCGGCGCCGAGGCCTCCGCGGGCCGCCCCTACGACGCCTCGGACCACGCCCTCGCCCGCTTCACCCCCGATCTCGCGGGCGCCGCCGCCGAGTTGGCGCCCCGTGTCACCGAGGAACTCCTCGCCGAGGTCACCGCCGAGATCCCGGACGCCTGGCTGGCCGGCGAACCCGGCTTCGACACCCCGGACGACCTCCGGCGGGCCTACGCGCGGCCGCTGCTGGCCCGGGCCGCCGTCGTCCACGAGCGCGTCACCGGAATCGAGGAGGGCAAATGAGCGAGCGCCACATCCACATGGCCGGCTCGGTGGTCGAGCGGCACATCATCCGCGGCGGTCAGAGCGGCGACCGGGACGTCTTCGAGTACGCCCTGCTGCGCGTCGTACCGCGGGTGGAGCGCGGCGAGTGCATCAACGCCGGAGTGCTCGTCTACTGCCGCGCCAAGGCCTACGTCGGCGCCCGCACCCACCTCGACGAGGCGCGGCTGCTGGCCCTCGACCCGGCGTCGGACGTGGCCGGCATCCGGGCCGCCCTCGGGGCCGTCGAGCGCGTGTGCGGGGGCGGGGAGGCGGCCGGGCAGGCCGCGGGCGACGACGCCGGACGACGCTTCAGATGGCTGATTGCGCCGCGTTCCACGGTCCTCCAGCCCGGGCCGGTGCACACTGGGCTCACCGCCGATCCGGTGGCCGAGACGGAGCGCCTGCTCGAGCTGCTGGTGAGGTAATGGATCACACCCGCCCGCATGCCGTTGACACCGAGTGCCAGGCCTTCTAGCGTCACGTCTGCCGAAGGTACTAAGCGGTCGCTCACCGAGCGGGCGTACTGACGACGGACGTATTTTCAAGCGGGCGTACTTTCTCGAGGGCGAGGAGAAGCAGCAATGTCCACCACTGAGCAGCGGGTCGCTGTGGTCACCGGCGGAGCGCGCGGCATCGGCGCCGCCACCGCCGTACGGCTGGCCGCCGAGGGCCGCGCGGTCGCCGTGATCGACCTCGACGAGGCCGCCTGCAAGGACACCGTGGAGAAGATCACCGCGGCGGGCGGCAAGGCCCTCGCGGTCGGCGCGGACGTCTCCGACGAGGCACAGGTCGAGGCCGCGATCGCGCGGGTCGTCGAGGAGCTGGGCGCGCCGACGATCCTGGTCAACAACGCGGGTGTGCTGCGCGACAACCTGCTGTTCAAGATGAGCGTCTCCGACTGGGACACCGTCATGAACGTCCATCTGCGCGGTGCCTTCCTGATGTCGAAGGCCGTCCAGAAGCACATGGTCGACGCGGGCTTCGGCCGGATCGTCAACCTGTCCTCGTCCTCGGCGCTCGGCAACCGCGGCCAGGTGAACTACTCCGCGGCCAAGGCCGGTCTGCAGGGCTTCACCAAGACCCTCGCCAAGGAGCTCGGCAAGTTCGGCATCACCGCCAACGCCGTCGCCCCCGGCTTCATCGCCACCGACATGACCGCTGCCACCGCCGCGCGCGTGGGCATGGGCTTCGAGGACTTCAAGGCCGCGGCCGCCACCCAGATCCCGGTGGCGCGGGTCGGCGAGCCGGATGACATCGCCAACGCCATCGCCTTCTTCACGGGCGAGGCGGCCGGGTTCGTCTCCGGCCAGGTGCTGTACGTCGCCGGCGGACCGCTCGACTAGGAGAACACGGACCATGACTGAACTGCCCGCCCTCTCCGGCAAGGTCGCCCTCGTCACGGGCGCCAGCCGAGGCATCGGCTACGGCGTCGCCGAGGCGCTGGTCGCCCGCGGTGACCGTGTCGCCATCACCGGCCGTAACGAGGACGCCCTCAAGGAGGCCGTGGACAAGCTCGGCGCCGAGCGCGTCATCGGCGTCGCCGGCAAGGCGCACGACCTGGAGCACCAGGCCGAGGCCGTCGAGCGCACCATGGAGGCCTTCGGCCGCGTCGACTACCTGGTCAACAACGCCGGCACCAACCCCGTGTTCGGCCCGATCGCCGACCTCGACCTGAACGTGGCCCGCAAGGTCTTCGAGACCAATGTGATCTCCGCGCTCGGCTTCGCGCAGAAGACCTGGCACGCCTGGCAGAAGGACAACGGCGGCGCGATCGTCAACATCGCCTCCGTCGCGGGCCTCGCGCCCTCGCCCTTCATCGCCGCGTACGGCGTCAGCAAGGCCGCGCTGATCAACCTGACCCAGCAGCTGGCGCACGAGTTCGCGCCCAAGGTGCGGGTCAACGCGATCGCCCCGGCCGTCGTGAAGACCAAGTTCGCGCAGGCGCTGTACGAGGGCCGGGAGGAGGAGGCGGCCGCCGCCTACCCGCTGGCCCGGCTCGGCGTGCCCTCCGACATCGGTGGCGCCGCCGCGTTCCTCACCTCCGAGCAGTCCGCCTGGGTCACCGGCCAGACGCTCGTCGTCGACGGCGGCATCTTCCTCAACGCCGGCGTCGCCTGACGCAAGCGGTTGCAATCGTAACGATCGGGTGCACGAGGGCGCCGTTTCCTTGACGGAAACGGCGCCCTCGTCGTCGTACGGGAGGGGAACGACGCAATGACAACGTCGTCATAAAGAAGCTGATCAAGGCCCCTGTACCGACCGGGTTCAACCCTCGTTGCACTGCGGTATGGTCTGCCGACCCTTGGTACGGCAGATCGAGGAGCGAGCGCGTGTTCAACCGGAACCGAGGCCTGTGGCAGGCGGCGGCCATCGCGTCCATATCGTCGCTGGTGGCGGGATGCGGAGTCCTCTCGGCGGACTCCTCAGGCGGCAAGGGCCCCATCGTGGTCGGGACGACCAGCGCGCCCAGCACACTGGATCCCGCCGCCTCCTGGGACCAGTCCTGGGAACTGTTCCGCAACATTTACCAGACGCTGCTCAGCTACCCCTCCGGAGCGACCACACCGCAGCCGGACGCGGCGGACAGCTGCCGCTTCTCCGACAGCTCGAACACCACGTACACATGTGAGCTGCGCGAGGGCCTGAAGTTCTCCAACGGGCACCCGCTCGACGCCAAGGCCGTCAAGTACTCCATCGACCGGATCCTGAAGATCAACGTCAACGGCGGGCCCGCCGGACTGCTCGGCAGCCTCGCCCGGGTGCAGGCACTGGGTGACCGGGAGATCGTCTTCCACCTCAACAAGCCCGACGCCACCTTCCCGTTCGTGCTCGCCACCCCCGCCATGTCGATCGTCGACCCCGCGGAGTACCCCGAGAGATCCCTGCGCAAGGGCGACACCATCGACGGCTCCGGGCCCTACACCCTCCAGTCGTACGAGGACGGCAAGAAGGCCGAGCTCGTCAAGAACGACACCTACAAGGGCTACGCCGAGCGCAAGAACGACGCGGTGACCATCCGCTACTTCCAGGACTCCTCCACCATGGTCACCGCGCTGAAGGACAAGCAGGTCGACGTCGCCTTCCGCGGCCTCAACGCGAACGACATCGTCGACCTGCAGCGCCATGACGCGAGCGGGAACCTCCAGCTCATCGAGGGCTCCGGCATCGAGATCAACTACCTGGTGTTCAACCCGAAGGACCCCTGGGCGGGCAAGCTCGCCGTCCGCAAGGCGATCGCCCAGCTCGTGGACCGCGGCGCGATCGCACACAAGGTCTACAAGGACACCGTCGAGCCGCTGTACTCCATGGTCCCCAAGGGCCTGACCGGGCACACCACCGACTTCTTCGACGACTTCGGCAACCCCAGCACCTCCAAGGCCCACAAGATCCTCGCGGACGCCGGCATCACCCAGCGCGTCCCGCTCACCCTCTGGTACACCACCGACCGCTACGGCTCCTCCACCAAGCTGGAGTTCGCGGAGATCAAGCAGCAGCTGGAGGACTCCGGCCTGTTCACGATCACCCTGAAGAGCCGCCCCTGGAACACGTACGTGAAGGGCTACCAGAACGGCGAGTACCCGGTGTTCGGACGCGGCTGGTTCCCCGACTTCCCGGACCCCGACAACTTCATCGCGCCGTTCGTCGGCAACCAGAACGCGCTCGGCACGCCCTATCCGGCGCCCGAGATCACCGGGAAGCTGCTGCCGCGCTCCCGCAGCGAGAGCGACCGCGCCAACGTGGTCTCCGACTTCGAGCAGGCCCAGCAGATCCTGGTCAACGACGCCAGGCTGCTGCCGCTGTGGCAGGGCAAGCAGTACGTGGCCGCGAGCGACGACATCTCCGGCGCGGAGCAGGCGCTGGACCCGTCGACGATCATGCTGATGGGCGAGCTGTCCCGCAAGACCAGCTGGTAGGCGGTGCACTTCAAGGAGGGCGGGGCCGTTGTCAGTGGTCGCCTGTAGGTTCTGACCCTGGAAGCGACCGCACCCGGTTTACCGCAGATCGTAAGGAAGTTGACGTGACCGACATCGCCATGCTGCCCGAGTCCTGGCGCGGGGTCCTGGGCGAGGAACTGCAGCAGCCCTACTTCAAGGAGCTCACGGAGTTCGTCGAGGAGGAGCGGGCGAAGGGTCCCGTGTACCCGCCGCGCGAGGAGGTCTTCGCCGCGCTGGACGCCACACCGTACGACCAGGTGAAGGTCCTGGTCCTCGGCCAGGACCCGTACCACGGCGAGGGACAGGGCCACGGCCTGTGCTTCTCGGTCCGCCCCGGCGTCAGGACCCCGCCGTCGCTGCGCAACATCTACAAGGAGATGAAGGAGGAGCTCGGCCTGCCGGTCCCGGACAACGGCTATCTGATGCCATGGGCCCAGCAGGGCGTGCTGCTGCTCAACGCGGTACTCACGGTGCGCGGCGGCGAGGCCAACTCGCACAAGGGCCGCGGCTGGGAGAGGTTCACCGACGCCGTGATCCGCGCGGTCGCCGACCGGCCCGACCCGGCGGTCTTCGTGCTGTGGGGCAACTACGCGCAGAAGAAGCTCCCGCTGATCGACGAGACCCGTCACGTGGTGGTCAAGGGCGCCCACCCCTCCCCGCTGTCGGCGAAGAAGTTCTTCGGCTCCCGCCCGTTCACGCAGATCAACGAGGCCGTGGCCCTCCAGGGGCACCAGCCGATCGACTGGACCATCCCGAATCTGGGCTGATGACCCCGCCGGGCCGGTTCCGCACCGGATCGGCCCGGTGCCGCCTGACCGGGATTGCCGCGGGCGGCGGTTAGCGTCGGTCGGGACAGCCGACCAGCCGGCGAGTGTGTGCGGAGGACGCGGTGGCCAACGGACAGGAGCAGGCGGCGACGGACGCCGTGATGACGCGGATCGGACAGGTCGTCATGCTGCATCACGCGGGCGACCGCGAGGAGGCCCGGCACCGCTTCCTCCAGCTCTGGGCGGAGATCGGTGAGCACGGAGACGCGCTGCACCGCTGCACGCTGGCCCACTACATGGCCGACACCCAGGACGACCCCGCGGACGAACTGGCATGGGACCTCCGGGCGTTGACCGCGGCCGAGGAACTCACGGACGACCGCCTCGCCGAACACGAGGAAACCCTGGCGGTGCGCGCCCTCTACCCCTCGCTGCATCTGAACCTGGCGGCCGACTATGTGAAGCTCGACCGCAGCGGCGCCGCCCGCACCCATCTGCGCCAGGCCCGCAGCGCGGCCGAGGCGCTGGCGGACGACAGCTACGGGGACGGGGTGCGGGCGGCGATCGGGCGACTGGAACTGCGGCTGGGGGAGCGGGGCCCGGACGGCGAGGGACGGTGGGGGCCGCCACGGCAGCGGCCGTAGCGCCTCTCCGCAGCGGCTACGGCCGCCTCAGTGCCCGTACGCCTGTCTGCAGATGACCGCCTCCGGGCTGTCGGGCCGCCAGCCCCCGTACGTCCGGCCGAGGGCGCACACGTCCGTCTGCTTCGGGACCGGCCTGGGCACGTCGGGGAGCTCGACGCGCGGCCGCCCAGGGTGCCCGGGCTGCGGGTGCGGCGGCCGGGGACGGGGCCGCGGGTGTGGGTGAGGTGCGGGGTGAGGCGCCGCCGGCTGCGCGGCCGGCGGTCCCTGCCGCTCGGGCGGCTTGCGCTCCGGCCGCCCGGACGGGGCGGTCCCCTCCAGCGCCTCATGGACCGGAGCCTGCACGATCTGCTCAGTCCCCTGGTCGTCGGGATACGGCGCCGACGGCGGGGACGCGGCCGGCGGCGGGCCTGACGCGGGCGGACGCTGGATCGTCACACAGCCGGCGAGGGCCGTGACGGCCACGGTGACCAGGAGCGTTGCGGTGGTCGTCGTTCGATGCACCCGCGCAACGATGTCGGGTCGCAAGGCTCCGGGGGCGGCGTCTGAGCGAAGGATGCCCCGCGCGGGTGATCTCCCGCCCCGTACGGGGGCCGGGGGTGCGCTCCGGGTGACGTCAGTCGCCGGTGCTGCCGTCGAGGCGTTCGCGGAGCAGGTCGGCGTGGCCGTTGTGGCGGGCGTACTCCTCGATCATGTGGGTGTGGATCCAGCGCAGGTTGAAGTGCTCGCCGGTGCGCCGGTGCCTGCCCTTGGAGGTGTCGTCCAGGGCGAAGCGGGCCGCGTTGCGCCGTGCGGCCTCGATCTCGGCCTGCCAGGTGGCATACGCCTCCGCCCAGGTGTCCGCCTCGGTGAGGTGGAACTCGCCGTCCGGGTCCTCGTCGCTGTGGTAGATCGGGCCCGCGTCCTCGTCCGCGAGGACCCGGCGGTACCAGGACCGCTCCACCTCGGCCATGTGTCGCACCAGCCCCATCAAGGACAGTGTGGACGGCTCCACGGCGGCGGTCCTGAGCTGCTCGTCGGTCAGGCCCTCGCACTTCCATGCCAGGGTCTGGCGGTGATAGTCCAGCCAGCCGTCCAGCATGGTGCGTTCATCGGCGGTGGTCGCGGGTTCACGGCGCTCGGTCGTCATGACCGCATCCTTTCCCAACGGATCCGAACCGGCCACGAGATTTCAGCGGCCCGGTCGTGGCCGCTGCCGGTATCCACCCCGCTGTACGTCGCTGCCGCTTTCGCGCCGGCCGGTGAGCGGACGCCCGGCCACGAGGGGGAGCCGCCGGTGCTCCCCCCCCGCAGCTTCGTTTCCGTCGCCGGCCGGTGGCCGCCGCAGCAGCCGTATGCTTCCGGCAGGACCCGGCAGGCAACCGCTAGAGGAGACCACCCCGTGAAGGTCGGCTGCATCGGACTCGGTGACATCGCGCAGAAGGCCTACCTTCCGGTGCTCGCGGGCCTGCCCGGGATCGAACTGCAGCTGCACACACGTACGCCCGCGACGCTCGACCGGGTCGGCGACAGCCTGCACCTCCCGGTCGACCACCGGCACGCCACCCTGGACGCGTTGCTCGCCCAGGACCTCGACGCCGCCTTCGTGCACGCGCCCACCCTCACCCACCCGGAGATCGTGACCCGGCTGCTGGAGGCGGGCGTGCCCACCTACGTCGACAAGCCACTCGCCTACGAACTCGCCGAATCAGAGCGGCTGGTGGCGCTCGCCGAGGAGCGTGACGTCTCGCTCGCGGTCGGCTTCAACCGGCGCTTCGCACCCGGGTACACGCAGTGCGCCGAGCACCCGCGCGAGCTGATCCTCATGCAGAAGAACCGCATCGGGCTGCCGGAGGAGCCGCGCCCGATGATCCTCGACGACTTCATCCATGTCGTGGACACGCTGCGCTTCCTGGTGCCGGGGCCCGTCGACGACGTGACGGTACGCGCGCGCGTGCAGGGCGGTCTGCTGCACCATGTGGTGCTGCAGCTGGCCGGGGACGGGTTCACCGCGCTGGGGGTGATGAACCGGCTCAGCGGTTCGGCGGAGGAGATCCTCGAGGTGTCCGGACAGGACACCAAGCGGCAGGTACTCAACCTCGCCGAAGTGATCGACCACAAGGGCCAGCCGACCGTGCGGCGGCGCGGCGACTGGGTGCCGGTGGCCCGGCAGCGCGGTATCGAACAGGCGGTGCTGGCCTTCCTCGACGCCGTACGGGCGGGGAAGGTGCTCAGCGCCCGGGACGCACTGGCGACTCACGAACTGTGCGAGCGGGTGGTACGTGCGGTTGAGGACCGGGCCGCCTGAGCCGGACCGCCCGTGCGCCCTCGGTCGCGCACCATACGGCGAGGATCAGCAGGGCGCCGTGCACCGGCCAGTCGCCGTAGCGGACGTACGGGGTGGTGCCGTGGGCCAGTGGAATGTCGTATACCGCTGCCCCGCTGGAGCTCGTCCCCATCCAGGATCCCAGCCGCTGCCCGCTCGCTCCGTACACGGCCGACACCCCTGTCAGCGTCGCGTGCACCATCGGCCGCCCGGTCTCCGCGGCACGCAGTGCGGCCAGCGAGGCGTGCTGCTCGGGCGCCCAGCTCTGCTGGAACGTCGACGTCGCCGACTGCGCTATCAGCACCTCGGCGCCGTCCTGCGCGAGATGGCGGCTCATGTCGGGGAACGCCGACTCGAAGCAGACCATCGGACCGATGCGCAGCCCGTGCCCCACGTCCATGAGGACCTGCTCCGAGCCGCGCCTGCGGTCCTCGCCGGCCGCCTTGCCGACGGAGGTCGCCCAGCCCAGCACCGAACGGAAGGGGATGTACTCGCCGAAGGGCACGAGCCGCATCTTGTCGTAGCGGTCGCCGGTCAGCCCGTCCGGGCCGACGAGCACGGAACTCTTGTAGATGCCGGGTTTGTCGGAGCGCCGGGCATCCACGTTGACCAGGATGTCGGATCCCGTCTCGCGCGACAGGGCCGCGATGCGTTTCGCCAGGTCGGGGCGTTGGCCGAGGTCGAATCCGACGCTGCTCTCGCCCCACACGATCAGGTTGGGGTGCTGCCCGGCGAGTTGGCGGGTGAGCTGTTCCTCGCGGTCGAAGCGCTTGTCGGGGCCGTCGATGACGCCCGGCTGCACGACCGCGATCCGCGTTCGGCCGTCGACGTCCGGACGCGGTGACCACACCCAGGCCGCCGTGGTCGCGGCTGCGGTCGCGACCAGGCCCGCCATGGCCGGAACCCAGACCACGGTGGCAGGTGACATCCCACTGACCCACGGCCACACCAGCCCGGCTACGGCGACATTGACGGCCACCACCAGGAAGCTGAGCAGCCACACCCCGCCGACCGAGGCGAGCCGCAGCGCGGGTTCCACCTGCCACTGACTGGAGCCGAGCACGCCCCACGGGCCGCCCAGCCCCTGCCAGGAACGCACGAGTTCGACCATCAGCCAGGCCGACGGCAGCACGAGGAGAGCTGCCAGGCCGGGCCCGGTCCCGCGCGTCCCGCCCAGGAAGCGCCGCACCAGCCAGCCCCACGGCGCCCACAGCGCGCCCAGCAGCGCGGCGATGAGGAAGATGAACACATTCAGGCTCGGCAGCAGCCAGTGGTGCACGGCCACCATGTAGCCGAACCCGCCGCACCAGCCGTCGTAGGCAGCCCGTTTCCCGGTGGGCGCGGAGCGGACCAGCACGATCCAGGGGACCAGGGCGACATAGGCGAACCACCACAGCGAAGGGGCGGGGAACGCGAACACGGGCAGGGCCCCCGCCAAGGCGGCGATCGCCGAGCGCCGCCACGGGGAAGCGAGCCATTGACCAAAGGTCTTCATACGGCTCCTCCCTACCCGGTGGTGGCTCCAGTGTGCGTGCTTTCGCCGAGCGTGGACAGACGGCCCCGGATCACTCGGCCGCGGGTGCCACACGCGGCTCGGGAAGGCGCCGCCACTTCTCCTCCACGACGACCTCGCGCAGCCGCCAGCCGTCGTGCGTGCGCAGCAACCCGAAGGCGTACCGGCCGCCGCACACGAAGTCGGGAGCGGCCGCCCCCTCCCCGTCCGCCGCGAACCGCATCGGATTGACGTAGTCGGCGCGCACGCGCGCGGTGTCGCCGATGTCCTGCTCCAGCATCCCGAACCGCACCCGCCGGTTGACGATCAGATGCTGCCGCATCGGAAACAGCAGCATGCTCTCGGCAAGCCACACGGCGACCTGCCCGGCACCTCCCTCGATGCCGCCGGCCGAGCGGTAGTCCGCGCGCCCGTCGGGCGTGAACAGCCCCCGGTACGCCTTCCAGTCACCGTCGTCCACGGCCGCCGCGTAGTCGGTGACGACTTCGTCGACGGCCAGCCGGTCCATCACGTTCGCGAGCTCCACGCGCTGCGTCATCGGCTCAGTGTTGGGCATGGGACGTGCCGGGCCAAGGGGGTGTGCGGCGACGACACAACTTCGTTGTCAGCGCCGTCCAACTTCCTTGCCCGCGCACGCCGTTCGTGGTCCGGCGCGTCCGCATGCCGACCGGCGATTCCTATACTGACCGAATGATCACCATTCCGATCGGCGCGCTCGAAGTGGCCATGGTCCAGTCCGGCGCCCGAGTCGCGGACACGTTGGGGGACACCGCCGAGTTCGCCAGGCGCGTCGAAGACCTCGGCTACCGGCGCCTCTGGTACGCCGAGCACCACCACTCCCCGGCCATAGGGGCGTTCCCGCCCGTCGTGCTCACCGCGCACGCGGCCGCGCTGACCTCGTCCATACGCCTGGGGTCCGGGGGTGTGCTGGCCCCGAACCACGCCCCGATCATGCTGGCGGAGCAGTTCGGCACGCTCGCCGCGCTGCACCCCGGCCGGATCGACCTGGGCATCGGCCGCGGCCCGGGCACGTTCGACGAGCCGACGGCGCGGGCCCTGCGGCGCGGGGCCGGGCCGACGACGGACGACGAGTACCGCGACGACGTGGCGGCGACCCTGCGTTTCCTGGTGGACGAGGTCGCGCTCGGCCCGCTCCCGGAGCCGTGGCTGCTTGCGTCGAGCACGGCCGGCGCGGCGCTTGCCGCGGAACTCGGACTGCCCCTCGCCTTCGCCCACCACATCCGCCCGGACAACACCCTCGCCGCGCTCGATCGCTACCGGGCGCAGTTCTCCCCGTCCCGCTGGTGCGAGCGTCCCCGGGTACTGGTCTGCGTGGAAACGGTGTGCGCCGAGACGCAGCAGGAGGCGGCCCGGCTGGCGGGCCCGATGGATGTCGTCAAGGCCGGACTGCTCAAGGGGCGGGGAGACATCCCCTTCCCCACTCCCGAAGAGGCGGCCGCCCACTCGTTCACCGCGGAGGAAGAGCGGGCACTGGCGGGCTTCCGCGCCCAACAGGCCCACGGCTCACCCGACTTCGTCGCCAAGCAGTTGGCGGACCTGGTGGAGGTGACCCGCGCGGACGAACTCATGCTGGTCACACCGGTCTACGCGCTGGCCGCACGCCTGCGCTCGTACGAACTCGTCAGGCGGCACGCCGCCCCGGCCGTGTGAGGCCCGGAGGAGGACGCCTCCCGGTCAGGCCGCCTCGATGACGTCGCTCTGGATCGCCGCCGCCCACTCGACCACCAACAGCTCGTACTCCGCGCGCTCCTGGGCCGACAGGGAGCCGCCCGCGCGCATCCACAGCGCTCGGATCTGCTCGTTGACCTCGGCGGCGGAGCGCACGGAACCAGGGGTTAAGGAATGGGGGGACATGCGCACAAGCCTAGGGGCAAGCACTGACACTGCGCTACCGGACGGCTACCCATGACGTATGTCATTGGTCACGGATTTTCGCGGCACCGCCCGGAGCTGCAACTTCCGTATCGCCGCTGAGCGTTGAGGTCCGCGCCACCGCCGGCGCGCCTCGCCCTGGTCAGCCCGCCGACTCGGCCGCATGGGGGCTCAGTACGCCCGCGGTGACCAGGGCGATGATGACGATGCCCAGCGCGATGCGGTACCAGACGAAGGGCATGAAGCTCTTCGTCGAGATGAACTTCATGAACCAGGCGATCACGGCGTACCCGGACGCGAAGGCGATCACCGTCGCGAACAGCGTCGGGCCCCAGGAGACATGGCCGCCCTCCAGGGCGTCCTTGGTCTCGAACAGGCCGGAGGCCAGCACCGCGGGAATGGCGAGGAGGAAGGAGTAGCGGGCCGCGGCCTCGCGCCGGTAGCCCATGAACAGGCCGCCGCTGATGGTGGCTCCGGAGCGGGAGACGCCCGGGACGAGCGCTGCCGACTGGCACAGACCGTAGACGAGGCCGTCCTTCACGCCCAGGTTCTCGAGCGTCTTGCGCTGCTTGGGCGCCCGGTGCCGGCCGCCCGTCTCGTCGCGTGCCGCGAGCCGGTCGGCGATGCCGATCACCACACCGACGACGATCAGCATCGTCGCGGTGATCCGCAGATCGCGGAACGGGCCCTCGATCTGGTCCTTGAACAACAGCCCGAGCACACCGATCGGGATCGAGCCGACGATCACCAGCCAGCCCATCTGCGCATCGTGGTCGCGGCGCATCTCCTTGTCCACCAGCGAGCGCGCCCAGGCCGAGACGATCCGCCCGATGTCCCTGCGGAAGTAGATCAGCACGGCGGCCTCCGTGCCGATCTGCGTGATCGCCGTGAAGGCCGCGCCGGGGTCCTTCCAGCCGGAGAAGGCGGCGGTCAGCCGCAGATGCGCGCTGGAGGAGACGGGGAGGAACTCGGTCAGCCCCTGGACGAGTCCGAGGACGAGGGATTCAAACCAAGACATGGATGTACGGCGTCCAAGTGCTGATCGTGGCAGGCGCGACGGGACGTCACGCCGGCGGGCGTCGTGATCACGGGTGTGCAGGGCAGCCTAACCTCCGGCGCCGACGGGACCCGCACAGGGGTTTCGGGGGCAGCCGGCGGCCTTGGGTGATGGGTGGTTGACCAGGTGTGGGGGCGGAGCTTACGTTTCTGGGAGGAGAAAGCGCTTGCTGACGCTGCTCCTCCTCGTAGCTTGTCGTTTCCCGGAGGAGTGCTGATCAGGTCCATGTCCACGTCCGAGACCCATCCCGGGACGTCCCAGGCCCCCGCCGCCCCGCTCGTCGGCCGGCGCATCCGGGCCGCCGTCATCGGCACCGGCGCCATCGGGCGGGGCTCGCACCTGCCCGCCCTGGCCAGGCTCGCCGAGGAGGGCGAGACGGAGGTCGTCGCCGCCGTCGACATCGATGCCACCGCGGTCGGGGAGTTCTGCCGGGCCACCGGGATCCCGCACGCCTACACCGACCTGGAGCAGATGCTGCACGAGCAGCGCCCCCACCTGGTGAGCATCTGCACCCCGCCGACGCTGCACCGCGAGCAGACCATCGCCGCCCTGCGTGCCGGTGCGTGGGTGTGGTGCGAGAAGCCGCCGGTGCCGACGCTCGCCGACTACGACGCGGTGGAGGCCGAGGAGGGCAAGGACGGCGGCCCGTACGCGTCGATCGTCTTCCAGCACCGCTTCGGCTCCGCATCCCGGCACGTACGGCGGCTGCTCGCCGAGCAGGCCATGGGCCGACCGCTGGTCGCGCACTGCCAGACCACCTGGTACCGCGACACCGCCTACTACGCCGTGCCCTGGCGCGGCCGTTGGGCGACCGAGGGCGGCGGCCCCGCCATGGGCCACGGCATCCACCAGATGGACCTTCTGCTGGACCTGCTCGGCCCGTGGCGCGAGGTGCGCGCGATGGCCGGGCGCCTGGTGCACGACGTGGAGACCGAGGACGTCTCCACCGCCCTGATCCGCTTCGAGAACGGCGCGATGGCGACGGTCGTCAACAGTGTCCTGAGCCCCGACGAGGTCAGCCGCATCCGCATCGACTGCGAGCGCGCCACCGTCGAACTCACCCACCTCTACGGCCACTCCAACGCGAACTGGCGCATCACCCCGGCCCCCGGCGTGCCCGGCGACGAGGCCGCCGCCTGGCAGGACTTCGGCGCGGACGTGCCCAGCTCGCACCTGGAGCAGCTGCGGGAGCTGGTCGCGAGCATGCGCGCGGGGGAGCGCCCGCGCAGCAGCGGCGCCGACGGGCGCACCAGCCTGGAGCTGATCGCCGCCATCTACAAGGCGGCCTTCACGGACACCACGGTCAAGGCCGGCGAGATCGGCCCCGGCGACCCGTTCCACGCGGCGATGCACGGCGGAGCGCCCGGCTGGGCGCCCGTCGCTCCTGTGGCGGCCGAGGAGGTGTCCGCATGACCGGGCTGCGTGTCGTGCACGCCCACGGCGACCGCATCACGATCACCGAACGGGCCGGTGGCGTCGAGCTGTTGAGCTATGTCTACGCCCCGGAAGCGGCCTGGGAGTCCCCGAAGCCGTACATCCACCCCCTGCGCACCCTGGCGGGCGAGGTCGTCACGGACTACCGGCCCAACGACCACCGCTGGCACAAGGGCCTGCAGCTGACGGCCTCGCACCTGTCGGGCGCCAACCTCTGGGGCGGCAACTCCTACGTGCGCGGCGAGGGCTACCTCGAACTGCCCGAACGCGTCGGCTCGATGGCGCATGTCGCCTTCGACGAGGTGGCGGTTCACGGCGACCGCGCAGTGATCACTGAACGGCTGACCTGGCACCCGTACAGCGGGGAGCTGTGGGCCGACGAGGAGCGTCGTATCGAGATCCACGACGTCGACGCGGAGTCCGGCTCCTGGGCGCTGACCTGGACCAGCGCCGTCACCAACCGCCGCGACGAGTCGCTGTGCTTCGGCAGCCCGACCACCGCGGGGCGTGAGATGGCCGGCTACACCGGCCTGTTCTGGCGCGGTCCGCGCGCCTTCCGCGCCGGCCGGATCATCGGCCCCGACGCAGAGGGCCCCGGCCTGATGGGCGAGCAGGCGCCGTGGCTCGCCTTCTCCGGCGAACACGACGGCAGCGACGGCCACGCGACCCTCGTCTTCGCCCACTCCCCCGAGAACGACCACCTGGGCCAGCGCGGCACGCACCCCGCCCACTGGTTCGTACGCAACGAGCCGTTCGCCGCCGTCGCCCCGTCCTGGTCGTTCTACGACGAACTGGAACTCGCTCCCGGTGACACCCTCACCCGCCGCTACCGGATCGTGGTGGCCGACGGATCGTGGGAGCGGGAGGAGATCACCAAGTACCTGGAGGCGCATCCGTGGTGAGCACAGGGGAGTTCACGGGACTGCCGGGCTCAGTCGCCGTCTCGCACCTGTCCGTCTACGACTGGCCGGCCGTCGACGGCGTCTGCGGCGGGACTCCCCATATGCATCTGACCTGTTCGGAGGCGTATGTCGTCACCGGCGGCCGGGGCGCGGTGCAGACCCTCACGACGTCCGGGTACGAGGTCACGCCCCTCGTACCCGGCACGGTCGCCTGGTTCACGCCGGGCACCATCCACCGCCTGGTCAACGAGGACGACCTGCGCATCACGGTGCTGATGCAGAACAGCGGCCTGCCGGAGGCCGGCGACGCGGTCCTGACGCTGCCGCCGCGGTACCTGAGCGACGCGGAGACGTACGCCGCCGCGACCAGGATTCCGACGGATGCGCCGCAGGAGGAGCAGGAGCGGTTCGCCCGCGCCCGCCGGGACCTCGCCCTGGAGGGCTACCGGGCCCTGCGCGAGGCGGACGGCCCGGAGGCGCTGGCCGCCTTCCACCGCGCCGCCGCTGCACTGGTACGCCCCCGGCTCGCCGAGTGGCGCGAACGCTGGCGGCGGGGTGCGGAGGCGGCCGCCGCAGCCACGGGGGAGCAGCTCGACCGCCTGGAAAAGGGTGACGTCGGCCATCTCGCGGAGGCCGTCGTCAGAGCCGAACTGCCCGCGGCTCACGGGAAGTTCGGGATGTGCGGGCGGTTGGACGTGTACCGGGCCGACTAGGCCCTGCCGCCTTGGAGCCTCACGGCGTTGCAACAGGCGTGGGTGATGCGGCACGCAGCGCTGCGCTCTGCAGTCCCGTGACGCGCTGGATCACGAACATCGCGAGCACGGCCGCGGCCAGGTTGAGCGCCTCCGTCACCACCAGCAGGGGCCAGGACCCGCCCCCGAACCGGGATGCCATGGCGATCACGGTGTGCCCGGCCCAGGCTGCCCACCAGACGTTCACCAGGAGCTCGTCGCGGCCCTTCTCCGTCGTCCCGGGGCTGCTCGCACGGTGGACCTCCAGGACGAGCCCGCGCGGAACCCACAGGTTGACCACCGGTATCAGCCAGGCCACGACGGCCCACAGGCCGGGTTGCGAGGCGGCACCCGGAGAAAGCACCCGCGCGTTTCGCCGGCAGCGGCTGAACCACACCAGGAAGACCACGGCCGCCGCGGTCAGGAGGTTCACGAACACCATCGATCTGAAACCGAACTCGTTCAGTGACGCGTTCGTGGGGTGCAGATAACGAGCTCTGAGGGCCAGTGCCCGGAGGACGTCCGCGACGGCTGTCGCGGCGATCGCGGCCTGCGCGAAGCGGGCGAGGAGCCATGGTGCGTTCATGACAGGGTGGTTCGTGTCAGCTGCGCTGTTCACAGGGGGAGACCTACTTCTCGTGGGCGGCCCGCACTGCGGCGGCGCGGCGGAGGGAACGGGCGCCTCGGATCATAGATCGCTCCCGGCTCTCGTGAGCCGGGAGCGCTGCGAGATCGGCAGCCGTGGGGCGGGGGTGCCTGCTGATCCCGTTTGCTCCGGGTCAGGCCGCCGAAGGCCCCTTCACCGTCCATCCCTCGGCCTGCGGATGGGCGGTGAGGTCCTCGTGGTGCACCGGATCGCCGCAGGCCGCGCAGGTGACGACCGGGACGAGTTCGTTGCCGCAGATGTGCTCGACCACCATGGGGAGGTCGACGCCGTTGCGGAGGTGGCGGTCGCCCCACTCCTTGAGGGTCATCAGGACCGGCTCCAGTTCGAGCCCCGCCTGGGTGGGCCGGTACTCGAAGCGCTGCGGCCGCTCGCTGTAGGCGCGCTTCGTCAGGATCCCGGCGTCCACCAGGCGGCGCAGCCGGGCGGCCAGGACGTCGCGCGGGGCGCCGATGTTGCGCACCAACTGGTCGAAGCGCCCGTTGCCCAGGCACACCTCGCGCACGACGAGCAGGGAGTACTTCTCGCCCACCAGCGCCAGGGTGTCGGCGATGGAGCAGGGACGCGGGTCTTTGGTGGCGGCCATGACGCCCAGTCTAGGGGAGGGTTTGTTTTTCCAACCTTCGGGGCTATGGTGAGTTTGGATTTCCTACTCACGAGTAGTTCCCGTCGATCCGCCGTGGAGGCATGCACATGCGTGACGCAGTCATCGTCGAAGCCGTACGCACCCCGATCGGCAAGGGCAAGCCGGGCGGCTCCCTCGCGCACGTCCACCCCGTGGAGCTCCTCGCCCACACCCTGCGCACCCTCGTCGACCGCTCCGGCGTCGACCCGGCACTGATCGACGACGTCATCGGCGGCACCGTCGACCAGGTCGGCGAGCAGGCCATGAACACCACCCGCTACGCCGTGCTGTCGGCGGGCTTCCCGGAGACCGTCCCGGCGACCACGGTGGACCGCCAGTGCGGCTCCTCCCAGCAGGCCGTGCACTTCGCCGCGCAGGGCGTCATCTCGGGCGCCTACGACCTCGTCGTCGCCTGTGGCGTGGAGTCGATGAGCCGGGTGCCGATGTGGTCGAACGTACCGCCCGGCAAGGACCCCTTCGGCCCCGGCGTCGCCGAGCGCTACCCGGAGGGCCTGGTCCCCCAGGGCATCAGCGCCGAACTCATCGCCGCCAAGTGGTCGATCACCCGCGACCGGATGGACGCCTTCGCGGTCTCCTCGCACCACAAGGCCGCTCAGTCCTGGGCCAACGGGCTCTTCGACAGCGAGGTCGCGCCCCTGGAGGGCGTCACGCGCGACGAGTGCGTACGGCCGGACAGCACCACGGAGATCCTCGCCGGCCTCCGGCCCGCCTACCACGACCCGGCCTTCGCCGAGCGTTTCCCGCAGATCGAGTGGAACGTCACCGCGGGCAACGCCAGCCCCATCAACGACGGCGCCTCCGCCGTGCTGATCACCTCCAGCGAGACCGCGGCCCGCCTCGGCCTGCGCCCGCTCGCCCGGCTGCACAGCTTCGCGGTCACCGGCTCCGACCCGCTGCTGATGCTCACGGGCGTCATACCGGCGACCGAGAAGGTGCTGCGCAGGGCCGGCCTGACCCTCGACGACATCGACCTGTTCGAGGTCAACGAGGCGTTCTCCAGCGTCGTCCTGGCCTGGCAGCAGGAGACCGGCGCCGACCTCGCCAAGGTCAACGTGCACGGCGGCGCGATCGCCATCGGTCACCCGCTCGGTGCCAGCGGCACCCGTCTGACGACCACCCTCGTGCACGCCATGCGCGCGCGAGGCGCACGCTACGCCCTGCAGACGATGTGCGAGGCGGGCGGACTGGCCAACGCGATGATCCTGGAAGGCGTTTGACATGCTCCTCGTCCCGAAGGACGAGGATTCTGGCCTTCTCGACCGGTTGCTGTGCCGCTACGCGGCACGGTTTCCGGTCGGGAGTCCGTGGCTTCCTGTTTCTTCGCGCTGTGCCGGGATCGCTCCCGGTCTTACCGGCGCTCCGCAGGCCGTCACCGCCAGTCCGGCGGCCGTCTTCACGTTGATCGCGGCATTGGTGTCCCGGTCATGGACGGTGCCGCAGGCGGCACAGGTCCATTCCCGGACGTTCAGGGGTATGGGTCCGTCCACGATGCCGCAGGTGGAGCAGGTCTGGGAGGTCGGCTCGAACCGGCCGATCTTGACCAGGGTGCGACCGTACCGTTCCGCTTCTCGGAGATCAGCTTCGTGGAGAGCTGGTGGCGGAACTCCCGGCGCGCGTCAGCGACCTTGGCATGGGCGCGGGCGACCTTGAAACGGGCCTTGGCCCGGTTCTTGGATCCCTTCTGCTTGCGGGACAGCTCCCGCTGGGCCTTCTTCAGCTTCTTCTCCGCGCGCCGGAGGAAGCGCGCATCCGCGCTTGGTCGGCGGCGGGGTCGGTGTCGATGACGAAGGAGGCGAAGTACCGTGCGGCCGCGTCCTTGATGACGGTGACGGAGGTGGGGGCGGCGGCCAGGGTGCGGGACCACTTCACCTTCACCGCGCCGATCTTCGGCAGGTTCAGACGGCGAGCATCGGTGATGCTCCAACGGGCGTTGGCCGTG
This sequence comes from Streptomyces longisporus, assembly GCF_039532765.1. Lineage (NCBI taxonomy): Bacteria > Bacillati > Actinomycetota > Actinomycetes > Kitasatosporales > Streptomycetaceae > Streptomyces > Streptomyces longisporus. The sequence goes on from NZ_BAAASG010000004.1 coordinate 39,771, forward strand.
AACCGGATCGACTGCCGGGCGTCCTTGCGTGACTTGAACCGGGGCGCGCCCAGTTTCGGTCCCTTCCGGGTGCCCTTGAGGGAGGCGAAGAAGTTCTTGTAGGCGGTCTCGGCGTCCCGCAGAGACTGCTGGAGGACGACGGCCGACACCTCACCCAGCCAGGCTCGTTCCGCAGTCCGTTTCGCTTCCGTGATCAGGCGTGTGGACAGTTGTCCGGCCGTCGGGAGCGGCTCCCCGGCCTTACGGGCGTCCTCGCGGGCGCGCACGGCGTCGTTGAACACGACGCGTGCGCACCCGAACGCCCTGGCCAGCGCGGCCGGCTGAGCGGCGTCGGGGTACGACCTGAAGGCGTACCGGAGCTGCAGGGTCCGGCTCCGCCGGAACGAGACCGCGACGCTCCGCGTCGCAGCCACAAGATTCGCTTCGCCCCCGGCCTGAAGGCCGGAACACCGCGAATGATCTCCGGTAGCGGACCGTCAGCGTCCGCGCAGTTGGTGCCGCTTGCGCCAGGCCAGCACCGCGGCCACCAGAGCCGGTACGGCGATACAGGCCATGGCGATCAGGAAGGCGGGGGAGGTCGGTGCGGAGGCGCGGGCACCGGCGACGGCGTACGCGGCGGTGTTGGGCACCGAGCCGAGCGCCGTCGCGAGCACGAAGGGCACCCAGCCCATGCGGGAGACGGCGGCGCAGTAGTTCGCAGCCCAGAACGGCACCCCGGGGAACAGCCGGGCCGCCATCATCGAACGGAACCCGTGCCGGCTCAGCTGCCCGTCCGCCGCCTTCAGCAGTCGGCCCCGCAGCAGCGGGCGCAGCGCGTCCTGGCCCAGCATCCGGCCCAGGCCGAAGGCGACCCCGGCGCCGAGCACGGTGCCCGCCAGGGCCGTCCCGGTCCCCAGTTGAGAGCCGAAGAGCGCGCCCGCCCCGAGGTTCAGCAGCGGCCGCGGCACGAACGCCACGGTGCACAGACCGTACGCCGCCGCGAACACCATGGCCGCCGCTGCCCCGCCGAGCTGCGGCGGCCAGCCGTTCGCCAGCATCCGCTGCGGCTGGAAGAGCAGCACGGCACCGGCGGCACTCGCGAGCAGGACGACGAGCAGGGACAACCGCGACCACGGCGAGAGCAGCACGCGCGTGCAGCGTGCGCCGAGGCTCGGCGGTGGTACGGGTGCGGCGACGGCGAGCTCCGTGGCGGCGGCCCGGGGAGAGGCCGTGGCGGTGCCCCCAGAGCGGGTGGTGGCATCGAGCATCCGGTGACACTAACCGACAAATGTGTGTGATCGCCGTATGGTTCGTCCCATGAGCGTCACAGGTGAGGTCACACCGCATGTGCCGTTCAGCACACTCGCCGACACCGTGCTGGAGCGGCTCACCGCCACCTACGCCGCCGCGGCCGACCCGGAGCGCGCCGAGTCCATGCGCGCGTACATGAAGGACGTGGCCCCCTTCCTGGGCCTCACCACGCCCGTGCGCCGGACCCTGTCCCGCACCGTCGTGGCGGGCCTGCCGCGCCCCGACGAAGGCGACTGCACGGCGATCGCCCTGCGCTGCTGGCAGTTGCCCGAGCGCGAATACCAGTACTTCGCCGTCGACTATCTGCGCCGCCACGCGCGCGTGTGCACCTCCGGCTTCCTGCCGGTGGCCCGGCACCTCGTCGCCACCGTCTCCTGGTGGGACACCGTCGACGCGCTCGCCGCCCATGTCGTGGGTGCGCTGGTCGCGGCCGACCGCCGGCTCGCAGCGGACATGGACACCTGGATCGCGGACGACGACCTGTGGATCGCCCGCACCGCCCTGCTCCACCAGCTGCGCTACAAGGAACACACCGACACCGAGCGGCTCTTCGCCTACTGCCTGCGCCAGTCCGGACACCCCGACTTCTTCATCCGCAAGGCCATCGGCTGGTGCCTGCGCGAGTACGCCAAGACCGACCCGGAGGCCGTACGGGCCTTCCTGATCAGGGAGCGCGGCCGGTTCGCGCCGCTGTCGGTCCGGGAGGCACTGAAGAACATCGGGGCCTGAACCGTTTCGGCGCCCGAACCCCCATGACCTGAAAAATCATTCGACGCCGGGCAGAGCGTCGGCAATGATCGGCGTCATGTTCCGGTACGCCTTCCACCTCGCAGCATCCGCAGTCGCGGATGCCCCGAAGGCTGCCGTTCCCACTTTTGTCGCCGCAGTCGACGGCGCCCGAAGCTGACCCTCTCCGGATCGTCCGGCGGACCCCGCAGGGGGAGGGTCGGCGAGTCCTTGGGGTCCCCATCTCACCTACGAAGAGGCTTCGAGGTATCGCCATGCCCAAGACGGCATACGTGCGCACCAAACCGCATCTCAACATCGGCACCATGGGCCACGTCGACCACGGCAAGACCACCCTGACCGCCGCCATCACCAAGGTGCTGGCCGAGCGCGGCACCGGCACTTTCGTGCCGTTCGACCGCATCGACCGCGCCCCGGAGGAGGCCGCCCGCGGCATCACCATCAACATCGCGCACGTCGAGTACGAGACCGACACCCGCCACTACGCGCACGTGGACATGCCGGGCCACGCCGACTACGTCAAGAACATGGTCACCGGCGCCGCGCAGCTCGACGGGGCGATCCTCGTCGTCTCCGCGCTCGACGGGATCATGCCGCAGACCGCCGAGCACGTCCTGCTCGCCCGGCAGGTGGGCGTCGACCACATCGTCGTCGCCCTCAACAAGGCCGACGCGGGTGACGAGGAGCTCACCGACCTCGTCGAACTGGAGGTCCGTGAACTGCTCAGCGCGCAGGGCTACGGCGGCGACGCCGTGCCCGTCGTACGGGTCTCGGGGCTGAAGGCCCTGGAGGGCGACCCGCGGTGGACGGCGTCCATCGAGGCGCTGCTCGACGCCGTGGACACGTATGTGCCCATGCCCGAGCGGTACTTGGACGCGCCGTTCCTGATGCCCGTCGAGAACGTCCTCACCATCACCGGCCGTGGCACGGTGGTGACGGGCGCGGTCGAGCGCGGTGTCGTCCGCCTGGGCGACCGGGTCGAAGTGCTCGGCGCCGGGCTGGAGAGCGTCGTCACCGGCCTGGAGACCTTCGGCAAGCCCATGGAGGAGGCGCAGGCCGGCGACAACGTGGCGCTGCTGCTGCGCGGGGTCCCGCGGGACGCGGTCCGGCGCGGACACGTCGTGGCGGCGCCCGGCAGCGTGGCACCGAACCGCCGCTTCTCCGCGCGCGTGTACGTCCTGTCCACGCGCGAGGGCGGACGTTCGACCCCGGTGTCGAGCGGCTACCGGCCGCAGTTCTACATCCGCACCGCGGACGTGGTCGGCGACGTCGACCTCGGCGAGACGGCCCTCGCCCGGCCCGGCGACACCGTGACCATGACGGTCGAGCTCGGCCGTGACGTGCCGCTGGAGCCGGGGCTCGGCTTCGCGATCCGCGAGGGCGGCCGCACGGTCGGCGCGGGCACGGTGACGTCGGTCGGCTGAGCCTGTGCGGCGCCCGCCTCCCCATGGGCGGGCGCCGCACATCCGACCCTCCGCAGCCGATTGTCAGTGCCGTGCGCAAGACTTGATCGCACACGCAGTCGTGGGTCGTGGAGAGACGGGGGAGACCATGGCGGGCAAGGCGTTGGTTCTCGGCGGCGGTGGCGTCGGCGGCATCGGCTGGCTGGCCGGGATGGTGTACGGGCTGTCCGAGGCGGGCGTCGATCTCGGGGACGCCGACGTGGTGTTCGGCACGTCGGCAGGATCGGCGGTGGCGGCCCAGCTCCTGGCGCTGCGCACACCCCGGGAGCTGTACGAGCGTCAACTGGCCGAACCCGAGGGCGAGCTGTCCGCCCGCATGGGCCCTGGTGTGATCGCCCGCTTCGTCTGGGCCGCCCTCACCTCACGCACACCCGAGGCCTACGGCCGCAAGCTCGGCCGGATGGCGCTGCGCGCGCGGACCCCCTCCGAAGCGGCCCGCCGGGCAGCGATCGAGAGCCGGCTGGTGTCTCCCGGGTGGCCGGACGGTCCGCTGCGGATCACCGCCGTCGATACGGCGACCGGGACGCTCCGGGTCTTCGACAAGGACAGCGGCGTGCCGTTGGCGGACGCCGTCGCCGCGAGCTGCGCGGTACCGGGTGTGTGGCCGACCTGGCCCATCGAGGGCCGCCGCTGGACGGACGGCGGGGTGTACTCACCGGCCAACGCCCACCTGGCGAGCGGATACGAACGCGTCGTCGTCCTGGCCCCCATCGCCTCGGGCGGCGGCCCCCTCGCCTCGGCGGCCGACCAGGGCAGACGGCTCACCGAGCAGGGCGCCCGGGTCGTCGTCGTGACACCCTCGGCGGCCGCGAAGGACGCGATCGGCCCCAATGCTCTGGACCCTGCGGTCCGTGCGGCCTCGGCACGGGCGGGACGCGCACAGGCGAAGGAGCACGCGAGACAGGTGGCGCAGGTCTGGGGAACCTGAACCCACGAGCCCGGACCGCACGCCCGCGGCTCCCGCTCCCGGCAGAATGGACCCGTGGACGAGCCGATACCCGTGACCCGAGACGTCGATCACGGCACCGCCAAGCTGATGCCCGACGTCGACCGGAAGCGGGCCTGGCTGCTGACGGTCGACGGGGCGCCGCAGTCGTACGTGGACCTGGACGAGCCGGCGCACCTGGAGTTCGAGTACGCACGACGGCTCGGGCACGTCCTGGACACCGTCGCCGAACCGGGCAGCCCGCTGGACGTGCTGCACCTCGGCGGGGGCGCGCTCACCCTGCCCCGGTACCTGGCCGCCACCCGGCCCGGCTCACGACAGGACGTCGTCGAGGCGGACCGCGCCCTGCTGGAACTGGTCCTGGAGCACCTGCCGCTCCCGGACGGCTCGGCCGTCGCCCTGCACACCGCCGACGCCCGCACCTGGCTGGAGGCGGCTTCCTCGGACTCGGCGGACGTGATCGTCGCCGATGTCTTCGGCGGCTCCCGCGTCCCGGCACACCTCACCTCCGTCGCCTACGCTCGCGAGGCCGCCCGGGTGCTGCGCGACGGGGGCGTCTACCTGGCCAACCTCGCCGACGCCGCGCCCTTCGCCTTTCTCCGTTCCCAACTCGCCACCTTTGCCACCCAGTTCGAGGAGCTGGCGATGATCGCCGAACCGGCCGTCCTGCGCGGGCGGCGCTTCGGCAACGCCGTACTCGTCGCCGCGCACCACCCCGTCGACACGGCCGCCCTGACCCGGCTCACGGCAGCCGACGCCTTTCCGGCACGGGTCGAGTACGGGCCCGCAATCCGCGAGTTCATCGCGGGCGCGCGCCCGGTGCGGGACGAGGACGCCGTGCCGTCTCCCGAGCCGCCCGCTGGGGCGTTCGGAATCGGCTGAGCCGTCCTGGGTGCTCGGTGGCGCCGTCACCACGGGTCTGGTGTGTCGCTGCGGGGTGTGCAGGTCCGGTACGCGTGCCATCGCGGGTGCGTGCCCGGTGCGGGAGGAGGATGCCGTGTCGTCTCCGTAGCCGCCCGCTGGGGCGTTCGGAATCGGTTGAGCCGTCCTGGGTGCTCGGTGGCGCCGTCACCACGGGTCTGGTGTGTCGCCGCGAGGTGCGCGGGTCCGGTACGCGTGCCATCGCGGGCGCGCGCCCGGTGCGGGAGGAGGATGCCGTGCCGTCTCCGGAGCCGCCCGCCGGGGCGTTCGGAATCGGCTGAGCGTCCGGCACGCGGGCCACCGCCTCCGAAACAGCCCTCTGGCCAGCGAAGGCTACTCGTGGGTAACATACTGGTCATGAGCGCAGACCAGATGTCGATCGGCGAGATGCTCGCCGCGACGGTGCCGATGGCCCGGACCCTGAACCTCCAGTTCCTGGAGACCACGCCCGAGAAGGCCGTGGTGAGCCTGCCGGACCAGGGCGAGTACCACAACCACGTCGGCGGGCCGCACGCCGGCGCGATGTTCACCCTCGGCGAGACCGCGAGCGGGTCGATCGTGCTGGCCGCCTTCGGGGAGCAGCTCGCGCGGGCCGTGCCGCTGGCCGTGCGCGCCGAGATCGCGTACAAGAAGCTGGCGATGGGAGCCGTCACCGCCACCGCGACCCTCGGTCGCCCGGTGGCCGAGGTCGTCGCGGAGCTGGATGCCGGGGAGCGGCCGGAGTTCCCGGTGTCGATCGAGATCCGGCGCGCGGACGGTGCCGTCACCGGCGAGATGACCGTCGTGTGGACCTTGCGTCCCAACGGCTGAGCACTGCCTGCACGCCGGGCCCGGAGGCGCCTAGTCTCCGGGCCCAGCGTGCTTTCGTGTGCCCCCCCGCGGCGAGACGGCTGAGGTCACAGCCCGAGAAGGAGCGCAGTTTCAGGCGGCCAGCGGACGGCGTCCGGGACCGGTGCCCTCTTCCAGCCCGGCGACGAACTCCTTCAGCCAGGCGGTGAATTCGGGGCCGAGGTCGTCGCGCTCGCAGGCGAGGCGGACCACGGTCCGCAGATAGTCGGCCTTGTCGCCGGTGTCGTAGCGCAGACCGTCGAAGACGACGCCGTGCACCGTGCCGCCCGCGGCCAGTTCCTGAAGGGCGTCGGTTAGCTGGATCTCGCCGCCGCGGCCGGGCGGGGTGCGCTCCAGGGCGTCGAAGACGGCCGGGTCGAGGACATAGCGGCCGATGACCGCGTAGCTGCTGGGCGCGTCCATGCGGGACGGCTTCTCGACCAGGCCGGTGACGCGGACCACGCCGTCCTCGCCGGACGCCTCGACCGCTGCGCAGCCGTAGAGGTGGATCTGCTCCGGCGGGACCTCCATGAGGGCGATGACGCTGCCCGCGTGCCGGTCCCGTACGTCGAGCATGCGGCTGAGGAGGGTCTCGCGGGGGTCGATCAGGTCGTCGCCGAGCAGCACGGCGAAGGGCTGGTCGCCGACGTGGCGGCGGGCGCACAGGACGGCATGGCCGAGGCCGAGCGGCTCGCCCTGGCGGATGTGGTGGATGTTGGCCAGGCGGGCGGGATCGCGCACGGCGTCCAGACGTATCGCGTCGCCCTTGGCGGCAAGGGCCTGTTCCAGTTCGAAGGCATTGTCGAAGTGGTCCTCGATGGCGCGCTTGTGGCGTCCGGTGACCATCAGGACGTCGTCGAGCCCGGCCGCGGCGGCCTCCTCGACGACGTACTGGATGGCCGGCTTGTCGACGACCGGCAGCATCTCCTTCGGGGTCGCCTTGGTCGCGGGCAGGAAGCGGGTGCCGAGGCCGGCGGCGGGAACCACGGCCTTGGTGACCGCACGGGGGGAAGTGGCGTGGGGGACGATCATGCGGCCCATGCTGGCGCACGCGGATGAGAGCCCGCACAGAGAAACGTGGGATCCCGCTGTGGGTCCGCCCGGCAGTGGAGGTTTCGTGTACCAAGCGCCCGGGGGTGTGCACAACTCGGCAACCGCCCTACGGTGGTTTCGAATGCGGGTGCGGATACCGTCGGTAACTTATTTGAAGTTGCCGCGTTTTGAACTTTCGTCACTCGAACTCCTTGTTTCCTGTGCGTCAATTGTGCGAAAGTGAGCGGCCCTGTAGCGGTCCCAGAACCTGACCCGACATAGGTATGCACCAAAGAGGCGCCTGCTTTCCGATGGACGCGAAATACGCCTACCGTCCTGCGGCTTGGAAGGAAATGGTTCAGTGCAATCCCCCTACCCCCCACGACCGCCGTACCCGCCCCGTCCCGGATCGGGGCCTGCCGAGTCCGACCGCAATCTCATCGCACAGCTCGGCCCGGGTGCCGCGGGCGCCCGTGCGGGCGCGCTGCTGCTGGCCAGGCACTGGCGGGCCACGTACGACTACGCAGTCATATGTCTTGCCTCCGGGGAGAGTCCGGCATCCATGGCCGCGGCCGCCGCGTTCCACCGGGTGCTGGGCCGGCCGGGTGCCGGCGCCCTGCGACCCCAACTCCTCATGGCCGTACGGGACACCGTCAAGGAGTGGGCCGCGGATGACGGTATTTCCGCTCTTCTGCCGGAACTCCGCAAACCGACCGGCGGGCGCGGACTGCGTGCCGCGCGGTCCGCGACGCCCGAAAGGCGGCACATCGCCGAGCGGGCATTCAGGGCCCTTCCGGGAGCCTCGCAATGCCTGCTGTGGCACTCGGAGGTCGAGGCCGAACCCATAACCGTACCGGCTGGTCTGTTGGGGGTGGATGCGCCCACCGCGTCGGCCGCTCTGGAGCAGGCGCGCGAGCAATTCCGGGTGGGCTGTGTACGCGCTCACCGGGAACTCGCACCCGGTAAGGAATGCCGCTTCTACAACCGGCTCCTCGACGTCCCGATCCGCCGCGGTGGTGCCCTGCTCCCGGATGTCCAGCAGCATCTGATGGAGTGCCAGTACTGCCGTCACGCCGCCGAACAGCTCAGTCATTTCGAGGACGGCCTTGAGGTGCTGCTCGCGGAGACCGTGCTCGGCTGGGGCGCCCGGCGCTATCTCGACTCCCGCCCCGGCCGCGGCGGAGACCTGGCGTTCAGGCCCGGGCGCGGCAGCGCGCGTCCCGGCAGCGGACGGCATCGGCCCGACTCGTCGCGCAAACACACCAAGGCCGTCGTCGTGGGGGTCGGTCTGACGACGCTCGTCCTGCTCGCCACGGTGCTCGTCAGCAAGGGCTGGTCCGACGACAACGCTGTCCGCGACTCCGGCGGCACCTGGGGAGCGCCCAGCAGCAGCACCCTGCACCCCTCTCCCCGCGCGGGCGACACCTCGTCGGTGGGTTCCGCGTCCCCCGCCTCCGCGGGGCAGCCCGTCGAGGTCGGACGTGGCAGGCTCCGCAACCCGAAGGCCGGACTCTGCCTCGACGTCCAGGGCGGCAGGCCCAGGCCCGGTGCCGCGGCCGTACTCGCGGCCTGCTCCGCGGCCCGGTCGCAGCAGTGGTCGTACCAGGACGACGGTCTGCTGCGCAGCGACGCCGACCCCACCCTGTGCCTCGACTCCGACGCCGACAGGAACTCGGTGACCCTGGCCGACTGCGTGGCGCACGCGGGCGAGGTGCGCTACGACCTCACGGTCCGCGGGGAGCTCCTGTTGCGCGGCGGCAAGGGACTGCTCGTGGCACCGGGCAAGCGGACGGACGTCCTCGTCACCGCACGCGACGGTTCGGGCGGGCAGCGGTGGACGCTTGAAGTCGGCCTCGACGGCCGCACGGAGAAGCAGGGCGGATCGCAGGACAGCGGTCGCCCCGCGGGCCAGGGCTCTCCCGGCGGCGTGACGAAGCCGCCCGGCTCCAAGGCACCTGAGCCGAAGCCCGGGGGCGAGCCCTACGACGGGCAGTACGAGGAGCGGCTCACCCAGGTGGGCAACGAAACCGGGCCGTCCGGCCCGCCGCTGCCCCTTGACCGGGTGCGCACGCTCCCGGCCGAGGCGCTGGGCACGGTCACCTCCGTCGCGGGCAGGGCCGCGACGCTCGGGACCGCCCTGCACTGATCAACGCAGACACGCTGGGCGCAGGGACATACAACACATCTGGGGCCGCCCCTTCGGAGCGGCCCCAGCTTCGTTTCTTGTCGACATCAGAGTGTTTCTTGTTCGCTTCATTGACACGAGTCACTGACGGTCATAGTTTTCCCGCCGCGCCCACGGTGCCCTACGGGGCGTCAGGTCGGTCCTGAAGCAGACTGCGTTCAGATGCCGAACGCAGTCCGGGCCGCCGGGCGTGCCTGCGGTTCACATCGTCGTGCCCGCACACCGAAGGAGTGACGGCCCATGACCGACACTGTCTCGCGGAGATCCGCACTGCGTCTGCTCGGCGGCGCGATCGCCGTCGCCGCGGCGGCCACCAGTGGTCTCACGCCCCCCGCGCACGCACTGGACAGACCCGAGACGGGGGCCGGCTCCCGCGTCGAAGGCCTGATCGGCAAGCTCACCCACGACGAGAAGATCTCCCTCCTGCACGGCGCCACCGACGCGAAGTCGCTCGGCCAGGCGGGCTACGTCCCCGCCGTCGCCCGCCTCGGCATCCCCGCGCTCCGTCTGGCCGACGGCCCCGCCGGCGTCCGCGTCACCCGGCACGCCACCGCCCTGCCCGCCCCCGTCCTGCTGGCCTCCGCCTTCGACCCGGACCTGGCCCGACGCTACGGACAGGTCATCGGACGCGAGGGCCGCGCCCTCGGCCAGGACGTCCTGCTCTCCCCGATGGTCAACCTGATCCGCACCCCGTACGCGGGCCGCAACTTCGAGACCTTCAGCGAGGACCCGCTGCTCGCCTCCGGCATGGTCGCCGCCGAGATCGGGGGCATCCAGGGCGAGGGCCTCATCGCCACCGTCAAGCACTACGCGCTGAACAACCAGGAGAAGGACCGCATGTCGATCGACGTGCGTGTCGACGAGCAGACCATGCACGAGATCGAACTGCGCGGCTTCGAGGCGGCCGTCGGCGCCGGAGTCGGCGCGGTGATGGGCGCCTACAACAAGGTCAACGGCACGTTCTCGTGCGAGAACAAGACCCTGCTCACGGACATCCTGCGCGACCGGTGGGGTTTCGACGGCTGGGTGATGACCGACTGGTTCGCCGCGCACAGCACCGTCGCGGCGATCACCGCCGGCCTCGACATGGAGATGCCCGACGGCACCTACTTCGGTACGGCGCTCAAGTCGGCCGTGCAAAGCGGCAGTGTCCCCGAGCGCTACGTCGACCGTTCCGTACGCCGCATCCTCACCGTCATGGACCGCTTCGGCCTCCTCGACGGCAGTGCCCCGCCGCGCCCGAACCGCGACGCAGCGGCGGGCGCCGCCGTGGCCCTGGAGGTCGCCAAGGCCGGCGCGACCCTCCTGCGCAACGAGCGCCACACGCTGCCCCTGGCCCGCGGCGGCACCGTCGCGGTGATCGGCCCGACCGGCACCCTGCCCTTCGTCAGCGGCGGCGGCAGCGCACACGTCGTGCCGGACCACGCCGACAGCCCCCTGGACGCCATCAAGTCCCGCGCGGGAAAGGCCACTTACGCCCTCGGCGAGGATCTGTTCGGCAAGCCGGTCCCGGCGTCCGCACTGAGCCCCGCCTTCGACAGCGAGGGGCAGGGGGTCGACGCCGGAAAGGTCTGGACGTACGACGGGACGCTCACCGTCCCCGAGGACGACGAGTGGACCTTCGTCCTGCACTTCTCCTCCGCGCCCACGGCCCGCCCCAAGGTCCTCCTCGACGGCACGGAACTCTTCCCGCAGGCCTCCGGCTACGGCGAGTTCTTCACCGGCGGTCTGGTCTCGGCCGCCCCCGACGGGCTGTCCGTGCGCCGCAAGACCCTCACCCTCGCCAAGGGCGCCCACACCCTGAAGATCACCGCGCAGGGAGGAGCCGACGGGCTGCTGTTCCGGCTGCGGCGCAGCACCGGCGCGACCCGTGCACAGGACGTCGCCGAGGCCGTCAAGGCCGCCCGCGCCGCCCGGGACGTCGTCCTCTTCGCCTACGAGGACGCCACCGAGGGCCAGGACCGCACCACGATCGCCCTCCCCGGCCACCAGCAGCAGCTGATCGAGGCCGTCGCCGCGGCCAACCCGCGCACCACGGTCGTCCTCAACACCTCGTCCTCGACCTCGATGCCCTGGCTGCGGCGCACCGGCGCCGTGCTCCAGATGTACTACCCGGGCCAGGAGGGCGCCGCCGCGACCGCCGCCGTCCTGTACGGCGAGTGCGACCCCGGCGGCCGCCTCACCCAGTCCTTCCCGGTCGACGACGAGCACCACCCGGTCGCCGGGGACCCCCGCCGCTACCCGGGCGTGGACGGCACCCAGGAGTACTCCGAAGGCATCCACATCGGCTACCGGTGGTACGACGCCGAAGGAGTGCGGCCGCTGTTCCCCTTCGGGCACGGACTGTCGTACACCTCCTTCTCGTACGAGGACCTGCGGGCCCGCCGGACGCGAGGCGGCGTCGAGGTGTCCTTCACCGTCGGCAACACCGGCCGGCGCGACGGCGTCGCCGTGCCGCAGGTGTACGTAGGGCCCTCGCCGGACCTCCGACTCGACCAGGCGGTACGGGTGTTGGGCGGCTACCGGCGGCTGACCCTGCGGGCGGGGGAGCGACGGCGGGTCGCTGTGGAAGTCACCGCGCGCACACTGTCCTCATGGGACCCGAAGCGTCACGATTGGGTGCTCGGGACCGGCCGGCGCACCCTGTGGGTCGGGGCGTCCTCGCGTGATCTCCGGTTGCGTACGAACGTGGAGGTGGGCACGTGATACGACGCATCGTCATCGGCCTGACGGCCCTCGCGGCGGTCCTCGTCGCACCCTTCCCGGCGCAGGCCGCACCCTCGGGCGGCGACCCGGTCGTCCGTACCGACGCGGGTCTGGTGCGCGGCGAAAACACCGCTGAGGGACGGCAGTTCCTCGGCATCCCGTACGCCGAGCCGCCGGTCGGCAGGCTCCGCTGGCGTGAACCGCACGCCGTACAGCCCTGGAAAGGGGTGCGTTCCGCACAGGACTTCGGCAACAAGTGTGTCCAGACGTCGAGTTGGGACCCGGGCTACGAGCACCCCTCGTACACCGAGGACTGTCTCGACCTCAATGTGTACGTCCCCCAAGGCTTTGCCGGACGGTCGGTCCTGGTCTGGTTCCACGGCGGCGGACTGACCGCCGGAGCCGGCCAGGACGTCGTCCCCGACACCTTCGCACGGCAGACCGGAACGGTCGTCGTGACCGTCAACTACCGCCTCGGCGCGATGGGTTTCCTCGCCACGTCCGGTCTCGACGGCGAGACGCACGACGGGGTCTCCGGCAACTTCGGCATGCTCGACCAGCAGGCCGCGCTGCGCTGGGTGCGTGCCAACATCGGCCGCTTCGGCGGCGACCCGGGCCGTGTCACCATCGCGGGAGAGTCGGCGGGCGGCCGCTCGGTCTGCACCCAGCTGGCCTCACCCACGGCCCGGGGCCTGTTCCGCGGCGCGATCATCGAGAGCGGTGCCTACGACGACTGCGGCGCCCGTACGCACCAGGACGCGGTGGCGCAGGGGGCCGCCTTCCTGAAGAAGCTGGGCTGCGCCGACGTGACGTGTCTGCGCGGCAAGCCGGCGCGCGACATCCTCGAGGCCCAGGGCGGCTTCGACTGGGGTCCGGTGGTCGGGGGAGCCTTCCTGCCCGTACAGCCCGAACAGGCCGTCGCGAAGGGGACCGCGGCGCGGGTGCCCGTGATCAACGGCTCGAACAAGGACGAGGGCCGGCTGTTCGCCTTCTCCAGCTTCGACCTGAACGGCACACCGCTCACCGCCGAGCAGTACCCGCAGGTCATGCGGAACGACTTCGGCGAGCAGGCACTGCAGCGCTATCCGCTGTCGTCCTACCCGACGCCGACCGTCGCCTACGCCACCGCACTGGGCGACGTCCTGTTCAGCTGCCCGGCGCTACGGCTCGACGGGCTGCTCGCCACCCGCGGCCCGGTCTACTCGTACGAGTTCGCCGACCGCACCTCCCCGCCCTTCGCCTCCCTGCGCAACCTGCACACGGACTTCGACTTCGGTGCGACGCACGTCAACGAGGTCCAGTACCTCTTCAAGCACTTCGGACTGGAGAGCCCGCTGAACGCCGAGCAGAAGGCGTTGTCGCGGCAGATGGTCCAGTACTGGGGATCCTTCGTACGGGACGGTGTGCCGCGGGCCGCGGGGCAGCCCCCGATGCCCACGGGCCATGGCGTGGTCCTCTCCCTGAAGACCGCGTCCAAGGGCGGAAACACCCTGAGCACCACTGTCCATCAGGAACACCAGTGCGATCTGTGGGACGGCGCCTCGGCAGGCTGACCCGGTAGGCTTCCCGGCGTGCGCCCCCGTGCGGCGCACGCCGGGAACACAGGAACCAAAGGGTTACGAATCGGGAGGAACCGGCGTTGCACGTCCAGGAGTGGCTCGACACGGTGCCCGCGGCAGCCGTCTACGCCGTGGTGGCACTGGTCATCGGTCTGGAGAGCCTGGGCATCCCGCTGCCGGGCGAGATCGTCCTGGTCTCGGCCGCCCTGCTCTCCTCCCAGCACTCCGGCATCAACCCGATCGTGCTCGGCGCGTGCGCGACCGCCGGAGCCGTCGTCGGAGACTCCATCGGCTACGCCATCGGCCGCAAGGGCGGCCGCCCCCTGCTCGCCTGGCTCGGCAGGAAGTTCCCGAAACACTTCAGCGAGGGGCATGTCGCCACCGCCGAGAAGTCCTTCGAGAAGTGGGGCATGTGGGCGGTCTTCTTCGGTCGCTTCGTCGCCCTCCTGCGCATCTTCGCCGGCCCCCTCGCGGGCGTCCTGCACATGCCGTACTGGAAGTTCCTGACCGCCAACGTCCTCGGCGGCATCTGCTGGGCGGGCGGCACGACGGCGGTCGTCTACTACGTGGGCGTGGTCGCCGAGGGCTGGCTGAAGAGGTTCTCCTATCTGGGACTGGTGATCGCGGTGCTCATCGGTCTTACGTCGATGCTGGTCATCAGGCGCAAGGCGAAGAAGGCGCAGGCGGCTCAGCAGGAGCCGGAACCTGTGCCCGCCGGAGACTGAAGCGCCGCCGCGACCGGCCCGCGTCATGACTGGTGGATCTCCCTGTGCGACTTGGCGAGCTCTGCATACAAGGTGCCGTTCAGAGTGACGCCCTCACGCTCCTCCGCGCTCAGCTCCCGCTTCACCTTCGCCGGCACCCCCGCCACCAGCGACCCCGGCGGCACCTGCATCCCCTGCGGCACCAGTGCCTGCGCGGCCACCAGCGACCCGGCCCCGATCACGGCCCCGTTCAGCACGGTCGCCCCCATGCCGATCAAACAGTCGTCCCCGACGGTCGCCCCGTGCACCACCGCGTTGTGCCCCACGGACACCCGCGCACCGATGCTGACGGGAAACCCCGGATCGGCATGAAGCGTGCTGTTGTCCTGGATATTGGCCTGAGCACCGACAGAGATCCGCTCGACATCCCCCCGCAGCACCGCCCCGTACCACACGCTCGCCCCGGCCCCCAGCGTCACGTCCCCGATCACGGAAGCGGTCGGCGCGACGAAGGCCTCTCCGTCGATCTTCGGTTCCCTGCCGCCGATTCCCGTGATCAACGCTTTGTGCGTCATCGCCCTCTCCTCCTCGTCGACACAGCACGCACGGTAGGCGATGACCGCCCGGTGCCAGGCGCCGGGGCCGCGTGTCAGGAGCTGCGCCCCCTCGCCCGACGGCACGGTGCAGGCGTCAGAACCGGTGGTACCGCACGGCGCTGGCCATCACGACGTCCTGGACCGAGGCATGGCGTCGGCTGAAGGGAATCCAGAGCAGGCCCACGGGGAGAGCGATGCACAGCACGGCCCGGAGCAGCGCGCGGGGGATGCCGAGCAGCCGCCCGGTGCGGCCGGTGACCCGCAGGCCGAGCAACCAGTCGCCGAGGGTGCCGCCGGTCGATGCCCAGCTCACGCCCAGATAGAGCACGGCGACAGCCCAGCCGAGCACCCCCGCCCGCCAGCCGGACAGGTCAGGCATGCGGAACGGCGGCCCGTCCACGAGCAGCCTCAGACCGCCGTACGCGAACTGCACGGCGAGCCCGATGGCCGCCACCACGATCACGTCGACCAGCGCCGCCAGGGACCGCGACACCACTCCCGCGGTGTCGGTCCCGGAGCCAGGGTCCCCCTGTGTCACGGTGGCTGCCCCTGCCCGTCGGACTGCGCCGGAGCCACGCCCGGTCTGTGCAGCAGCCGGTCGGCGACGCGGTTCACCATCCGGTCCGCCCGCATGCTGCGCACCCGCAGCGCGTCCATCGTCTCCTCGGCCATCCCGCCGCTGGTGTCCCGGACGATCCGACCCAGGTCGATCTCCTCCAGCACCGCCCTGGTGAGCGAGACCAGGTCGATCCTGGCGATCACGGCGTCGACATCGAGCCGGCCCGCGATCCGGTCGACATCGATGCGTGCCGCGATCCGGTCCATGTCCAGCCGGGCCGCGATCTCGTCCGCATCCACCCGGGCCGCCACCCGGTTCACATCCAAGCGCTCGGCGATGCGGTCCACGTCGACACGGTCCGCGATCAGGTCGATGTCGACCCGCCGCACGACCCGCATCACATCCACCCGGTCGGCGATCCGGTCGACGTCGATACGGCCCGCCAGGCCGTCGAGGTCGAGCCGGTCCACAACGGCAGTTGCACCCACGCGGACCAGTCGGTCGACGACCGGGCCGGCGGTCTCCAGCGCATATCGCGTCAGCCGTCCGGCGACGTCGAAGGGATCCACCAAGCTGCGCCAGCTCATCCCACCATCGCACCACAGCCCAGGCGCCTTCGCCTCGCCCGTCACGGGTGATCCGGGCCCGCCCGGGTGGGGTGAAGATCACAGCTTCCGCAGCGCATCGGCGCCCCGCACGCTGAGTACGGTGACTCCGTGCCGAAGAGCAAGAACACGTTCTCATCCTGGCGGCGAAGCCTCGCGCAGCGCGCCGTCCACACCGGCTGGGCCTGGGTGCAGCGCACGGGCTCGGTGACGGCCGAGCGCCCCGGCCGCTTCCGCTTCGGCTCGATCGGCGAAGCCACCCGGCTGGCCTTCCCGCTCGGCACCGTCTTCGGCGAGGCCTGGATCCACATCGGCTCCCACTGCATCGTCGGCGAGCAGGTCACCCTCACCGCGGGCCTGATGCCCGACCTGGACCTGGGCCCCGACCCGATCCTGCGCATCGGCGACGGTGTGGTGCTGGGCCGCGGCAGCCATGTCATCGCCGACACGACGGTGACCATCGGCAGCGACTGTTACTTCGGGCCGTATGTGTACGTGACGTCCACGAACCACTCGTACGACGATCCGCACGAGCCCATCGGCAAGCAGTGGCCGCGCATGGAGCCCGTGGAGATCGGGCCGGGCTGCTGGATCGGCACCGGTGCGGTGATCCTGCCGGGTGCGCGGATCGGGCGGAACGTGGTGGTGGCCGCCGGTGCCGTGGTCCGCGGTGCCGTGCCCGACCACGCGGTGGTGGCGGGGGCGCCCGCCCGGGTCGTGCGCCGCTGGACGGCCGTCGATGGCTGGCAGCCGCCGCTCAGGACGCCCGCTCCAATCCCGATCCCCGACGGGGTCACGCCCGACCAGCTGCGGGCCCTCGCGGAGCTGGACGAGGAGACGGTGGCGCGGCTGGCCGAACTGGAACCGGAGTCCTAGGCCCGGTGTCCTGAGGCCTGTCGTTTGGATCAGCCCGGCGTCGCGGGGTCTGACACGCGCTCCGGGTCGACGGTGGCCGGCCGCCCCAGGCGCTGCGGCTCCGCTCGAGCGGGGGAAGCGCCGTCAGCTACAGCCGACCTGATCCACACGGCAGGCCCTAGCCCGTCGCCAGGAGCAGGGTGCCCACCAGGGCGAGGCCCGCGCCCGCCGCCTGGATGCCGCGGAGGCGCTCCCTGAGGAAGCCGCGCGCGGCGAGTGCGGTCACCACCGGGTAGAGCGAGGCGAGGACGGCGGCCACGGTGATCGGGCCGTGCTGCGCGGCGACCGAGTACGTGCCGTTCGCCGCCACGTCCGCGAGGCCGACGAAGGCGAGCGCCGGGAGGGACGTCCAGGGGAAGCCGCCGGTCGGGAGGGCCTCGCCGCCCCGCTTCACGGAGGCGTAGAGCGCGATGCCGCCCGCGGCCACGTTCGTCAGGCGCTGGACGAAGAGCGCGAGGAAGAGGCCGGTGACGGTCCTGGACGCCTCGGTGATCAGCGCGAACACCGTGCCGAAGCCGAGGGCCGCGACGAGGGTGAGCAGGATGGCCTGGCGCTGCACCGGGGCGCCCTTGAGCTGGGGTCCGCCTGCGAGGACGACGCCGGTGACGGCGACTGCGATGCCCGCGACCTGCATCAGGCCCGGGCGTTCGCCGAGGAGGAGGCCCACGCCCACTGGGACCGCCACGCTGAGCGTCGCGAGCGGGGAGACGACGCCCATCGGGCCCAGCGCGAGGGCCTTGTAGAAGGAGAACAGGGCGACCGGGCCTATCAGCCCCGCGGCGAAGGCGAACCACAGCCGGGGACCGGCCTCGCCGAAGCCGCCCGTGGCCAGCACGATCGACCCGAGTACGGCCGCGGCTATCCCCTGCGAGACGACGACCACCGTGAGCGCCGGAGTGCGCCGGGTCAGCAGTCCGCCGCCGAAGTCGGCAAGGCCCCACAGCAGGCTGGTGGCCAGGGCGAAGAATGCTGTCACGGGGTCGCCTCGCAGTACAGTTCGGTGAACGATCGGGTGCACACCACCGTAGTTCAGCGCAGTGAACCCTGTCATCCAGAATATTGACCTCGCAGTGCATGGATATGGACGGAACGTGTCGGACCTCGATCTGCTGACCCAGTCCCTGGCCCGCAACGTCAAACGCTGGCGAGCCGAGCGGGGCTTCACCCTGGACGCGCTCGCCGCCCGCGCCGGAGTCAGCCGCGGCATGCTCATCCAGATCGAGCAGGCCCGCACCAACCCGAGCATCGGCACGGTGGTCAAGATCGGCGACGCGCTCGGCGTCAGCGTCACCACCCTGCTCGACTACGAGCAGGGGCCGAAGGCGCGGATCGTCCCGGCCGAACAGGTGGTACGGCTGTGGCACACCGACGCGGGAAGCTACAGCCGCCTGCTCGCCGGCACCGAGGCGCCGGGGCCGCTGGAGATGTGGGACTGGCGGCTGATGCCGGGTGACAGCAGCGCCTCGGACCCGCACCCCGCCGGCACCGTGGAGATCGCCCATGTGACGGCCGGTGAGCTGACCCTCACGGTGGAGGGCGCGGAGTACCGCGTCCCGGCGGGCGCGAGCGTCACCTTCGAGGCGAACGCCCCGCACAGCTACGGCAATCAGGGAGATGTGCCGGTGGAGCTCGTGCTCGCGGTCTCCGTGCCGCCCGTGCACTGAGGCGGCCCGGGACGCCCTGTTACCGTGCGCCCATGCGCCCGCCCATCGGACACTTCGACCTCGCGATCCCCGCCCCCGACGCCCTCGACGAACTGACCCGCCCGGTCGCCGACGCCGTACGTCACTGGAGCGGCAGCGTCCCTGCCGACCAGATCGTCTACGTCGACACCGACCCGCAGTGGGCCGACACCGCGGTCTTCGTGGAGCACTACGGGCAGGAACTGCTCGAGCAGTCGGCGAACTGTGTGGTGGTGGCCGGCAAGCGGGGCGGGGAGACGACACTCGCCGCGTGCCTCGTGCTGTCCACCTCCCGGGTCGACGTCAACGGCGTCGTCCGCCGCCAACTCGGCGCCCGCAAGGCCTCGTTCGCGTCCATGGACATCGCGACGGGGGAGACCGGGATGGAGTACGGCGGCATCACCCCGATCGGCCTCCCGGAGGGCTGGCCGGTGCTGGTGGACTCAGCGGTGGTCGATCTCCCGTACGTCCTGGTCGGCAGCGGCCGTCGCCGGGGCAAGCTGCTGGTGCCGGGGAAGGCCTTTGCGGAACTGCCGGGTGCGGTGGTGCTGGAGGGGCTCGGCGTCTGACCGCGCCGCGCCCCCCGGGATGTGCGGCGACGTGTCGTCTTTCATCTGCGGCGTCGTCGTGCCTGGACGCGCCCACGCGGCGGAGCCGCATGTCGATACGGCCTCGCGCCCCTTTGGGGCGCTGCCGGACCCCGGGACCGACTAGCGCGTCGCGTGGTGCGCCAAAGCCAAGTGGGGGTCCTCCTCGCCCGGTGTCGGTGCCGGATCGGCGTGTACCAGGGCCGCCGTCAGCCTTGGTACGGCGTGCAGCAGGGCATGTTCGGCCTCGACCGCTATTCCGTGCGCCGTGCGCACCGTCGCCTCGCCGTCGACCACCACCGCCACCTCGGCGCGCAGCCGGTGCCCGATCCAACGCAGCCGCAGCTCACCGACCTCCCGCACGCCCGGCACCTCGCGCAGGGCCCGCTCGGCCCGGTCCACCAGCTCCGGGTCGACGGCGTCCATCACCCGCCGGAACACCTCCCGTGCGGCGTCCCGCAGCACCAGCGCGATCGCCGCGGTGATCGCCAGCCCCACGAGCGGGTCGGCGAGTTGCCAGCCCAGGGCCGAACCGCCGGCACCCAGCAGCACGGCCAGTGATGTGAACCCGTCCGTGCGGGCGTGCAGTCCGTCGGCGACCAGCGCGGCCGAGCCGATCTCCCGGCCCACCCGGATCCGGTGGCGGGCCACCCACTCGTTCCCGGCGAAGCCGACCAGCGCGGCCACCGCCACCGCCGGTATGTGCGCCACGGGACGCGGATCGAGCAGTCGCTCCACCGCCGCCCAGGCCGCGAACGCGGCCGACGCGGTGATCGTCAGCACGATCGCGATTCCCGCCAGGTCCTCGGCCCGGCCGTAGCCGTAGGTGAAGCGGCGCGTGGCCGCCCGTCGGCCCAGCACGAACGCGATCCCGAGCGGTACGGCGGTCAGCGCGTCTGCGGCGTTGTGCACCGTGTCGCCGAGCAGGGCCACCGAACCGGACAGGACCACGACCACTGCCTGCGCCGCGGCTGTCACCCCGAGGACGGCCAGCGAGACCCAGAGTGCGCGCATGCCGCGGGCCGAGGACTCCAGTGCGGAGTCGAGCTTGTCCGCGGTCTCGTGGGAGTGCGGGGTGAAGAGATGGCCGAGGCGGTGCCGAAGACCCGTCGGGTGGTGGTGATGCGGGTGCCCGTGGTGGTCATGGTGCTGGCCGTGGTGGTGGTGCCGGTCGCTCACGTGGGGCCCCTTCCGGTGCGCGGTGGTGGACGCGGTACGCCCACGGGACCATTATGTGCGTATGAGCGCACGCATGCACCTATCAACTGCGAAGGATGCGCACCCGCGCACCCCGGGCGAGGAGCAGTTCGCACTCGCCGCCGAACTCCTCGCCCTGCTGGGCGACCGCACGCGCCTCGCGCTGCTGCATGCCCTGACCGGCGGCGAGGCCGACGTCACGACCCTCACGGAGGCGAGCGGGGCGGCCCGGCCCGCGGTCAGCCAGCATCTGGCACGGCTGCGGCTGGCCGGCCTGGTGAACACGCGCAAGGAGGGTCGCAGGGTCGTCTACTCACTGCGGGACGGCCATCTGCGGCGGCTCGTGGACGAGGCGCTGAAGGTGGCGGACCATCGCCTCAGCGACCGGCCGCTGCACGACTGAGGGGCGCGGGGTTCAGGAAGCGGAGCTCTTGCCGAGGTACTGCTCCGCGAACGCCGCCGCGGCAGCGGGGGATTCGAAGAGGCGGCGCAGCCGGGCCTGCGTCGTGCCCGCGCGGTAGGCGTCGCCCGACGACGCGCCGTGGTACACCTCCGACAGCCACTGCGAGAACTCCTGGTAGTCCCACACCCGTCCGAGGCAGGCCGCCGAGTAGCCGTCGAGGCCTCCGGTGTCGCCCTTGGTGAGGTACGCGATGAGCCCGTCGCCGAGCAGGAAGGCGTCGTGCAGGGCGAGGTTCATGCCCTTGGCCGCGATGGGCGCGGTGAGATGGGCCGCGTCCCCGGCCAGGAAGAGGCGGCCGTACACCATGGGTTCGACCACGTAGTTGTGCATGTCGAGGACGCGCTTCTCGATCAGCCGTCCCTCCGTGAGCGGCGGCCGGTCGGCGGCGCCGAGCCGCTCCTGCAGTTCCGCCCAGATTCGGTCCTCCGGCCAGTTCTCGGGATCGTCGCCGGGCGGGCACTCCAGGTAGTAGCGGGTGACCTCGGGACTGCGGGCCATGTGCCCGGCGAAGCCGTTCGGATGGATGCCGAACACCACGCAGTCGCTGGACGGCGGCGCCTGAGCGAGCAGCGCCAGCCAGCCGATGCCGTAGTCGTGCCGGGCGATACGGGCCTGCTGCGGAAGCACGGTCCGGGTCACCCCGCGGGCTCCGTCGCAGCCCGCCACGAAGTCGCAGTGCACGAGCGTGCGTCGGCCGGTCTCGGGGTCGAGGTACGACACCGCCGGCCGGTCCGTGTCCAGGCCGTGCAGTTGCACGTCCCGCACGCCGAAGCGGATGGCGCCGCCGCGCACATCGGCGTACTCGCGCACCAGGTCCGTCACCAGCAACGGCTGCGGGTAGACGAAGTGGTGATGCCCCGTCAGGTCGGTGTACGAGAACCGGTGCCGTTGCCCCTCGACGCGGAACTCGCACTGGGTGTGCAGCTGTGCCCGCGCCAGCAGATGGTCCGCGAGGCCCCGTTCCTGGAGCCCGCGCACGGCCCACTCCTCGAGCACACCGGCCCGTGGCCGCTGCTCGATGAACTCCCGCGTCTCGGCCTCCAGGACCAGGCAGTCGACCGACGCGGCCCGCAGGATGTTCCCGATGGTGAGACCGGCGGGCCCGGCGCCCACGGTCACCACCGGAAAACGGTGCGGGGACGGGGAGTCGGGGTGGGGGGTGGAAGTCACCGGAGCATTATGACGGTGGCCCGTCAGCCACGGCAGGGGAGCCGCGGCCGACGGGCCGGGTCGAGCGAGGGGCGGTCGGTCAGTGCGCGGGGGCGTCGGTGACGACGACTTCGTCGATGCTGCGCTCGATGTCCTCGCGCTTCGAGGAGGTCGCCCGGGCCCAGTAGTAGATCACCAGGGAGAAGGCGGCGATGACCAGGATGTCCCACCACAGTGCGATGTTGCCCGCGCCACCGAAGCCGCCCTCGGCGGAGATCACGCCCATGCCGAGGAGATAGACCGGCAGCCACTGGGCGGCCTTGAAGTCCATCCGGGGCGCGTCGGGCTGGTTGGTGGAGTTGGCCCACCAGGCGTAGCCGCCGAGGAGCAGGTAGCCGAGGACGATCGCCAGTCCGAGCCGCCACAGGGTGTCCCAGCCGGACCAGTAGATGATCAGGTTGGCCACCACGAAGGCCACCGGTGAGATCACCTTGCCACCGGGCAGCCGGTACGGGCGCTCGAGGTGCGGCAGCTTGTCGGCGAACACGCCGTAGGCCAGCGGTGCGCCCGCGTACATCAGGACGCTCGCCGAGGTGATGAAGCCGACCAGCTTGTGCCAGCTGGGGAAGGGCAGGAAGCAGATCACGCCGGTGATGAAGGACATGATGAGGCCGAACCACGGCACACCGCGCGAGTCGGTCTTGGTGAAGATCTTCGGCGCGTAGCCGTTCTTCGCCAGGCCGTAGGAGACGCGTGAGGTGGCGGTGGTGTAGATGAGGCCGGTACCACCGGGGGAGATGATCGCGTCGAGGTAGAGGACGAAGGCGAGCCAGCCGAGACCCGCCAGGGTCGCGACACCGGCCCACGGCCCGGTGTCGCCCTTGAACGCGAGCTGGGCCCAGCCGTGCGCGAAGCTGCTGTGCGGCAGCGCGCCGATGAACACGACCTGGAGGAGGACGTAGATGACGGCGCCGATCGCCACCGAGCCGAGCGTGGCGCGCGGCAGGTCTCGCTTCGGGTTGCGGCTCTCGCCCGCCAGCTGAATGGCCTGCTCGAAGCCGAGCAGCGCGAAGATGATGCCGCTGGTGCTGATCGCCGCGAGCACGCCCTTCGCGCCGAACGGCGCGAAGCCCTCGGAGTGGAAGTTGCCCGGGTGGAAGTGGGTCGCCGCCATGATGAAGATCGCGCCCAGCGGGACGGCGATCTTCCACCAGGTCGCCGCGCTGTTGGTGTGCGCCAGCGCCCGTACGCCGAAGAAGTTCACCCCGACGAAGACGGCCATGAGTACGACCGCCACGGCCAGACCGCTGGCGGTCAGGGTCTTGTCGGCGTGCTGGAGGCCCTGTGCCCAGGACCAGTGACCGGCGTACCCGATCATGGCCTCGACCTCGATCGGGGCGACGGTCGCGGCCTGGAGCCAGGAGAACCAGCCGAACGACATGCCGGCCAGGCCGCCGAACGCGTAGTGCGGATAACGGGCCGTACCGCCCGCCACCGGGAACATGCCGCCCAGCTCGGCGTGGACCAGCGCCAGCAGCACGATCGCGACCGCGCCGATCACCCACGAGATGATCGCCGCCGGGCCGGCCTGGATGACTGCGTCATGGGCTCCGTAGAGCCATCCCGAGCCGATGATGGAACCGACGGAGGCCCACATCAGACCGATCAGTCCGACGTCACGCCTGAGGCCACCGGGACCCCTGGCCTCCTCCACGGAGGTCTGCTCGACGCTCACCATATTTTCAGCGACCTCTCACCAATTGAATACTTGTTTTCAGTGCGTGCGACGTCGCAGATTAGGAAACATCAGGGGGCGAGCAGAAGACCCATGGCGAAGTTTTGACCAACGGCCGGGTGCTTCCTGGACAGCCCTTCAGGGGATCTGTACGCGGTGGAAACCGCTGTCACCCCTGGAACCGCCCACAAAATCCGCAGTGGAGTGGCGGTAGCCCGGGAGCGCTTGCTGTGTGACCGGTGCCATATGTGGAGGCGCGCGGGCCCCGGCTGCCTCAGCCGAGCAGCGGTATCTCGATGGCGGGGCAGCGGTCCATCACCATGTCGAGGCCCGCCGCACGCGTGCGGTCGTACGCCGCCTCGTCGATCACGCCGAGCTGGAACCAGACGGCCCGGGCGCCCTTGGCGACCGCCTCGTCGGCGACCGTTCCGGCGAGGTCGCTGTTGACGAAGACGTCGACGACGTCCACGTCGAAGGGGATGTCGGCGAGGGAGGCGTACCCCTGCTCGCCGTGCACCGTCTCCGCCTTGGGGTGGACGGGCACGATGCGCTTGCCGAAGCGCTGCAGCACCTGGGCGACGCCATAGGCGGCGCGGCCCCGGTTCGACGAGAGGCCCACCACGGCCCAGGTGTCGCCGGACTCGGTGAGGATCCTGCGGATCGTTGCCTCGTCGCCGTACACCGCAGCCTCCCGCACCTCTTGGACATGCCCTTCTGTCCCACAACGGCCGGGAGTTCACGATGATTCCCCGCCTTCCGCCGCACCATGAAGGGTGGTTCGTCCGGCTGTCGGCGCATGACCGGCTGCTGGGCCCGGAGCTCACCCGCGACCTCGGATCGCCGGCGTGATCCAAGGAGCCCCCCGCTTCGGCGCGGTCGACCACTTCCTGCCGCAGGTGGCAGACGTCGTGGGGGAGACGTCGGCGGTGGCGGTACTCGACGGGCACGGAGTTATAGGTCGGCGCCTCGTGGGGGCGGTGAGGGAGGTGCGAGCGAAGGGGATGGCTCTGCACGCGCGCGTACGTCATATCCGCGCGGGGCAGTGGCACGCGCGCGTGGTGGAAATCCGCCGCCGTGGGCGGAATTCGCGCCGGATGCCTGCGCGCGGCCGTCCGCCCGCCTACGCTCAGCCCGTGCTGCGCATCACCGACGCCCGAACCGGCGAGTCCGTCGACGCCGCCCCGGTCCGCCGGGGGCTGACCCGGGTCGAAGCCCATGTGCCGGATTTCCACACCGGCGCCCTGCGGGTGCTGCTGGTCGCCGACCTCCTCGTGCGGGCCCTGGAACTCGGCGGCACCCCGGTGTGGGGCGTGCTGACCGCCGAACGGGGCCAGGCGGAGCTGCGGTCCGGGGCGGCCGCCCTCGGCATCCGGCCCTTCGAGGACCGGCGGGACGTCGGTCCGGGGCTGGGCGAGGCCCAGGTCCTGCACGTCGTGGGGGAGGGCGGCGCGACACCCGACGGCGTCCGGGTCGCCGTCGCCCCCGTCGACTCGGAGGCACCCGGCACCACCGACGGCGCAGACCCGGCCGCCCTGCGCCTGGCCCTGCTCTGCCGGAGCCGGAGCACACCCCTGCGGCTCGACGCGGCCGCCCTGGACGAAGCCCGTGAAACCCTCGCCCGCTGGCGCCGGGCGGTCGCCGCCTGGGCGCGGCAGCCGTCGCGGCCGATTCCCGACGAGGCGCGCGCCCGCCTGCGTACCGCCTGGGAGGACGACCTGGACGTCCCCTCCGTGCTCGACGTGCTGGCCTGGGTGGAGACCGAGTCGGAGCTGCCGGACGGCGCCCGGTTCGAGACGTACGCCTACGCGGACCGGCTGCTCGGCCTGGAGCTCACCCGCGACCTCGGATCGCCGGCATGATCGCGCGCGCGGGAGCCGGCCCGCTGCGCCGCCTGGTGGTGCTGCGGCACGCCAAATCGGCCTGGCCCGAGGGCGTCCCCGACCACGAACGCCCGCTCGCGCCGCGCGGCCGCCGGGACGCACCGGCCGCGGGACGCGCCCTGGCCGAGGCCGACTGCCTGCCGGACCTCGCCCTGTGCTCCACCGCCCTGCGCGCCCGGCAGACCTGGGAACTGGCCTCGGCCCAGTGGGGCACCCCGCCGCCGGTACGCCGTGACCCCCGGCTGTACGCCGCCGATGTGTCCGACCTGCTGACCGCGGTGCACGAGGTGCCCGCCGAGGTCGAGACACTGCTCCTGGTCGGGCACAACCCCGGCCTGGAAGAACTCGTCCTGGAACTGGCGGGCGACAGCCTCGACGACGCCCTGGACGAGGTACGGCTGAAGTTCCCGACCTCGGCGATCGCGGTACTGGCCTGGCACGGACCCGCCTGGGAGGCGCTCGCCCCGGGCACGGCACTGCTGACGAGCATGCTCGTGCCGCGGGGCAGGAAGAAGAACGACGGCAAGTAGGACTGAGCCGACTGCTCCCGGGCAGCCATCGGCCCGCCCTTCCGGCGGGGGCGGGCGCACGCGCGCCGCATAGGCTGGCCGGATGCAGGACGAATACCGCACGGTCGCCCACGCGGGCGTGCACGAGACCGAGGTCAACCGCTCGCGCTTCCTGTGCGCCCTGGCGCCGGCGGCCACCGAGCAGGAGGCCCAGGACTTCATCGCCGCCGTGCGCAAGGAGCACGCGGACGCCACCCACAACTGCTGGGCCTACGTCATCGGCGCCGACGCCTCCGTCCAGAAGGCGAGCGACGACGGTGAACCGGGCGGCACCGCGGGCGTCCCTATGCTGCAGATGCTGCTGCGCCGGGACATGCGGTACGTCGTCGCCGTCGTCACCCGCTACTACGGCGGCGTCAAGCTCGGCGCGGGCGGACTCATCAGGGCGTACGGCGGCGCGGTGGGCGAGGCCCTGGACGTCCTCGGCACCCTCACCCGCCGCAGGTTCCGGCTGGCCACGGTGACCGTCGACCACCAGCGCGCCGGCAAGGTCCAGAACGACCTGCACGCGACGGGCCGCGAGGTGCGCGACGTGCGCTACGGCGAGGAGGTCACCATCGAGATCGGCCTCCCGGACTCCGACGTGGACGCCTTCCGGGCCTGGCTCGCGGACGCGACCGCCGGGACGGCCGGGTTCGAACTGGGCGGGGAGGCCTACGGGGACGCCTGAAGACCGGAACGAAAAGGGCGTAACGGACCGGGACGGGGCGGGTTATGACGGGCTGATACGGGAGTAACCGACCGTGATGTCAGACCCGGCCGTTAGGGTCGGGGATCATGAGGCTGCTGCACACTTCCGACTGGCATCTGGGCCGGGCGTTCCATCGGGTGAACATGCTCGGGGCCCAGGCCGAGTTCATCGGCCACCTCGTCACGACCGTGCGTGAGCGCGGTGTGGACGCGGTGGTCGTGTCGGGGGACGTGTACGACAGGGCGGTGCCGCCGCTGGCCGCGGTCGAGTTGTACGACGACGCGCTGCACCGCCTCGCCGACCTCGGCGTGCCCACGGTGATGATCTCCGGGAACCACGACTCGGCCCGCCGGCTCGGTGTCGGCGCCGGTCTCATCGGGCGGGCCGGCATCCATCTGCGGACCGAGCCGTCGGCGTGCGGAACACCGGTGGTACTGTCCGACGCCCACGGGGACGTGGCCTTCTACGGGCTGCCGTATCTCGAACCGGCCCTGGTCAAGGACGAGTTCGGTGTGGAGAAAGCGGCACACGAGGCGGTGCTCGCCGCCGCCATGGAACGGGTCCGCGCCGACCTCGCCACGCGCGCGCGGGGCACGCGCTCCGTCGTCCTCGCACACGTCTTCGTCACCGGCGGCGAGGTCAGCGACAGCGAGCGGGACATCACAGTCGGTGGGGTCGCCGCCGTGCCCGCCGGGGTCTTCGACGGTGTGGACTACGCAGCCCTCGGCCATCTGCACGGCTGCCAGACGATCACCGAGCGGGTGCGCTACTCCGGCTCCCCGCTGCCGTACTCCTTCTCCGAGGCCGACCACCGCAAGACCATGTGGCTCGTCGACCTCGACGCCGACGGCTCCGTCACCGCCGAGCGCGTCGACTGCCCCGTGCCGCGCGGGCTGGCGAGGATCCGGGGCACCCTGGAGGAACTGCTCGCCGATCCCGGGCTCGCCCCGGTTGAAGAGGCATGGGTCGAGGCCACCCTCACCGACCCGGTCCGCCCGGCCGATCCCATGGCCCGGCTCACCGAGCGCTTCCCGCACACCCTGAGCCTCGTCTTCGACCCCGAGCGGGCACCGGACGACCCGGACGTGTCGTACGCCAGTCGGCTCGCGGGCCGCAGCGACCAGGAGATCGCCGAGGACTTCGTCGCCCATGTGCGCGGCGCCGGACCCGACGAGCGCGAACAGGCCGTACTGAGGGACGCGTTCGACGCGGTGCGTGCCGACGAGGCCGTGCGGGAGGTGGCGCGATGAGGCTGCACCGGCTGGACATCACGGCGTTCGGGCCGTTCGGCGGCTCCCAGACCGTCGACTTCGACGAGTTGTCGGCCGCCGGGCTCTTCCTGCTGCACGGGCCGACGGGAGCGGGCAAGACGTCCGTACTCGACGCGGTCTGCTACGCGCTCTACGGCTCCGTTCCCGGCGCCCGTCAGAGCAGTCAGGGCCTGGCCCTGCGCAGCGATCACGCGGCATCCGGTACGCGCACCGGGGTGACCCTCGAACTGACCGTGGCCGGACGCCGCTTGGAGGTCACCCGGCAGCCGCCCTGGGAGCGCCCCAAGAGGCGCGGCTCGGGCACGACACTGGAGAAGGCCCAGAGCCGGCTGCGCGAGTACGACGCGGCGGCCGGCGCCTGGAAGGACCTCAGCCGCTCGCACCAGGAGATCGGCGAGGAGATCACCCAACTGCTCGGCATGAGCCGCGAGCAGTTCTGCCAGGTCGTGCTGTTGCCCCAGGGCGACTTCGCGCGCTTCCTGCGCGCCGACGCCGAGGCGCGCGGCAAGCTGCTGGGCCGCCTCTTCGACACCCACCGCTTCGCCGAGGTCGAGAAGCGGCTCGCGGAGCGCCGCCGGGCGGCCGAGGCGCAGGTGCGCGAGGGGGACGCGGCACTGCTCGCCGACGCACACCGCATGCAGCAGGCGGCGGACGGTGCGATGGAACTGCCTCAACTGGCGCCGGGGGAGCCGGGCTTGGCGGAGGGCGTCCTCAGCGCCGCGGCCGTCGCCCGCAGCACCGCACGGGAGCAGCTGACCATCGCCCACTGCCGCCTCACGGCCGTGGAATCGGCGCAGGCGGCCGCCGAGCGCGCGCTGGGCGACGTACGCGAAGTGGCCCGGCTGCAGCAGCGTTTCGCCGAGGCGCGCGAGCGCGCCGCACGACTTGAGGAGCGTGCCACCGCCCACCGGGAGGCGCAGGCGCGCATGGAGCGGGCCCGCAAGGCCGAGGCGGTGGCGCCCGCACTGGAGCTCCGGGAGGCCGCGGAGGCGGAACACCGACGCGCCACACAGGCGGAGGCACGCGCGCGGGCACTGCTGCGGGAAGCCCTCGGCGAGGGCGATGCGTCGGGGCTCGCGGGGTGGCGGGACACCGGCGGCGACAGGGGCGCGGGGAACCGCGCGACCAGCCACGACAAGCCCGCACCCAGCACACATCGCGTGCCCCCCTTGGCTCCCGGCGATGCGGCCGAGTGCGCGGGGCCGCGCGATGTGTTCGCGGCCGGCGACGGGTTCGGTTCTGCACTGCCGCGGGATGCTGATGCCGAGGCCGGTGCGACCGGACCCGCAGGGGCGCGGGACGCGGTCGCCGACCGCGGCGCCCGCGACGAGCTGCCGGATGCCCGGGGCGCCACCGCCCCACGCGCGGAGCCGCCCGGTGCTCTCGCCGACGCCGGTGCCGCCGGGCTGGCCGCTGCCGCGCGTCGGAGTGCCGAGGAGCTCGGTGGACTGGAGTCCGCGCGGCGCGCCGAGCAGCGACTGGCCGAACTCGTCGCGGAGCGTGCCGGTCTGGACCGGCAGGAGCGTGCCGACGAGGACGTCCTGCAGGAGGCCGAGGCCTGGCTCGCGGACTGGGAGGCCACCCGCGCAGGCCTTCAGGCCCGTATCGAATCCGCACAGGAGGCCGCGACCAGGGCCGAGCAGCTCGGTGTGCAGCGCGAGCCCGCTCAGCGCAGGCTCGGCGCGGCCCGACAGCGCGATCAGCTCGCCCGCGACACCGACGAGGCCCACGCGCGCGTGCTCGCCGCCCGCGAACGGGCGGGCGAGGCCCGCACCCACTGGCTGGACCTCAAGGAACAGCGCCTGAACGGCATCGCGGCCGAGCTGGCCGCAGGCCTCACCGAGGGCGAGCCGTGCGCCGTCTGCGGAGCCACCGAGCACCCCGCCCCCGCGCGCAAGGTCGCCGGGCACGTCGACCGCGAGGCCGAGGAGCGCGCCCTCGCCGCCTACCAGCGCGCCGACGAACAGCGCGCCGAGGACGAGCGGCGCCTCGGCGTCGTACGAGAGGCGCTCGCCGCCGCGACGGCCGAGGCGGGTGACACGCCCACGGCCCGACTCGCCGAAGAGGTCGAGGAGTTGGAGCGGCTGTACGCGCAGGTGCGCGGTGCCGCCTCCGACCTGCACCCGGCGAGCGAGCAGCTGCGGCGGGCGGAGCAGGAGCACGAGCGGCGGACCGCGGTGCGGCAGGAGGCCGCGGTCAGGGCCGCCTCGCGGGTGGGCCACCGTGAGCGGCTCGACCGCGAACGGAGCGACCTGGAAGGGGAGTTGGCGCAGGCGCGCGGCACGGCTCAGAGCGTGGCCGCACGGGCGGCGCAACTGGAGCGCCAGGTCGCGCTGCTCACCGAGGGCGCCGAGGCCGCGCGGGTGGCCGAGGACACCGCCCAGCGGCTCAAGGAAGCCGACGCCCGGCTCGCCGACGCCGCTTTCCGCGCCGGCTTCGACACCCCGCAGGCCGCGGCCGCCGCACTCCTGGACGACGCCGCCCACCGCGAACTCCAACGCCGTCTGGACGCCTGGCAGTCCGAGGAGGCCGCCGTGCGCGCCGTCCTCGCCGAGGCGGAGACCGCGGCCGCGGCCCAGCAGCCGCCCGCCGACCTCGCCTCGGCGGAACGGGCCGCCGCCGTCGCGGCCCAGCGGCTGCGCGATGCCGCCTCCGCACGGGACGCGGCCGCCCGCCGCTGCACCGAACTCGACCGGCTCTCCGCCCGGTCCGCCGCGGGAGTACGACGGCTTGCCCCGCTGCGCGAGGAGTACGACCGGGTGGCCCGCCTGGCCTCCCTCGCCGCCGGCACCTCCGCGGACAACGAGCGGAAGATGCGCCTGGAGTCGTATGTGCTCGCGGCCCGCCTTGAACAGGTGGCCGCCGCCGCGACGGTGCGGCTGCAGCGCATGTCGTCCGGCCGCTACACGCTCGTCCACTCCGACGACCGGACCGGGCGCGGCCGCAGCGGTCTCGGACTGCACGTCGTCGACGCATGGACCGGACGCGAGCGGGACACGGCGACGCTGTCGGGCGGCGAGACGTTCTTCGCCTCCCTGGCGCTCGCCCTCGGCCTCGCGGACGTCGTCACCGACGAGGCCGGCGGAGTGCGCCTGGACACGCTCTTCATCGACGAGGGCTTCGGCAGCCTCGACGACCAGACCCTCGACGAGGTCCTCGACGTGCTCGACTCGCTGCGCGAGCGCGACCGCAGCGTCGGCATCGTCAGCCATGTCGCCGACCTGAGGCGCCGTATCCACGCACAACTGGAGGTCGTCAAGGGGAGATCGGGCTCGGTGGTCCGGCAGCGAGGTCAGTGACCGAGAGGGCGCCGGGGCAGCGGGGACGAGTAGACGACGCTCGTGGTCACCGAGCCGAGCGTGCCGATCTTGCCCGACACCTCCTCCAGGTGACGCATCGAGCGGGCGGCGACCTTGATGACGAAGCAGTCGTCGCCGGTCACATGGTGGGCCTCGAGGATCTCGGGCGTCACGGCGACCAGGTCGTGGAAGGGCTTGTAGTTGCCGTTCGGATAGCGCAGCCGTACGAACGCGAGGATCGGCAGTCCCAGCCGCTCGGGGTCCACCACGGCCGCGTACCCCTGGATGACGCCCGCCTCCTCCAGGCGGCGCACCCGCTCGGTGACCGCGCTCGGCGACATGGAGACGGCGCGTGCCAGCTCGGCGAAGCTGGCCCGGCCCTCGCGCTGGAGGACGTCGAGGATGCGCCAGTCGGTGGCGTCCGGGGAAAACGCGGTCATGACGCAGAAATAGCAGGGGAATCCACGGCCGGGCAAGGCGCAGGCCGGTGAATGCCCCTTCTGGGAGATCATCGCCGCCCGTAGATTTCTGGCCGTAGCGACAACCACGGAGAAAGCAGGCCAGATCATGAGCAGCACCGCGACCGCCGTCAACCCTGTCCTGCGCGTGGCCCCGGCGGCCCCGGCCGAGGCCGCCGCCTACTTCCGCGCGAGCCTGGTCTTCCACGCCGACGTGTCGGACGTCGCCGCCGCTCTCGCCTCCGGCGGCCACCCCGGGTTCGTCGTCCTGGACTCCCGCTCCACCGAGTCCTGGGACCAGGGCCACATCCCCGGCGCGGTCCACCTGCCGACCGCGCTCATCCCCGAGCAGGCCGAGCAGCTCCTGGACAAGTCGGTGCCGGTGGTCACGTACTGCTGGGGCCCCGGCTGCAACGGCGCCACCCGGGCCGCGCTCGCCCTCGCCGAACTCGGCTACCAGGTCAAGGAGATGCTCGGCGGCTTCGAGTACTGGGCGCGCGAGGGCTTCGAGTACGAGACCTGGGAGGGCCGCGAGCGCCGCCCCGCCGACCCGCTGACGGCTCCCGTGGACGCGGAGGACTGCGGCTGCTGAACCGGATCGTGTACGGGGGCGGGACGGGGGACGGCGGATTCATCGGTTCCGCGGCCGTGTACGGTTCTGCGCCATGGTGCGATACGCGGAACCCGGTGCGCTGGAATGGGTCGAGTCGGGCGGCGGGCCGCTCATTGCGGTGCCCGAGACGGTGCTGCCGTTCTGGTCGGGCGCCGACGGCGAGGAGACCGCCTCCGACTACGACCGGGCCTGCGAGGTCGACGGATTCGTGGGGCTGCTCCCGGTCGGCGACTCGGCCGCCCTGGTCCTGGGCGACGAACCCGCCTCCACCGCCTTCCTGCCCGAGCACGCAGCCTTCATACGGTGGTGGGCGGCGAACTCGGAGGCCGAACTCCTGGCCGGGGTCCCCGCGGCACTCGCCACGGCGGACTGGGGACACGAGGTGCGCTGGGAAGTGCCCGGCACGGTCGTGCTGTTCGACTCGGCCTGGCCAGGATCGGAAACGGAGCGGACCGACTGCCTGCGGGTCGTGCTGGAACCGGGGCGGTACGCCGTGCGCGCGGCCAATGTCCAGCCGGGACCGGAGACCTGGCTCGGCCTCGTCCAGTTGCGGCGCATCGAGCACGGATAATCGCGGGCGTCGGCTCGAAGCGTTGCCCCTCATGGTCGTCCATGCCCTGACTGCCGCATCCCGCTCCCGAAGACCTGCGCCGTGAGCTGCTGCCTCTGCGCGGCCGTACCGCCCTGCCCCATCACGTCCCGCACGACACCGCCATCCCGCGGCCCGGATCGTCGCCGGTCCTGGCCGCCTCGCCGACCCGGCCGCACCCGACGAACTCGTCGCCACGGCCGCCTCGGCGCTGGGCGGACGGCTCGACATCCTCGTCGCCCACCACGCCCTCAGCGGCAGCGACGGCACCCTCGACACCATCGACGCCGATGGGGGAGCTGGACGCGCACTGGGCGGTCGACACCCGCTCGGTGCTGCTCCTCGTCCAGGCCACGCCCGGCACCGCGCCGCACTGCCGCAGCACACCCCGGGCGGACGCGTCGTGATGATGACCTCCGGCCAGGACATCGCGGGCGGCATGCCCGGCGAGATCGCCTACGCCCTCCAGAAGGGCGCCCTCGACTCGATCACCCGCTCGCTGTCGACCACGTTCGCCGAGCAGGCGATCACCGTGAACACCGTCAACCCCGGCCCGGTGGACACGGACTACGCGACCGGGGAGACGTACGAGCCGTCCGCAGCCGCCTCCTGTTTCCCGGCCGGGCGTTGGGGCATGCCCGACGATCCCGCCCGCCTCATCGCGTGGCTCGCCACGGACGAGGCGGACTGGATCACCGGCCAGGTGATCGACTCGGAGGGCGGCTTCCGCCGCTGAGCTGCCCGGCCGTCAGAGCTGGGCGAGCTCGTCCACCAGGTCGTCCAGGCCGAGCGAGCCCTGCGAGAGCGCCGCCATGTGCCAGGCCTTGAGGTCGAACGCGTCGCCGTGCCGCTCGCGCGCCTTCGCCCGGCCCTGCAGCCAGGCCCGCTCGCCGAGCTTGTAGCCGATGGCCTGGCCGGGGATGGTCAGATAGCGGGTCAGCTCGCTCTCCACGAAGTCCGCCGGCCGGCTGCTGTGGGCGCCGAAGAACTCCTGGGCCAGCTCGGGGGTCCAGCGCTCGCCGGGGTGGAAGGGGGAGTCCGCGGGGATCTCCAGCTCCAGGTGCATGCCGATGTCGACGATGACCCGGGCCGCCCGCATCATCTGTGCGTCGAGGTAGCCGAGCCGCTGCTCCGCGTCCGTGAGGTAGCCGAGCTCGTCCATCAGCCGCTCCGCGTACAGCGCCCAGCCCTCGACGTTGGCGCTGACCCCGCCGATGGTGGCCTGGTAGCGGGAGAGGTCGGCGGCGACGTGCGCCCACTGCGCGAGCTGCAGGTGATGGCCGGGGACGCCCTCGTGGTACCAGGTCGAGACGAGGTCGTAGACCGGGAAGCGGGTCTGCCCCATCGTCGGGAGCCAGGTGCGGCCGGGGCGGGAGAAGTCCTCCGTCGGGGGTGTGTAGTACGGGGCTGCCGCGCCGCCGGGCGGGGCGATGCAGGACTCCACCTTCCGTACCCGCTCGGCGAGTTCGAAGTGGGTGCCGTCCAGTTCGTCGATCGCCTGGTCCATCAGGCCCTGCAGCCAGTCGCGGACCTCGTCGACGCCGTCGATGTGCTTGCCGTGCTCGTCGAGGTGCGCGAGCGCCACCCACGGCGTCTCGGCGCCCGGCAGGATCTTCTCGGCCTCCTGCTTCATCTCGCCGAGCAGCCGGTGGAACTCGGCCCAGCCGTACGCGTACGCCTCGTCCAGGTCGAGGTCCGTGCCGTTGAAGTAGCGCGTCCAGCGCCCGTAGCGCTCACGGCCCACGGTGTTCGGCGCGCCCTCGATCGCCGGCGCGTACACGTCGCGCATCCAGTCGCGCAGCTCCACGACGGCCGCGGTCGCCGCGCGGGCCGCCTCGTCCAGCTCCGTGCGCAACGATTCGGGGCCCGCCGAGACGAAGTCCTCGAACCAGCCGCGGCCCTTTCCGTCCGTGTCCGACCATTCGGTGAGCTGCTCGACGAACGTGGCCGTCGGGCGCGGAGCCGCGTACAGCTTGCGCTCCAGACCGAGGGAGAGGGACTCCCGGTAACCGGCGTACGCGGTCGGCACGGCCCGCAGCCGCTCGGCGATCGCCGCCCAGTCCTCCTCGGACTGGTTCGGCGTCACGGTGAACACCTCGCGCACCGAATGCGCGGGCGTGGCCATGTTCCCGACGCGACGCAGCCCCTCCTCGGCCTCGTGCACGGCCAGTTCGGCATTGAGCCGCTCACGCAGCAGCCGTCCGCACCGGCGCTCGATGTCACTGTCCGCGCCGGGTTGCCGCTCGGCCGCGTCGAGCCGCGCCAGGGTCCGCCGTGCCAGTTCCGCGAGGGCCTCCTGGCCCGCGGGCGAGAGGTCGGGCAGCCTGCTCGAACTCTCCTTCACACCGAGGTACGTTCCGGTCACCGGGTCGAGGGCGATGAGCTCGTCGACGTATGCGTCGGCGACCTCGCGGGGCAGCGGGTCAGTGGTCTGTGACATGCCGTCCATCCTCATACGAGTTGCCGCCGCACGTCATCCGGATTGAGCCGAGGGCGTAGGACGTGCTCCGAGGGAACCTCCGTATGCGAAACGGCCCGGCGTTCCCGCCGGGCCGTCTCCGGATGTCCTGTGCCGGGAGCTAGTCCCGTGCGATCGGCTCGCCGACCTGCTCCTGCGCCACCTCGTACGGCAGCCGGGAGCCGGCCCGGCCCTTGGGCAGGCGGGCCGTGATCACCAGGGTGCCCTCCTCGATCTGGTAGTCGAGGGGAAGCCCGAGGCCCCGCATCGCCGCGACCATGCCGGTGTTGGAGGCCTGTGTCACGGCGTAGACGCTCTCGCAGCCCGCCTCGGCCGCCATCGCCACCAGCCGCTCCAGCAGTTCACCGCCGACGCCGCGGCGCTGCCACTTGTCCTCGATGAGCAGCGCGACCTCGGTCTCGTCCCCGTCCCACAGCAGATGGCCGAGGCCGACGAGGCGTCCCGACGCGGTCTGCACCGCGAGGGTGCGGCCGAAGCGCGGGCTGAGCAGATGGCTCAGATAGCGGTCCGCGTCGCCGACCGGCCCGTGGTACCGCATGCCGAGCGTCCGCGCCGAGCACCGCTCGTGCATCGCCTTCGCGGCCTCCAGGTCACGCGTGTCGGCCCGCCGTACGGTGATCTCGTTGCCCTCGGGCAGCGTCAGCACGTGCTGGCTGTGCGGCACCCGTGGCCCGAGCCGGGCGTCCAGCTCCACCAGCGCCCGCGCCCGGGCGAACTCGGTCGGGGTGAACGGCAGATACGGCCGCTCCACGGTGATCACTCCGCCTTCCGGCGCCCTCAGCCGCATCACGGTGTCCTCCAGCGCACCCTCCACGGGCACCTTGGCAGGGCCGCGGCCGCCGCCGACCGGCGTGGCGGGCAGCTGGCGGATGGTGCACCGGCCCAGCAACTGCCTCAGGGCAAGCGGTAGTTCCGCCGCGTCCAGGGCGGTGCGGGCGGCCAGACCCAGGACCCGGGTGGGGGCGTCCACCAGATCGTGGGCGTCGGCCCGCTCGATCCAGGTGTCGGTACCCCCGGCCAGCGAGACCACCTTGGTGAGTTCGGAGGCCATGAGTCCGCCGGGAGCCCGCAGCAGGAACTCGTCCACCGTGCCCTCGGCCAGCGGATGCGTCTGCAGACTCAGGATGTCGACCTGCCGTCCGGCCAGCGCCGTGCACAGCGCGGCCAGCGACCCCGGTTCGTCCTTCACCGTCGTCCGCATCCGCCACAGCGCGCTCTGACCGGGCTCGGTCTCCGGCGTCGCCGACCGCTCGTCGGACGGCCCGGCCTGCTGCCCCTGGGGCAGCGACCGGGCGTCGGTATCGCCGGCCGGAGGTGCATGACCGTGGCGGCGTGTCCACCAGGTGTGGAACCCCGCCGTGGCGGCCAGGGCGACCGCCGAGATCACCAGCAGCGCCGGACCGTCGGGCCCGTGCCCGACCAGGTTCGCCACGCCGTCCGCCACGGCGACGGACGTGAACAGGGCGGCGAGTTCTACGACGTCGCGCCGCCAGTGGTGCACGGGACGGCCGTGCTTCGCACGGGTCACATCAGACATTTCTCGACTCATGCAACCACTGTGAAGGAAAGGTGTTGCGTGATCACGAACGCTTTGTGACTGATCGGTAAAGTGTCGTTATGCTCCATTTGTAGCTACGAACACGCGTACGGAGCGGCACCGCGCACCGGGGGATGACGCCGGTGCGCGGCCCACGGGAAAGCGTACGGGAGTTACTGGCCGACCCGGCCCGGCTGCAGCACCTGCGTGAACAGTACGGTGCCGTCGTATTCACGCAGCCGCACCGTCAACTCGCCGCTGGCCCCGTCGATGTCGACCTCGCCGAAGAACTGGTAGCCCTGGGCCGGCGAGACGTTCGCGGTCGTCGGCGCCTTCACGAACACCCGGTCGGGCCCGAAGGTGCCGTCGAGTGCGTTGGCCGGGAAGGCACCGGCGTTGAGCGGGCCGGACACGAACTCCCAGAACGGCTCGAAGTCCTTGAAGGCGGCCCGCGACGGGTCGTAGTGCTGCGCGGAGGTGTGGTGCACGTCCGCCGTCAGCCACACGGTGCCGGTGATCCGCCGGTGCTTGATGAACCGCAGCAGTTCGGCGATCTGCAGCTCGCGGCCCAGCGGGGCGCCCGGGTCGCCCTGTGCGACGGCCTCGAAGTTGGGCTTGCCCTCGACCGGGTCGGGCACGACCAGTCCGAGCGGCATGTCGTTGGCGATCACCTTCCACACCGCGCGGGACCTGGACAGTTCCCGCTTGAGCCACTCCAGCTGCTCGCGGCCGAGGATGCCCACCGGGTCGGTGGCCTGGTCGTCCGGCGAGTTGGCGTTGCGGTAGGTGCGCATGTCGAGCACGAACACGTCAAGGAGCGGGCCGTGGCTGACCTTGCGGTAGATCCGGCCGTCCGGGCGGCCGCTGATGGTCGAGATCGGGAAGTACTCGGAGAAGGCCTGCCGGGAGCGCAGCGCCAGGTCGTCGAGCCTGGTGCCGGCCGGGTAGGGCGTGCCGGAGCCGATGACCTCGCCCGGGTACCAGTTGTTGCGGACCTCGTGGTCGTCCCACTGGATGATGTTCGGCACCTGGGCGTTGAACCGGCGCAGCGCCCGGTCGAGCAGGTTGTAGCGGAAGTTGCCCCGGTAGTCGTCCAGGGTGGTCGCGACGTGCGACTTCTCCTCGGTGGTGACGTTCCGGTAGATGCTGCCGTCCGGCAGCGTGGCGGTGGCGGAGATCGGGCCGTCGGCGTAGATGTTGTCGCCGCTGCACAGGAAGAAGTCCGGGTCCACCTTCGCCATCGCGTCGAAGATGCGGTAGCCGCCGATCGACTCGTTGATGCCCCAGCCCTGTCCGGCCAGGTCGCCGGACCACACGAACTTCACGCCCTGGCGGCGCTTCGCCGGGGCCGTACGGAAGGTGCCGGTCACCGGCTCGCCGGTGCGGCGCGGGTCGTCCGGATCGGCCAGCAGCACGCGGTAGTGGATCTGCTCGCCGGACGGCAGCCCGCGCAGCCGGGTGGTGCCGGTGAAGTCCGAGTCCGCGCCGAGCAGCGGACCGTGCCATCTGTGCGGGTTGCGGAAGGACTCCGTCGCGGACGTCTCGACGATCATCCGGGCCGGACGGTCGGAGCGCACCCACACCAGCCCCGAGTCGCAGGTCACGTCTCCTGCCTGGACGCCCCAGCCCGCCGTGGGGCGCCCCGAGAGGGCGAACGCCGGTGCCGCGCCGAGCGTGCCGGGCAGGGTCAGGGCCGCCGACGCGGCGAGGGAGCCGCGCAGGACGCTGCGGCGGCCGGGGAACGGACGGTGTGACATGGATGCGCCTCCAGGGACGGGATCCGGCCAGTGTGCGATGCCACAACTACTGGTGCACCGCAGCGCACACGGAAACCCCG
The DNA here is from genome assembly GCF_039532765.1 of Streptomyces longisporus. Taxonomy (NCBI): domain Bacteria; kingdom Bacillati; phylum Actinomycetota; class Actinomycetes; order Kitasatosporales; family Streptomycetaceae; genus Streptomyces; species Streptomyces longisporus. Next base: position 78,863 of record NZ_BAAASG010000004.1, read on the forward strand.
GGTGAACAACTGGCCGCAGGGACACGGGAACCGGTCCGCGAAGGAACCGACTGCCGTGACGAAAGGGACGGGCCACCCGTCGCTCCCCGCACAGTCATCCTCCGGTCATACGCCGGCTGCCTGCGCCATCAGCCGTACACCTGCCCTGATCCTGGCGGGCGACAGATGCGCGTACCCCAGCACCAGCCGTATGCCGCCGCCGGCCTCGTGCTCTGCACGCGCGTGCGTGTAGTCCGTCAGCGGGCGTACGGCGACACCGGCCGCGGCCACGCGCGCGAGGAAGCCCTCCTGGGGACCGTAGCGGTGCGGGAGTGCGGCGATGACGTGCAGTCCCGCCGCGATCCCGGCGACCTGTGCGCCCGGGAAGTGCTCCTGCAGCGCGGCCACGAGTGCGTCACGGCGCTCGCGGTACGCGCGCTGGCAGCGGCGGAGCTGCCGGTCGTAGTCGCCGCGCTCCACGAATCGGGCGAACAGCGCCTGGTCGAGGGTGGGATGGCCGAGGTCCATGGTGCGCTTGCGCTCGACGACCTCCTCGGCCAGCGCCTCGGGCACCAGCAGCCAGCCCAGCCGCAGTCGCGGGGCGAGTGACTTGCTGACGGAGCCCGTGTAGGCCACGTGCTCCGGGTCCAGCCCCTGCAGCGCGCCCACGGGGGCACGGTCGTAGCGGAAGTCGCCGTCGTAGTCGTCCTCCACGACGAGCCCGTCCACGGACCGCGCCCAGTCGAGCAGTTCGGTGCGGCGGCGCGCGGAGTAGGCGATCCCGGTGGGGAACTGGTGGGAGGGCGTCGTCACGACGGCCCGCACGCCCGAGTCCCGCAGCGCTCCGACGACGATCCCCTCCGCGTCCAGGGGCACCGGCACGGTCGTGACACCGGCCGAGGCGTACAGCGCGTCGTGCTGGGGGCTGCCGGGATCCTCGACGCCGACCGTGCGCAACCCGCGTGCGTGCAGCGCGAATCCCAGCAGCGTCGTCGCCTGCGCCACCCCGGAGACGACCACGATCCGCTCCGGATCCGCGACCACACCACGCCGGCGCGCCAGCAGTTCCGCCAGGGCCATACGGAGCTGGGGCAGTCCGCGCGGGTCGGGGTAGCCGAGGTCCTGGTGGGGCAGTTCGGCCAGGACCGCGCGCTGCGCCGCGGCCCAGGCGGCGCGCGGGAACAGCGACAGATCCGGCGTGCCGGGCACGAAGTCGGCGCGTGTCCCGGGGGAGCGCGGGGCGAGGTCACGCGCGCGTGGCGGCGCGGCCCGCACCGCGCCTCCCACCCAGGTGCCCGCACCCCGCCCGCTGCGCAGATAGCCCTCCGCCGTCAACTGCTCGTACGCCTCGGTGATCAGCCCCCGCGACACCCCGAGATCGGCGGCGAGATCCCGGCTCGACGGCAGCCGGGTGCCGGGTGACAGCCTCCCCGTGCGCACGGCCTCACGCAGCGCCGCCTGCAGCGAACGTCCACGCGTGCGTGCAGGCGCGGAGGCGGCCGGCAGGAGCAACTCCCAGGCGGGAGTGCCGGCCCGATTGGTCTCCGATGACGTCATGGAAATGGACCTTAAACCGGACCGCGGCGCTGCCTAGCGTCACTGCCATGAACGCCACCACCACCCGAGGAGCCCTCCTCGCCGCCCTCGCCTGTGTGCTCGTGGGCGGGTCCTTCACCGCGAACAGCGTCCTCGGCCACTACCCGTACGCGGGCGGCCAGTTCCTCCGCTACGGCCTCGCCTGTCTGCTGCTTCTGCCCCTGGCCGGCCCGGGAGCGTCGGCGCGGCTGCGGCGGCTCGCGCCCCGCCAGTGGGCCCGCCTCGCCCTGCTCGCCGCCGTCGGCATGGTCGGCTTCAACCTGGCCGTCATCGCGGCCGAGCGCTCCGCGGAACCGGCGGTGCCCGGCGTCTTCGTGGGCTGCGCGCCCGTGGCCGTAGCCGTTGTCGTCCCGCTCCTGGACGGCCGCCGCCCCCACCCCCGTGTCCTGTACGGCGCGTTGCTGGTCGCCGGTGGCGCCTTCACGGTCCAGGGGTGGGGGCGCACGGACGGCACGGGGATCGCCTTCTCGGCCTGCGCGCTGGCCGGGGAGGTCGGCTTCGCCGTGCTCGCCGTGCCCGTTCTGCGGCCCCTGGGCCCCCGGCTGCTGTCCGCCACGGTGTGCGGCCTGGCGGCGGTCGAGTCCGCGGCGGCCGGACTGCTCGCGGACGGCACGGCCTGGCTGCGGCGCCCGGATGCCACCGAGACCGCCGCGCTGCTGTGGCAGGCGGCGGTCGTCACCGTCGTCGGCTTCGTCTGCTGGTACATGGGCATGCAGCGGCTCGGCGCCGAGCGCGCCACGCTGTTCTCCGGCCTCATCCCGGTCGCCGCCGCCTGCACGGCCCCGCTCGTCGGGGCGGGCTCCTACGGGGCCGCGCAGGCCGTCGGCAGTGCGCTGGTCGGCGCAGGAGTCGCCCTCGGATCAGGCGCCTTGAGTCTGAGGCGTGCCGGGTCGGCGACTGCCGTCGAGGATGACGCGGGCGACCAGCGCCGGATCGTCGCTCATCGGGCAGTGCCCGCAGCCGGGCAGCCGCACCAGCCGGGCCCGGGGGACGATCTGCTTGGCGCGCACCCCCTGGCGGCGTACGAGCAGCATGTCCCTGGTGCCCCAGGCCACGGTGACCGGGACGGTGGGGATGTCGTCGGTGAACCGCACGGTGCTGCCGGCTCGCAGGGTCGCGTCGAAGCCCGTCGCCTGCGCCAGGGCCAATGTCTCGGCGACCACGGCCTCGGGTGAGCGGCGGCCCGGACGGGCGTAGATGGTGCTGGTCAGCATGGTGCGGCCGGCCGCCGAGCGGGACAGCCGCTCCACCAGGGGCAGCGGCAGCCGCCGCGAGATGTGCCGCATGGCGAGCAGCACGCCGAAGGCGTAGCGCCGCTCGGCCTCGGACCAGAAGCCGGCCGGGGACAGAGCGGTCACCGACCGCGCGAGCTGCCCGCGGCCGAGTTCCAGGGCGAGCAGACCGCCGAGCGAGTTGCCCGCCACATGCGGACGGTCGAGTCCCAGCGCCTCGCAGAACGCGCCGAAGACGGCCGTCGTCGTGGGCAGGTCGTAGGCGAGCCCGTCCGGCAGGGCGGGGGAGACGCCGAAACCGGGCAGATCCACGGCGATCACATCGCGCTCGGTCGCCAGGATGTCCACCACCGGGTCCCAGGCCTGCCGGTGGTGACCGATGCCGTGCAGCAGGAGCAGCGGTTCGCCGCTGCCCACGCGCGCGTAGGAGACGGTCACGGGCTGCGGGCCCCCTGGAGAGGGGACCTTGAAGGAGACGGTGGCGGACATGGGGTGCTCCTCGTCTGGGCTCGCCGGCGGACGCCGTGTAGACAGCTTGTCAGCAATTGCTACCGACGGGTAGCCCCCGGCGGTGGCCGACCTCCCGGCCCTACCGCCTTCAATGGCCCCTGCGCACCTCCAGGTTGAACTCCGCATGGCCGAGATGCCGGAAGAGATCGAGCCACAGCGGCAGCAGCATCTCCACGCTGCGGGCCGACCGGATGCCGCCCAGGTCGAGCACCCGGTGCGGCGGCCACCCGAACTCCCCGAGCATGCCCTTGACCTGCTCCTTGGCGTCCGTGTCCGCGCCGCACACGAAGACCTGGTGCTCGCCCGGCACCAGGGCGGGCTCCACCATCACCCTGCAGTTGACCGTGTTCAGCGTCTTCACCACGCGCGCGTGCGGGAAGGCCCGCTGGATCTGCTCGCCCACGCTGTCCGACTCCACGGGAGACAGCCGCACCTCCCCGTCCTCGAAGGCCATCGGGTTCGAGACGTCGACGACGACCTTCCCCTCCAGATTCGCCGCCCCGGCCGCCTCCAGTGCGGCGAGCGCCACCCGCCCGCCGACGGCGACCACCACCACCTCGGCGGACGAGGCCGCCTCCGCGAACGTGCCGGCCCGCGCCCCGGCGCCCGCGCTTCGCGCCCACTCCAGGGCCGCGGGATTGTCCTTCGTGCGCGAGCCCAGCGTCACCTCGTGGCCCAGCTCCGCCAGCCTGCCGCCGAGCGTGCGGCCGACGTCGCCCGTGCCCAGAACCGCGTACCGCATCGCCACCTCCGCAACTCCGGCCGTCGACCGCCGGCGGCCCGCGGGTCATTCTGCTCCGGGACACCGCGGATTTCTCCTGGACATGTCCGGATGCGTCGCATGGGATGGGACCGTGACCACCGACACCGAGACCGACGTCTTCGAAGAGCACCGCCCCGTCCTGCTGGGAGTCGCCTACCGCATGCTCGGGCGGGTGGCGGACGCGGAGGACGTGGTCCAGGAGGCCTGGCTGCGCTGGTCCGGCGCCGACCGCACCGAGGTCCGCGAACCGCGTGCCTATCTGGTGCGCATCACCACCCGCCTCGCCATCGACCGGCTGCGCCAGATCAAGGCGCGCAACGAGGCATACGTCGGCCCGTGGCTGCCCGAGCCCTGTGTGACCGACTTCGGGGACACCGTCCCGGACACCGCCGAGCGGGCCGTGCTCGCCGACTCCGTCTCGCTGGCCGTCCTCGTCGTCCTGGAGTCGCTTTCGCCGCTGGAGCGGGCGGTGTTCGTGCTCCGCGAGGCCTTCGGCTACCCGTACGCCGACATCGCCGTGATGCTCGACCGGGGCGAGGCGGCGGTCCGCCAGCTCGCCGGGCGGGCCCGCAAGCACGTCGAGGAGCGGCGGCCGCGCTACGAGGTCGACCCCGCCCGCCGCCGTGAGCTGACCGAACGGTTCCTCGCCGCCGCGGCGGAGGGGGACCTGGAAGGTCTCATGGCGCTGCTGGCGCCCGACGTACGACTGGTGGGTGACAGCGGCGGCAAGTCCAAGGCACCGCTGCGGGTCCTGGAGAGCGCCGACAAGGTGGGCCGCTTCCTCGTCGGGGCCGCCCAGAAGGGCGTGCCGGACCAGTCCTTCCGGTTCATGGAGCTCAACGGCGGCCTCGCGGTCGTCGTGCTGTCCGCGGGCAAGCCGGACAGCGTCTTCCAGGTGGACGTCTTCGAGGGGCGCATCCAGTCGCTGTACATCATCCGCAACCCGGACAAGCTGCTCTCGCTGCCCTCCGCGTAGGCGACGAGGACGGCCCGGTACGAACACCGTGTGAACCCTGCGCGACGAGCGCCCTGTGTCCCGCCCATGGGATCGAGGATTGGTCTTGACCAAGGGTTTGGGCCGCCCTATGGTCGCAGATAAGTGCAACAACCTTTAATAAACAAGGGCGCTAAAACGCCGCCGGACCACGGCGATTGCGGAGGACAGGGTGGGGACCACGCAGTTGGAATCGGTGCCGGAACCGAAGTACTGGCATCTCAAGACCGTGCTCAGCGAGGCATTGGACTCCGAGTTCTCCGTGGGCGAGATCCTGCCCAACGAACGCGACCTGGCGGCCCGCTTCGGCGTCGCGCGCGCCACGCTTCGGCAGGCCCTGGAGCAGCTCGAACTGGAAGGCAGGCTGCAGCGCCGCCGCGGTGTCGGGACGACCGTCGCCCCGCCGCGCGTGGGCGTCGCGGTCGGCACCGAGCAGCAGGCCTGGCCGGGGGCCTCCGGGGACGTCTGGCAGGCCGTCGACTGCACGTCCGCGGCCCCGCCCGCGGCCGTCGCCGCCGCACTGGAGACGGGCCCGGAGGAGACCGTGTACACGGTGCGCCGCTCCCGCGTCTCCCACGGCCAGCCCGTGGCCGCCGAGCTGCTCTACGTCCCGGCGTCCTCGGTGCCGGACCTCTCCGCCATAGATGCGCCGTCCGGACCGGCACGCGCGCGTGCCGTGCTGCGCGAACTGCAGCGCCTTGAGCTGGAGGGCCGCGAGAGCGCCGTCGAGCTCGGCTCCGCACGCGCGGACGACGCCAGGGAACTGGACCGGCTCCCTGGGGCGCCCGTCCTCGTGGTCACCACCCGCTTCCTCGCCGGGGGCCGCACCGCGGCACTCTCCGTCGCCACCTACCGTGCGGACACCTGCCGCCTGACCTTCGGTGACTCGGGCGGCGTGGAGATCCACCAGGGGCCCGAGCGCCAGGCCTCCTGAGCCCCGGCCCCGCCGGACCTGCTGTGCCCCGGAACTGCTCCGGGGCACAGCGCGTTGCGCGCCGCCGGCTCAGCGCCGCGCCGTCACCGTGCCCTCGACCGCGAACAGCTGCTCCTCCACATGGTCCAGGGCGAGCCGCAGTGCGCCCGTCGCCACCGCCGCCTCGCCCAGCAGCGAAAGGGCCACCTTCGGCGGGCGCAGGCAGTAGCGGGCCAATTCTCGGCGCAGGGGCGCAAGGACGCCGTCCAGGCCGGCCGCCCAGCCGCCGATGACGACGAGTTCCGGGTCGAGTGCGAGGACCAGGGCGGCCACGTCGTGCACGAGCCGCTGGATGAAGCGGTCGACGGCCGCGCGGGCCCGCTGGTCGCCCTCGCGGGCCTGCGCGAAGACCTCGGCGACGGCCTGTTCGTCGAGCGGGTGCAGCGGCTCGTCCGTGGTGGACAGCAGCGTCTCGGGAGTCACCTCGCGGCCCAGCAGATGCAGCGCGCCGATCTCGCCGGCCGCCCCGCCGTATCCCCGGTGCAGCTGTCCGCCGATCAGCGAACCGGCGCCAGGGCTCAGCCCGGCGAGCACGAACACCACGTCGTCGGACTCGGTGGCCGCGCCCTTCCAGTGCTCGGCGACGGCCGCGGCGTTGGCGTCGTTCTCGACCAGCACCGGGCACTTGAAGGACCTGCTCAGCCGTTCGCCGAGGCGCAGCCCCGTCCACTCGGGCAGGGCCGCGCACAGCCGCACCGTGCCGTCGGCCTCGACGATGCCGGGGGAGGCGACCCCCACGGCCCGGAGCGAGCCGCGTGCGACCCCGGCGCGGCGCAGCAGTTCGGCCACCGCGGTGCGCAGCCGCTCCAGGCGCTCGTCCGCCGGGGCCGTCTCGTCGACGTCCTTGGCGACCGAGCCGAGCACCCGGCCGTCCAGATCGGCGAGGAGTGCGGCGACCCGGTGGGAGCCGATGTCCAGGCCCAGCAGGTGGCCCGCCTCGGCCCGGAACCGGAAGCGCCGGGCGGGCCGCCCCTGGCGTCGCACCACGCTCTCGTCGGCCGCCTTCTCGACGACGTAACCCGCCTCGATGAGGCCCTCGACGACGCCCTCGACGGTCGGCCGGGACAGCCCGGTCACCCGGGTGATCTCCGTCAGTGTCGCCGCGTCCGTGGCACGCAGCGCGTGCAGGACCACCGCGGAGTTGATCCTTCGCAGCAGCGAGGGATCCCCGCCGGTCAGCCGCCCCAACGTCCCGTCCTCCCAGCTCGTGCGCGTGTTGGCCGGATCGTACCGGGTCGTTCCACTGGGTTGGGCCGCGATGGGTCGTGTTTTGTCTGCCGCGCCGTCGTGGCTGGTCGCGCAGTTCCTCGCGCCCCTGAGGGGGCTGCCGAACCGCCGCCTTGCCGGCCCGGGACTGACGGCCGTGTTGGTGGCGGGGCGTGGAGCGTAGGACGCCGGAACGTCTGACACCTCACCAATTGTCAGTGGTGGCCGCTTTACTGGATCACATGGACATCGCGAAGGACCTGGCCCTGACCGACCTGCTGTGCACCGAGGACTTTCCGACGGCGGACAGCGGGCCGCGCATCGCCGCGGGCGGACCCGGCTACTTCATCACCCCGTTAGGGACGGCCCCCTGGCCGAGTGCGGACGATCTGTACGCCTACGAGGTCGCGCTGACGCAGCGGTACGACGAGAGATGGGGCAAGGCCCTCCGCTGGGGCGGCGTGACGCTCCAGGAGCGGCGCCGCCGGGGCGAGCACATACCGGAACCCTGGGACGTGCTCAGCACCCGGGCGGACGATCTGCGTACCTGGGAGGCGACCGGCACGGGACGCTGGGTCAACCTGGCCGTCGCCGACCGCGACACCGAGCAGGAGCCCGAACTCCTCCTCATGGTCACTGAGATAGACCCGCCCTGACCCGCAGCCTCGCGAACTCCTCGGCCATCGTCTCCACCGTCCAGTGCGCATTCAGCCCGCTCGGATTGGGCAGCACCCACACCCGTGTCTCCCCGAACGTCCGCTCCTGCGGCCCCACTTGGGCCCTGCGGTCGTCGAAGGCCGCCCGGTACGCGGTGACTCCCACCACCGCCAGCCAGCGCGGCCGCAGCCGTGCCACCTTCGCCGCCAGCAGCCGCCCGCCCTCGCGGTACTCCTCCGGACCGAGTTCGTCGGCCCGCGCCGTCGCCCTGGCCACGACGTTCGTGATGCCCAGCCCGTACGAGAGCAACTCGCTCTGCTCCGACGGTTTCAAGAGCCGGGGCGTGAAGCCCGACCGGTGCAGAACCGGCCAGAAGCGGTTGCCGGGGCGGGCGAAGTGATGGCCCGTCGCCGCCGTCATCAAGCCAGGATTAATTCCGCAAAAGAGTACAGAAAGGCCGTCCGCGACCACGTCCGGGACGAGACGGTCGCGGGCGGCCTCCAGTTCCGCCGGGGTGAAGCGGGTCAGAGGATCGCCCCCGGCGTGTAGCCCGCGGCCTCCGGGTGCTGCTTGACGATCTCCTCGATACGGCCGACGACCACGGCGACCTGGTCGGCGGCGGCGCCCGTGAAGGACAGCTTGTCGGCCATCAGCGTCTCCAGCTGGGCTCGGTCGAGCGGGATGCGCTCGTCGGCGGCCAGCTTGTCCAGGAGCTCGTTGCGCTCGGCGCCCTGCTCGCGCATCGCGAGGGCGGAGGCGACGGCGTTCTCCTTGATGGCCTCGTGCGCCAGCTCGCGGCCCACTCCCGCGCGCACCGCACCCATCAGCACCTTGGTCGTGGCCAGGAACGGAAGGTAGCGGTCCAGCTCACGGGCCACGACCGCCGGGAACGCACCGAACTCGTCCAGCACCGTCAGGAACGTCTCCAGCAGACCGTCCAGCGCGAAGAACGCGTCCGGCAGGGCCACCCGGCGCACCACCGAGCAGGACACGTCGCCCTCGTTCCACTGGTCGCCGGCCAGCTCGCCGGTCATCGACGCGTAGCCGCGCAGGATGACCATCAGGCCGTTGACGCGCTCGCAGGAGCGGGTGTTCATCTTGTGCGGCATCGCCGAGGAGCCGACCTGGCCCGGCTTGAAGCCCTCGGTCACCAGCTCGTGCCCGGCCATCAGACGGATCGTCTTCGCGAGCGAGGAGGGGGCCGCCGCCAGCTGTACCAGGGCGGTCACGACCTCGTAGTCCAGCGACCGCGGGTAGACCTGGCCGACCGAGGTGAATGCCTGCGAGAAGCCCAGGTGCCGGGCGATCCGGTTCTCCAGGTCGGCCAGCTTGCCCGCGTCGCCGCCCAGCAGGTCCAGCATGTCCTGCGCCGTACCGACCGGGCCCTTGATGCCGCGCAGCGGGTAGCGGCCCAGGAGCTCCTCGACCCGGCCGTACGCGACGAGCAGCTCGTCGGCGGCGGTCGCGAAGCGCTTGCCGAGGGTGGTGGCCTGCGCCGCCACATTGTGGGAGCGGCCGGCCATGACCAGCTCGCCGTACTCGCCCGCCAGCTTGCCGAGCCGCGCCAGGACCGCCACCGTGCGGTCGCGCATCAGCTCCAGCGAGAGCCGGATCTGCAGCTGCTCCACGTTCTCGGTGAGGTCGCGGGAGGTCATGCCCTTGTGCACCTGCTCGTGCCCCGCGAGGTCGTTGAACTCCTCGATCCGCGCCTTCACGTCGTGCCGGGTGACCTTCTCGCGCTCGGCGATCGAGGCCAGGTCGACGGTGTCGAGGACACGCTCGTAGTCGGCGATCGCCGCGTCCGGCACCTCGATGCCGAGGTCCTTCTGGGCCTTGAGCACGGCGAGCCAGAGCTGCCGCTCCAGCTTCACCTTCTGCTCGGGCGACCAGAGCGTGGCGAGCTCGGCGGAGGCGTAGCGTCCGGCGAGGACGTTCGGGATGCGGGGCTTGGCGGGCGCAGAAGTCACGTGTCCAGATTCTACTGGCGGTTCGTGCAGGCCAGCGCCACGGGTGCCTTCGGCGGAACCTACGAGACCTGCGTCACGCTGGGTGAACCTGGGGGCTCTGCCCCCAGACCCCCTTCGGGCCTGAACGGCCTCGTCCTCAAACGCCGGACGGGCTGAATAGATCAAGCCCCGGCAGGCGGAAAGTCAGCCCCTCCGGCGCTTCTTCCTACGCCGCCGGGCCCTCGTACGGCAGGAGTTCCGGGCGCTTGGCCGGGCGGCCGTCGCCCGAGGAGCGGCCCGTGAGGCGGCGGCCGATCCACGGCAGCAGGTGCTGCCGGGCGAAGCGGACGTCCGCCACCCGTCGCGCGGCCCAGCCCGGTGGCGGGGTCGCCGCCATGGGGGTGTGCCACTCGGCGTCCTCGGGGGCATAGCCGAGCGTCTGCCAGACGGCCTCGGCGACCCGGCGGTGCCCCTCCGCCGTCAGATGCAGCCGGTCGAAGTCCCACATGCGCGGGTCGGAGAGCGAGGAGGCACCGTACAGGTCGACGACCACCGCCCCGTGCTGCGCCGCGAGCTCGTCGACCGTGGCGAACAGTTCCTCCATGCGCGGCCGGAAACGGTCCAGGACCGGCCCCTGGCGGCCCGGGCTGCGCATCAGCACCAGCTGCTCACAGGCCGGGGCCAGCCGCTCCACGGCCTCGGTGAGCAGCCCCCGTACCCGCCCCATGTCGCACTTGGGCCGCAGCGTGTCGTTGAGGCCGCCCACCAGCGTGATCACATCGGGCCGCATGGCGGCCGCCACATCGACCTGCTCGTCGACGATCTGCCCGATCAGCTTGCCGCGCACCGCGAGGTTGGCGTACCGGAAGCCAGGGGTGACGGCCGCCATCCGCCCGGCGAGGAGATCGGCCCAGCCCCGGTAGGAGCCGTCCGGCAGCAGGTCCGACATGCCCTCGGTGAAGGAGTCGCCGACCGCGACCAGGCTGGTGTGTATGGGGTTCTTCTGCATGGCGGAAGAGATGGTATCCCGGTTCCATACCCGTCGGTCGGTCGGCCCTGCTCACTTGGTCGGACGGCTCAGGTCCGCTGGCCGAACAGCTCCTGCAGCACGTCCTCCATGGTCACGAGACCGGCCAGCCGGCCGTCGCCGCCGAGCACGGCCGCCAGGTGTGTGCGGCTGCCGCGCATCGCGGTCAGCACGTCGTCCAGCGGTGTGCCCTCCCGTACGCGCGCGATGGGCCGCATGTCCCGCACCCGGAAGGGCACATCCCGCGGAGAGGCGTCCAGCGCGTCCTTGACGTGCAGATAGCCGACGATACGACGGCCCTCGTCCACCACCGGGAAGCGGGAGAAGCCCGACTGGGCCGACAGCCGCTCCAGCTCCTCCGGGGTGACGCCCACGCGCGCGTAGACGACGCCTTCCAGCGGAAGCACCACGTCGCGCACCGGACGGCGGCCCAGCTCCAGCGCGTCGTGCAGCCGCTCCAGCGCACGGTCGTCGATCAACCCCGCCTCGCCCGAGTCCCGCACGATCCGGGCCAGCTCGGCGTCCGAGAAGGTGGCCGCGACCTCGTCCTTGGTCTCCACCCGCAACAGCTTCAGCAGGGCGTTGGCGAAGGCGTTGATCGCGAAGATCACCGGACGCAGTGCCCGCGCCAGGGCGACCAGCGGCGGCCCGAGCAGCAGCGCGCTGCGCACCGGCTCCGCGAGCGCGATGTTCTTCGGCACCATCTCGCCGAGCAGCATGTGCAGATACGTCGCCAGGGTCAGCGCGATCACGAAGGACACCGCGTGTCCCGCGGACTCGGGCACGCCCACGGCGTGGAACACCGGCTCCAGCAGATGCGCGATGGCCGGTTCCGCGACCACACCCAGGACCAGCGTGCACAGCGTGATGCCGAGCTGCGCGGCCGCCATCAGCGCGGACACGTGCTCCAGGCCCCACAGCACGCTCTTGGCCCGCCGGTCGCCCTCCGTGTCCCCTTCCACGTACTGCTCGATCTGCGAACGCCGTACGGAGATCAGCGCGAACTCGGCGCCGACGAAGAAGGCGTTGACGACGAGGGTCGCAAGGCCGATCAGCAGCTGTACGGCGGTCACTTCGTGGCCTCCCGGTTCGTCGTACCGTCCGCCTCGTCCTCGAAAGGCGCGTGCATCAGCACCCGCGCGGCCCTGCGCCCCGAGGCGTCCACCACGTCGAGCCGCCATCCGGTGACCTCGACGAAGTCACCCACGGCCGGGATGTGGCCGAGCTCCGTCGCCACGAGGCCGGCCAGTGTCTCGTACGGCCCCTCCGGCGCCCTGAGGCCGACGCGCACGAGCTGGTCCACCCGGGCCGAGCCGTCAGCCGAGTAGAGGGCGCGGCCCGCGTCGTCGCTGCCCGCGGGGGCCAGGTCGGGCGTCTCGTGCGGGTCGTGCTCGTCCCGCACCTCGCCGACGACCTCCTCGACGATGTCCTCCAGGGTGGCCACGCCCGCGGTGCCGCCGTACTCGTCGATGACGACGGCCATGGTGCGCTTGCCGGACAGCCGGTCCAGCAGCCGGTCGACGGTGAGGGTCTCGGGGACGAGGAGCGGCTCACGCATCAGCTCGGAGACCCGGGTGTGGGTGCGGCGGTGGGCAGGTATCGCCAGGACGTCCTTGATGTGCGCGGTGCCCACGACCGAGTCGAGGCTGCCGCGGTAGACCGGGAAGCGGGACAGGCCGGTCGCCCGGGTCGCGTTCGCCACGTCCTCGCAGGTCGCCTGGACGTCGAGGGCGATGACCTGGACGCGGGGCGTCATCACGTTCTCCGCGGTCAGGTCGGCCAGGTTCAGGGTCCGTACGAACAGCTCCGCGGTGTCCGCCTCCAGGGCGCCCTCCTTGGCGGAGTGCCGGGCCAGCGCGGCCAGCTCCTTGGGACCGCGCGCCGAGGCCAGCTCCTCGGTGGGCTCCAGGCCCAAGCGGCGCACCGCGTGGTTCGCCGTGTTGTTGAGGTGGCTGATGAAGGGGCGGAAGACCGCACTGAACAGGCGCTGCGCATTGCCCACGCGCTTGGCCACGGCCAGCGGCGAGGAGATCGCCCAGTTCTTGGGCACCAGTTCGCCGACGACCATCAGGAAGACGGTCGACAAAGCCGTACCCAGCACCAGCGCGAGCGAAGTCGACGCCGAGCGTGAGATGCCGAGGGCCTCCAGCGGGCCCGCGATCAGCTTGGCGATGGACGGTTCGGCGAGCATGCCGACGACCAGGTTGGTGACGGTGATGCCGAGCTGCGCGCCGGAGAGCTGGAAGGTCAGGCTGCGGACGGCCTTGAGGGCGCCCGCAGCGCCGCGCTCGCCGCGCTCCACGGCCCGTTCCAGCTCGGCCCGCTCGACCGTGGTCAGCGAGAACTCGGCCGCGACGAAGGCGCCGCAGGCGAGCGAGAGCAGGATCGCCACCAGCAGGAGGAGCACTTCGGTCATCGGGTCACCTCCGTCCCATCGTCGGACAGGGGCGGGAGGAACGCGCGATGTCTTGTACTGCGCGCACTACTGGGAGGCTCGCCCATGGGCGGACGCTCACACCTTTCATCGGAGGGCCGGAAGGGATCCGGATATGGTCCTCCAATAGTAAAGGATCGGCAAAGGTGATCAGGGTGTGAGGTGCTTCACCCACCGCCGCCAGTGCTCCTCGGGCGTGTACCCGGCCGCCCGCCAGGCATGCTGCCCGGTCTCGTTGCGCACCAGCACCATCGCGTCCCCGCGCCGCCCCCCGAGGCGTACGAACCGCTCCTCGGCCGCGGCCAGCAGCGCCGAGCCGACGCCCTGGCGGCGGCGGTCCGGGTGCACCGCGAGGCGGTACAGATGGCAGCGCCAGCCGTCGAAGCCCGCGATCACCGTGCCGACGAGTTCGCCGCCCCGTTCGGCCAGGATCAGTGCCTCGGGATCACGGGTGACCAGCCGCTCCACGCCGTCCCGGTCGTCGCTGATGCTCGTCCCCTCGGCGGCCACTTTCCAGAAGACGAGAACGGTGTCGAGGTCCGCGGCCGTCGCGGGCCGTATACGCAGATCAGTCATACGAAGATCCCAGCACGTACGCCCGCCTCGGTCCCGGATTTCCAGCATCCGGACGGACCGGGCCGTCAGCGCCCGCCCAGCTCCGCGACGACCGGCGCCAACGCCTCCATGTACGGCTCCAGGACCGTCAGATACGTGAAGCCGTACCGCTCCCGCTGGGCCAGCACCTGGGCGACGATCTGGTCCACGGTGCCGACCAGCAGGATCGGCAGCTCCAGCGCCCCCTGCACGGTCGCTCCGGGCACCCGCTCCACGAACGGCCGGACCGCGGCGGCGCGATCGTCGGTCACGATCACATGCTGGATGAGCAGGTTCAGTTCGGCCGGTTCCTTGCGGCCCTCGGCCGGCCGCCGGTAGCGCGCCACGCTCTCCTCGAGTTCCCCGGCAGCGACCGGCAGCAGCTGTCCCGTGGTGCTGCCCGGCACCAGACGCGCACCCGTGAAGGCCGCGATGTCCGCGTGCTCGGCGGTGAGCCTCAGCATCCGGTCGCCGTTGCCGCCGATCATCAGCGGCACCCGTCGCGAGTGGGGCAGTTCCGCCGAGCCGAGCAGCCGGTCCAACTCCTCGATCGTGCGCCGCAGATGGTCCACGCGTTCCCGCGGAGAGCCGAACGGCAGCCCCGCCCGGTCGTGCTCGGCCTGTACGTAGCCGGTGCCGAGCCCCAGTTCCAGGCGGCCGCCGGTCAGGGCGTCCGTCGTGGCGACCTCGCGGGCGAGCAGGGTCGGGTTCCAGAAGGCCGCGTTGAGCACGGCCGTGCCCAGCCGCGGCCGTTCGGTGACCGCGGCCGCGGCGACCAGCGCCGGGAACGGCGCGACCATGCCGAGGTGGTCGGGGACCTGGATCACGTCGTAGCCGAGGTCCTCGGCCCGGCGGCACTTGGCCTGCCACTCCCCGGCGGGCGCGGGGTCGAGCAGGTTGACACCGAAACGGAACGGACGCGGCATGAACTCTCCTCACCGACAGGGGACTTGAGTCTCTGCCGTGACTCCATCACTCGTGCGCGATGGCCGCCAGCACATTCATGCGGGATGCACGCAACGCGGGCAGCAGGGCCGCCACGATGCCCACCACCGCGGAGCCGATCACGACCGCGACGATCGTGGTCCACGGGATCGCGAGCGCCTTCATGCCCTGCAGCGCCAGCACCTGCTGGGTGCACACACCCCACACCAGACCGAGCGCGAGCCCGAGGACCGCGCCGAACACCGCGATCACCACCGACTCCAGCCGGATCATCCGGCGCAGCTGCCGCCGCGCGAGCCCGATGGCCCGCAGCAGCCCGATCTCCCGGGTCCGCTCCACCACCGACAGGGCGAGGGTGTTGACCACGCCGAGCACCGCGATGATGATCGCCAGCCCCAGCAGCGCGTACACGAGGTAGAGCAGCACGGCGATCTGGTCGTGCACCAGCTTCTTGTAGTCGGCCTGGTTGCGGACCTGGACCTGCGGATACGGCTTGAGCGTGTGCTCCAGGTTCTTGCGCAGCTGCTCGGCGCTCGTTCCGGAGGCCTTGTTGACGTACAGCGCGGAGTCCTGCCCGCCGGGCACGTACTTCTCGACCGTCGCGATCCCGAAGAACAGCCCGCCCTGCATGCCGAAGCCCTCGGCCTGGTCCTGGTCGGTGAGGGCGCCGACCTTCAGCTCGGTCCTCCGGCCGGCCGGGAACTCGACGGGGATGGTGCTGCCGATCCTGACGTCGTGCTTCCTCGCGAACTTGACGTCCATGCCGATGCTGCCACCCGCCAGCGCCGCCGCCGTGTTCCCGGCCGCGTAGGTCACGTGTGCGACGTGGTCGACCCCGTCGTCGTAGCCCGCGGCGGTGGTCTCGACGCGCTTGCCGTCCGGGAGGCGTACGGCCACCGGTGCGAACCGCTGCCGTACGACGAGGCCGACGCCCTGCGTGGCGCGGACCTTGTCGGTGACCTCCTTGTTGAAGGGCACGAAGTTGGTGTTCTGGACGATGAAGTCGGCGCCCAGCGTCTTGTCGATCTGCTGGTCGAAGGACTTCGACATGGAGGCGCTGGCCACGGACATGCCGCCGACCAGCGCGAGACCCACCATCAGGGCGGCCGCGGTGGCGCCGGTGCGGCGGGGGTTGCGCAGGGCGTTGCGCTGGCTCATACGGCCGATCGAGCCGAACAGGGCGGGGAAGGCCGCGCCCAGGACCCGGATGACGGGGCGGACCAGCAGGGGGCCCGCAATGACCGTCGCGATCAGGGTCAGGACCACGCCGAGCCCCAGCAGCGAGGCCGACGAGGCGGTCTTCGTCGCCGCGGCGCAGCCGGCCAGGGCCGCCGCGCCGAGCGCTCCCACGACCGAGCCGACGATCGCCCGCGTCCTGAGCGGCTTGCCGATCCCGGCGATCTCGGCGTCCGCGAGCGCGGCCATCGGGGAGACGGTCGCCGCGCGCCGGGCCGGCAGATACGCGGCCACGAAGGTGACGCCTACGCCCACGACGTACGCCGCCACCGGGGTCCCCCACCCGACGACCATCTCCGTCGTCTTGAGGTTCATCCCGAACACGCTCATCAGCTTGATCAGCCCGGCCGCGAGCCCGATGCCCGCCGCCAGGCCCAATGTCGAGCCGACCAGGCCGAGCAGGACCGCCTCGGTGAGAACGGACCGCCGCACCTGCCGCCGGTCGGCGCCGAGGGCCCTCAGCAGGCCCAGCTCCCGGGTGCGCTGGGCGATCAGCATGGAGAAGGTGTTGACGATCAGGAAGATGCCCACCAGGACGGCGATCCCGGCGAAGCCGAGCATCACGTACTTGATGACGTCGAGGAAGCCGCCGAGGTCCGAGGCGGCCGACTTGGCCTGCTCGTCGGCGGTCTTCACGTCGTAGGTTCCGGTGTCGACCACGGCCGCGACACGGCTCTTGAGCTGGGCGTCGCTCACGCCCTTCGCCGCGTCGGCCTGGATGCTGGTGGCCTTGTCCGCCGAGCCGAGCAGCTGGACAGCGGCCGTCTTCGGGTCGAGGAAGACCAGGGCCGCGCCCGGGTTGGTCGTGGTGAAGGTCGCGATCCCGACGACCCTGACCTTGAAGGTGCCGGGCTGGGCGAGCACGGTCAGGGTGTCGCCGATCCTCACATGCTTCTTGTCGGCGGTGTCGGCGTCCAGGAGCGCCTCGCCGCCGCCCTGCGGAGCGTGGCCCGAGGTCAGTTTCACGGGGCTGCGGTCGGTGAGGTACCAGTCGGAGGCGATGGTGGGCGCCCCGGTGGTGGGGCCGACCGACTTGTTCCTGCTGTCGACGACGGTGATGTTCTGGACGCTCACGTCCGCGTGCGAAGAGGCGACCCCGGCCACCTTCGCGACCCGCGCCGCGAGCGAGGCGGGTACCGTCTCGGCCGCGCCCGTCGGCACCCGGGACTTGAGGTCCTGCTTCGGCTCCACGGTCACATCGGCGGAGGTGGAGTGGAAGAGCCGGTCGAAGGTGCGGGTGACCGTGTCGGAGAAGATCAGACTGCCCGCGACGAACGCCACGGACAGGACGATCGCCAGCGCGGAGAGCAGCAGCCGCCCCTTGTGGGCGAGGAAGCTGCGGAGCGTCGCCTTGAGCACGGTGTCAGTCCTCCTCGGCGGGAGCGGCGCTCTCGTCGAACTGGCTGCGGATCACGTCGAATCCGGGGGTCTGGGGGTTTCCCCCAGTAAAGAGGCGCATGCGTTCGAGCACCGCCTCCGCCGTCGGGCGCTCCATCTCGTCGACGATGCGTCCGTCGCCGAGGAAGAGCACCAGGTCGGAGTGGGCGGCGGCGCCCGGGTCGTGGGTGACCATGACGACGGTCTGGCCGAGGCTGTCGACGGCCTCGCGCAGAAAGGCGAGCACCTCCAGCCCGGCGCGCGAGTCGAGGTTGCCGGTCGGCTCGTCCGCGAAGATCAGCTCCGGTCGGGAGGCCAGCGCCCGCGCGCAGGCCACCCGTTGCTGCTGCCCGCCGGACAGCTGGGAGGGCCGGTGCTTGAGCCGATCCCGCAGCCCGAGGGTGTCGATGACCTGGTCCAGCCACTTCTCGTCGGGCTTCTTGCCCGCGATGTCCATGGGCAGGGTGATGTTCTCCGCCGCGTTCAGTGTCGGGATGAGGTTGAAGGACTGGAACATGAATCCGATACGGTCCCGGCGCAGCCGGGTCAGCTCGCGATCCTTCAGCCCCGTGATCTCCGTGTCGCCGAGCCACACCTGGCCGGCCGACACCGAATCGAGCCCCGCCAGACAGTGCATCAGCGTGGACTTCCCGGAGCCCGACGGCCCCATCACCGCGGTGAAGCGGCCGCGCGCGATGTCCACGTCCACCGAGTCCAGGGCCAGCACGGTCGTCTCGCCCGAGCCGTAGGCCTTGGTCAGACCGCGGGCGCGGGCCGCGACCCCGCCGGCCGACGCATGGCCGGGGACGTGCTCCGCAGCTGCTGTGGACAACGCTGCCTCCTCGCTCGCACTGCAGTGTCGATTCCTCCGTCCCGGTCGAGGGTAGTGTGATCCCGCCCACACCGGATATCCGCCGAAGGTCGGGGACGGTCTCCACCGCAGGTCGGGTCCCTGATTCCGGTGTAAGGGACACGCTCCACCCGGGGGAGGAGCTCTTGCCGTGCTAGCACTTCGGCGCTAGCTTCGAAGTATGGCGAAGACCCAGCTGAACGTGAGAGTGGACGAGGGCACGGCCCGTGCCGCCCGCGAGCGCGCTCTGGCCCGCGGTATGAGCGTCAACCGCTACATCGAGGAACTCGTGAGACAGGACACCGGGGCGGTCGGCCAGACGTTCGTCGAGGCCGCCGCCGACTTCATGAAGCAGTACGAGGCGGTCTTCGCCGAGGAGTTCGCCGGCGAGGACGACAGCACGCGCGAAGGTCGCCGCTGATCCCTTGAGCAACCTCAGCATCGATCTCGCCTGGCTTCTCATGCTCGCCGAACAGAAGACGCCCGGAGACCCCCAGGTCACCGACTGGGGTGCCCTCGTCGCGGCCGTCGCGCGCCACGAGGCCGAGATATTCGACGTCCCCGTCTATGACAACCCGCACGCACGCGCCGCGGCGCTGCTCCAACTCCTCATCCACATCCCCGCGCTGGAGCGCTCGAACGCCCTCTTCGCCTCGGCCGTCGCCTACGCCTACCTCGTCGCCAGCGGCCTCAGGGTCACCACTTCGCCGGTGCAGGTGCGCGACCTGGCCCGCCTGGTCAAGCGGGGCAACGCCACGGTGTACGACATCGCGGCGGAGCTGCGCGGCTGGACCATGTGAGCAGGGCGTCTCAGGTGGCCGCCCCGTCGGGCTCAGGCCGCCACGCCGTGCCCAGCGCGCAGTACGAGGTGGGCAGCCTCGGCCCCTTCTCCGGCATCAGCATCCGCCGGTAGGGGCCGAGCTCGAAGCCGGCCTCGCGCAGTGCGGCGACCGGGTCGCGGGCCAGATGGCAGCCGCCGTTGAGAGGGGGCCACAGCGTGCGGTCCAGGGCGCGCTGGGTGAACGTCATCGCCGGTCCGCCGCCGCGGCCGTGCTCGAAGAACCGCACCACGCCGCCGGGCCGCAGCACCCGCCGTATCTCCGCGAGCGCCCGCGGCACGTCCCGCACACTGCACAGCACCAGCGAGAGCACCACCGCGTCGAAGGCCTCGCTCTTGACGGGCAGTGCCTCCGCGGCACCGGGCGCGACATCCACCGGCACCTCGCAGCGGCGGGCGGCGTCGAGGGCCAACTGCCGCAGCCGGCGCTCCGGTTCGATGGCCACGACCTCCGAGACGGTCCTCGGATAATGCGCGAAGTTCAGTCCGTTGCCCGCGCCGATCTCGATCACCCGCCCGGACAGTCCGGACAGGAGCCGGTCGCGGACGCCGCCCATCCCCATCCGGGTCTCGGCGGTCACACTGATACGGGCGTAGTAACGGGCGAACAGCGGATGGTGCACGGGATCCCGCGCCGGCTTGGCGGCGCCGGGGGACCGTAGCGGCATGAGGACCTCCTCGGCAGGACGGGCCTACCGCGATTCTCCCCCGTACGGGACCCGCGCACCCCCGCTGGTTCAGGTGCCGCTCACGAGACGAAGGCACGCACCTGTTCGTACACGCCGTGGTCGTTGTTCATGTCGGTGTGCGAGATGCAGCCGGCGTCGACATTGGTCGCGCCGTTCAGGAGCGCCGAGCTGTTCGGGACGACCGCGGCGTCGCAGTCCGACCAGTAACTCGCGTAGGACACGGCGCCCGGTGTCTCGTCGCCCGAGTTCAGCGCGGTCAGGTACGAGCTGCCGGTCTGCATCTCCTTGCAGGAGGTGTACAGCCACGCGCACCACGAGGCGACGGACGTGCCGTGGTTCACCCCGGCGACCGAGACGAAGTCGTCGACGTACGCCGTTCCGCCGAGGTTCTTCAGGTAGTAACGGGAGCTGAGCACCCCCATCGAGTGGGCGACGATGTCGACCTTGGACGCACCGGTCTTCGCCAGCACGTTCTTGACCTCGGTGGCCAGCTGCTGCGCGGTGGTGGCATTGGACTGCCCCCAGTCGTACGACCACGCGTACAGCTCGGAGGACGAGTAGCCGTCCGCCTCGAAGTCCGCGACCCAGTCGTTCCAGCTGCTTGCGTCACCGCTCAGACCGTGCACGAACACGATCGGGTCGTGGGTCGCCGCCCGAGCGGGGGCGGCGGAGAGGGAGAGGGACAGCAGGAGCGATGCGACCACGGCCGAGAATGCCGTGGCGATACGACGCTTGTGGCGCTGCATGGTGCCTCCTGACAGGGGTGGGGTCGCCAGGAGTGTCGGCTCGGGTCTACGCGCGACGCATCGGTGAAATCGCCGGTCTTTACGGTTCAATTAACTCGCCAGTAACGTCAGTTGAGTGGTGACTCCGGTGAACCCCCCTCCTCTTGACCGCACTTCGCCACCGCAGCGCACGACGTCCGAGCTTGCCGAGGGCGTCCGCGTACGGGTCCTGCACGCCGTCTACGGTGATCCGCGCGCCGCCGCCGAACTCGTACCGCTGCTGACCGACCGCCAGTCGGCGGGCCTCGACCCGCTCCCGACGGAACCGTCCGCACTCGCCCCCGGCCTGCTGCGTTCGCACCGCGCGGAGATCCGGGCCCTCCCGGACGACACCCGTCTGCTCCTGCTGCTCGCGGCCGCGGACCAGTACCCGGTCGCCACCCACGCCTTCCTGCGCGCGGTGGCGGCCGTCCGCCTGGACACCCGTCCGTTGGAAGCCGCGGAGGCGGCCGGGATCGCGCAGACGGGAGCGGGCGGCGTCGTCTTCCGGGACGCCTGGACGAGGATCGCGGCGTACGAGACGGGCTCCCCGGCGGACCGCCGTGACGTCCACCGCCTCCTTGCGCGGGTCCTGCACGGCGCCGGTGAAACACCCCGCCGCTCCTGGCACCGCGGCGCGGGCGCCCTCGGCCCGAGCGCCCGCCTGGCGGCGGAACTGCGCGCCGCGGCCGAGCAGGCCCGCACCGCGGGCCAACTGACCCTTACCCGGGCTCTGTTGGAACGCGCTGCCACCCTCAGCCCCGCCCCGTCCGAACAGTCCCGACTCCGCGCCCGCGCCGCCACGGCCGCCTGGCACTCGGGCGACTCCGACCGGGCCCGCCGACTGGCGGCCACGACGAGACCCGACGACGGGCTGACGGGCCTGTTCGCGCTCCGCGCTGGGAATGCGACGGAGGCCTTCGACGCGCTGCTGACGGCGGTTGTCGAGAGCAGTGACGGGGAGGGCAGCCGGGGGAGTGGGAACGGACTTCCGGACGCGCCGAAGAGGCTGCGGGGCGCCGGACCGGGGGAGGGCGGGCCGGGTGGTGATGTCGGAGGAATACGGGGGCGCGGCGGCGCCGGTGCAGCGGGACGGAGAGAGCAAGGCGGCGCTGCACTGCGTCGGCCTGCGGAAGCGGCGGACGGTGCGGGAGTGCAGGCCGACCGGCGTGCCGTCAGTGCCGGATCAACACCGCACGGGATGGGGGCAGTGCGGGGGCGCGCGGCCTTCGACTCCGCGCCCGGCCCCCATCTCCTCGCCCGCGCCACCGAAGCCGCCATCTACACCGGTGACCTGCGTCGCTGCCGGGAGGCCGCCGTGGTGGCCGGGCGGCTGGGGATCGGGGCGCCCGGGACCCTGGGCGGGCTCGTCGCTGCCTTCGAGG
This sequence comes from Streptomyces longisporus, assembly GCF_039532765.1. Lineage (NCBI taxonomy): Bacteria > Bacillati > Actinomycetota > Actinomycetes > Kitasatosporales > Streptomycetaceae > Streptomyces > Streptomyces longisporus. Next base: position 100,858 of record NZ_BAAASG010000004.1, read on the forward strand.
GGCGGTACGAGGATGCGAGAGGGCTGTTTGAGGCGGCGGCCGGGCGGTGTGGGCCGGGAGGGGACCCCACCGTGCTGGTGCACGCCGGTATCGCCGCGCTGATGCTCGGCGACCACACCCGGGCCGCCACCGCCACCGTCCGGGCGGCCGCCTCGGCCCGGGCGCGGGGCGCCGCCGCCACCGTGGCACAGGCGCTGGAGCTCCGTGCCTACGCCGACTTCTGGACCGGACGCCCACAAGCAGGCGCGGCCACCGCCATGGACGCCCTGCGGCAGGCGTACGCCACCGGGCAGGACAACGGCGCCTGCCATCTGCAGGCCGCCCTCGCGATGTTCGCGGCGGTCACCGGCGACGCGGCCACCTGCCGCGAACGCGCCGCAACCGCACGGTCGTACGCCCTCGCCCGCGGCCTCGGCCTGCCCGCCGCGCTCGCCCAGTGGGCGCTCGCCTTCCTCGACCTCGCCGACGGCCGCTTCGCGGGAGCTTCGGCCCGGCTGCGCGCCCTCGCCGGCTTCGGCCCGGGCCACGGCCACCGCGCCATCCGCCACCTGGCCACCCCGCACTACGTCGAGGCCGCCGTACGCACGGGCGACACCCGTGTGGCCCTGGCCGCCCACGCCGACTACCACCGCTGGGCGAGTGCCGTGCGCAGCACCGACGACCTGGCCCTCAGTGCCCGCTGCCGCGCCCTGCTCACGCCCGGCGACCAGGCCGTCGAGCACTACCGCACCGCACTCGACCTGCATGCGCAGGGCGACCGCGACTTCGAACGCGCCCGCACGGAGCTGCTGTTCGGCAGCGCGCTGCGCCGACTGCACCGCCGCACGGAGGCCCGCGACCGGCTGTACAGCGCCCTGGAGGCGTTCGAGTACTTCGGTGCCCCGCACTGCGCGGCACAGGCCCGCGCCGAACTGCGCGCACTGGGAGCTCCCGCCACCCCCGCTCGCGGCCGCACCGACGACCCGGCCACGCGTCTGACGGCCCAGCAGCTCCTGATCGCCCGTATGGCCGCCGACGGCGCCACCAACCGCGAGATCGCCGCCCGCCTCGCCCTCAGCCCCCGCACGATCGACCACCATCTGCGGGGCGTGTTCAGCCGGTTGGGGATCCGCTCGCGGATCGACCTGGTGCGGCTGCTGGCGGACGGCGGGCGCGCGCAATGATGCTCCGCGGCGGAACCGCCGGGGACATCGGTGAGGCTGCTCAACCGGCCACGTAGCGGATTTCCGGGTAGCGCGGTGAAGCGCCCGTCAGTACATGGGATGTGTCGGGGCAGCCGCGCAGGTGGGCGTCGAAGAAGGCGCGCACGGTGGCCCGTACACCCGCCACCGCCCTGTCGGCGGGGATCGTGCCGACCGGCAGGGGCAGCGCTCCTCCCAGCTGCGGGGCGAGCGCCACCAGGTCGGTGAAGGAGAGGTGTTCGGCGTCGGCGAGGCGCAGACAGCGCCGCCAGCCGCGCAGGTTCTCCCAGAAGGCGGACCAGGACGCGTCCTTGTTCAGGCCGTCGTGGACCGCCGTGTCCACCAGCAGGAACGGCCGGTCGAGACCACGCTCGACCACCGGCCCGAACAAGGCACCGTCCAGGTCGGCACCGGCCCGCACGCGCGGGTCCAGGTCCATGACGGCCGCTGCGGCCGCCCCGCCGCGGGAGTGCCCGAAGGCCCCGGTGCGGGTGAGGTCGAGGCTGCCGCGCAGACCGCGCGGCAGGGGCCGCCGCTGTGCGTCGGGGTTGCCGCCCCGGTTGAGCTCGGCCAGGCAGTCCAGCACGAAACGCAGGTCGGCGGCGCGCACCGCGACCGCTCTGCTCCGGGCGTCGTCGTCTCCGTCGGGCCGGGAGAGCACGACCCGGCCGTCGGGGAACTCCACCTCCCCCGAGTCGTAGGGGTGGTCGACCGTGACCACGACATAGCCCCACGACACGAGATCCTCGACGACGAGGGTGTTGAACGTGCGGTCCGCGGCGTAACCCGGCGAGTAGAGGAGAACCGGGCGGCGGCCGCCCCGGGCCGGTGCCGAGTCCGCCGTATGCGTCACGGGCAGCGTGAAGGCGTCCAGGGCGCCCCCGTAACGCGCCTTCAGCGCACGCTCCGCGCCCTCCGGCAACCACGGCAGCATCGTGCGGCCGTACACCTCGGCCGCCGGACAGGCCACGGTCACCATCAGCTCCCGCGACTGCCCCGAATCCGACCACGGATCGGTTCTCGACGGGTCGATCAGGTGCAGTTCCACCGCACCCACCGGCGCGGGCCCGGTGGGCCCGGCGAGGTGGAGCGGAAGGGAAGCGGCCGTCGGCGAAGCGGCGGCAGGGGACACTGCGGCTCCGGCGACGACGGCTCCCAGGCCACCGGCGAGCAGAGCACGGCGAGTTGGGCGAAGGGGAGGCATTGCGCTCCTTCCAGGTCATCGTCAAGTCCCCTGGACTGTAGGCCACTTGCCGGGCCCGCCCGCCCGTGGGGCCGCTCCGTGGCAGTCGGCCCGTCCCGCGGCCGTTGCCCTCCGCCGCACCCGCGGCCCGCGTGTCGACGGCTCACCCGAACGGCGTACATGATGCCAATTGTCATGATTTCAATACAGGCTGTAGCCATGTCCGCGAAATACGCTGCCCTTCGCGAGCGTGTGGACACGCCGCGTGACGACGGTTCACTCGAGGAACGACGAAGGGCGTCGACATGACAGACCCAGGCCGCTCGGTGCGGCGTCCATCCCGGATCGTTCTGGGCTCGCTCGCCGCTGCGGCCGCCCTGCTCGCGGCCGGTCTGCCGCAGTCGGCTCCCGCCGCCGCGGCGCCGTCCACCTCCGCGCTCACGGCTGCCGCCGCGGACGGCGGTGCTCCGACGGACGACGTCAGCACGCTCTCCACGGGATGGCAGACACCCTGGGAGATCAAGTTCATGCCGGACGGAAGCTCCGCGCTGGTGACCGAGCGGCTCACCGCCCAGGTCTACCGCCTCGACCGGGAGGGGCGTAAGACACGGGTCGGCGAAGTGCCGAACACCGTCCCCGAACCCTATGACGACGGCCCCGGCGGCCTGCTGGGCGTCGCCCCGTCCCCGACCTGGAACGGCACGACCGACAAGCAGGTGTTCTTCGTGCACACCACGAGGACCCGGACCCAGGTCGTCAGCATGGACTACGACGGCAGCTCGCTCTCGAACTACAAGGTGGTGCTCGGCGGAATCAAGCGGGTCGGCAACCACAACGGCGGCCAGATCGCCTTCGGCCCCGACGGCTACCTCTACGTCACCACCGGCGACGCCTACCAGCCGAAGCTCGCGCAGGACAAGAAGTCGCTCAACGGAAAGATCCTCCGCATCACCAGGACCGGCGCGGCGGCCCCCGGCAACCCGTTCGGCACCCGCGTCTACAGCTACGGCCACCGCAACCCGGAGGGCCTGGCCTGGGACCGCAGCGGCCGCCTGTGGGAGACGGAGGTCGGCGACCAGACCTGGGACGAGATCAACCTGATCAAACCGGGCGCCAACTACGGCTTCCCCGCCTGTGAGGGTGCCTGCGACGTCAAGGGCATGACCACCCCGAGGGTCGTGTTCCACCCGGAGTGGGGCGTGCCCGCCCAGCTCGTCGTCGTGGACAACGTGATCTACGTGACGTCACTGCGCGGCAAGCGGCTGTGGCGCATCCCGATCGACGGGGACAGCGAGTTCACCGGCACGCCGGTCGACTTCTACCCCGGCCGGTTCGGTCGCCTGCGGGCCATTGCCAAGGTGCCCGGCGCGGACGAACTGTGGGTGGGCACCAGCGACCTCGGATACGGCAAGGACAAAATCCTCCGCGTCTCCCTCAAGTGACCCTCCCTGCACCCCCAGAAATCCCACCGGAGAGGACGTATCACCCATGAACGAAGCCACGGAGCAGCTCAAGCCGGTCGAGCAGATCGCCTCGCAGGACACGGACGGCGCCATCTGGCAGACGCCCGCCTACGAGGTCGTCGACACCGCGCTCGAGGTCACCGCCTACTCCCTCAGCTCCCGCTAGCCGGCGCCATGCTGCTGCTGGTACTCGGCACGGCCGCCGGCGGCGGCATCCCCCAGTGGAACTGCGCGTGCTCCGGATGCTCCGGGGCACGCGCCCACCCGGGCCGACGCCGCCGTCATGCCTCCCTCGCCGTACGGACCGACGACGACCGCTGGTACATCGTCAACGCGACCCCTGACATCGGCGACCAGCTCGAAGCCCGGCCCGAACTCCACCCGGGGCCGGGCCCCCGGCAGACGCCGCTCGCCGGACTGGTCCTCACCGACGCCGAACTCGACCACACCCTGGGCATCGCACGGCTGCGCGAGGCGGACGCCCTCCAGGTGATCTCCACGGCCCCGGTCCGGCGAGCGCTCCTGGACCGCCTGCGCCTCGGCGACGTACTGGCTCCGTACACCTCCCTCACCTGGCGGGAGCTGCCGCCCCGCGGCGCCGAACCGCTGGACCGCGGCGCCTCGGGCCTGCAGATCAGCGGCATCCCGGTGGCGGGCAAGCGCCCGCGGTACGCCGCCGACGCCCCGGACGACGACGCATGGGTGGTGGCGCTGCGCCTGTACGACCCGGCCTCCGGCGCCACCGCGCTCTACGCACCGGCCCTCGCCGCCTGGCCGGACCGCTTCCAGCAGGCCGCCGCCGAGGCCGACTGCGTCATCGTGGACGGCACCTTCTGGGACGACGAGGAGCCCCGCCGCACCGGAATCTCCGAACGCACCGCCACCGGCATGGGCCATCTGCCCATCGAGGGACCGGACGGAACCGCCGAAAGCCTGGCAGGCCTCTCCGCCCGGTGCCTCTACACCCACCTCAACAACACCAACCCCCTCGTCGACCCGGCCGCGCCCCAGCACAAGCGGCTCGCACGGCTGGGCCTCGAGGTGGCGTACGACGGGATGGTGATCGACCTATGAGCACGACAGCACTGAATACGACCGCACGGAACGCGGCACCCGACCCGCTCGCGGAGCCCTGGCGCCCCGCCGAGTTCGAGGCACGACTGCGCGCGGTGGGGGAGGAGCGGTACCACGACAGCCACCCCTTCAACCTCCGTATGCACAGCGGTGATCTCAGCCAGGACGAGCTGCGCCGCTGGATCGTCAACCGCTTCCACTACCAGCGCCACATCCCCGTCAAGGACGCCCTGATCACGGCCAAGCTGGACACCCCGGTACTGCGCCGGATGTGGCTGCGCCGCATCCAGGACCACGACGGGCAGCAGGACCGCGAGGGCGGCCTCGACCGGTGGCTGCGGCTCGGTGAGGCGGCCGGCCTGCCCCGTGAGACGCTGCTCGCCGGAGACGGCGTGCTGCCGGGCGTACGACTGGCGGTCGACGGATACGTCAACTTCTGCCGGCTGCGCACGCCCCTCGAAGCCGTCGCCGCGTCGCTGACCGAACTGTCCGCCCCGGATCTGATGCGCACCCGCATCGAGGCCTTCCAACGCCACTACCGGTGGATCGAACCCCAAGGCCTCGCCTACTTCCGCACCCGGGTCTCCCAGGGCCGCCGCGACAGCCGTGAGGCACTCGACCTGGTGCTGGGCTGGGCCCGCAGCCGCGAGGACCAGGAACGGGCCTTGGCAGCGTTGCGTTTCAAGTGCGACGTCCTGTGGTCGCTGCTGGACGCCGTGGACCTGGCGGGCCGCCGGGAGCAGGGGTGAGTGCGACGTCGGTGACCGACTGGCGGCCCGCGCCGGCACCCGCCGTTCTCCTGCGGCACGACCACACCCGGGACACGGACCTGCTGCTCCTGCCCGAACGTGTCGTCGTCCTGCAGGGCGGGGCCGGCGCGGTCGTCGCCCTGTGCGACGGCGCCCGGAGCGTGCGCGACATCGTCGAAGAACTGTCCGAACGCTTCCCGGGCGCCCCCGTGGCCACCGACGTCCCTCCCTTCCTGGAACGGCTGCGCAAGGAGGGCTGGCTGCGATGACCCTCACCGATCCGACCGCCCCCGCCCCTGCGGCGCCCGCGCCCGCCCGGCCCTGGGCGTTGCTGGCCGAACTCACCCATGCCTGCCCGCTGCACTGCGGGTACTGCTCCAACCCGCTGGAGCTGACCCGGCGTTCCCGCGAGCTGACCGCCGGGCAGTGGGCGGACGTGATGCGCCAGGCGGGCGAGTTCGGTGTGGTCCACACCCATCTCTCGGGCGGTGAGCCGCTGCTGCGCCGGGACCTGGAGCAGATCGTCGCCGCGGCCGAGGCCGCCGGGATCTACACGCAGCTGGTCACCAGCGGTGTGGGCCTGGACCGGGAGCGGCTCGGCGCGCTCACCGCGGGCGGGCTGCGCAGCGTCCAGCTGTCCGTGCAGCACGCCGACCCGCGCGCCTCGGACCGGATCGCCGGACGCCGTTCCTTCGGCGAGAAGGAACGGGCCGCCGCACTCGTACGGGCCGCGGGCCTGCCGCTGGGCCTCAACGTCGTCCTGCACCACGAGAACCTCGACGCGATCGACGCCGTCGTCGAACTGGGCGTGTCCTGGGGCGTGGACCGCATCGAACTGGCCAACGCACAGTTCTACGGCTGGGGCCTGCTCAACCGCGCCGCCCTGCTCGCCACGCGCGAGCAGCTCGCCCGGGCCCGGGACGCCGTCGAGCGGTGGCGGGAGCGGCTCACGCCGGACGGCCCCGAGCTGGTCTGGGTCGTCCCCGACTACTTCGACGGTGCGGCCAAGCCGTGCATGGGCGGCTGGGGGGCGGTCTCGCTCACCGTCACCCCGGACGGCACCGTCCTGCCCTGCCCGGCCGCGGCCTCGTTGCCGGACCTGGACCCGCCGAACGTCCGGGACCATCCGCTGGCCTGGATCTGGGACCACTCCCCGGCCTTCAGCCGCTACCGCGGCACCGACTGGATGGCCGACCCCTGCCGCAGCTGTCCCCGCCGGGAGGAGGACCACGGCGGCTGCCGCTGCCAGGCGTACGCCCTCACGGGCGACGCAGCCCGCACGGACCCCGCCTGCCGGCTCTCCCCCGACCACGCACTGATCCTTGCCCTGACCGACGACCGCACGCAAGGGCGACCGGCGATCAGACGGCGGGCGCCGGTCCGACCCGGGATCGCGCGGCAGCTGCCCTGATCGAGGCGTGAGCACGGGCGGACGACTAGGTTGACTCCATGTACTCGGCGCAGGTCTCACGGCACGTGCAAGCCCCGCCCTCGGCGGTCTACCGGGCTCTGCTGGACGCGGACGCGCTCGCCCAGTGGCGCGTGCCGGACGGCATGAGCAGCCACGTCCATGAATTCGATGCGCGCGAGGGCGGCCGGTTCCGCGTCTCGCTCACCTACGACGCACCGCTGGGCACCGGCAAGTCGGCCGCGCACACCGACACCTACCACGGCCACTTCGCCAAGCTCGTACCGGACGAGCAGGTCGTCGAGGTACTGGAGTTCGAGACCGCTGACCCCGCGCTGCGGGGCACGATGACGATGACCACCACGCTCACCGCCGCGGACGGCGGCACCGACGTCCTCGTCGTGCACGAGGGGATCCCCGACGCCGTGCCGGCCGCCGACAACGAGACCGGCACGCGCATGGCCCTGACGAACCTCGCGCGGCTCGTGGAGGCGGACGAGCGCTCCGGCTGAATCAGGCGAGGGCGGGTATACGGCGCCGCGCGCCCACGTCCGGCAGGTCCGCCACGTTGCAGCGGGAGGCGGGGTCGGGGGAGTCGGGCCGGCTGCCGATCACGATTCGCGCGGCTCGTGGAGGCGGACGGGTGCTTGGGCTGAGTCGTCCGGACTGCGGGTCTACGGCGCCGCGCGCCCCCGGAACGCCTCCGCGTCCCAGGTTCCGTTCAGCCGTGGTGCCAGCCAACTCGGTGCGTTCGTGCGGAAGTCGGAGGGTGGCAGTGAGCCGGCTCCGGCGGGGAGGGCGCCCAGCAGGGGTGTGCCGGCCACCTCGGGCAGGTCCGCCACGTTGCAGCGGGAGGCGAGGTCGGGGGAGTCGGGCCAGCTGCCGATCACGATCCCGGCCAGGTCGAGTCGGCGGGAACGGAGTTCACGTGCCGTCAGCTCCGTCGTGTTCAGTGTGCCCAGGCCGGCCGACGCCACCACCAGCACCGGCGCCTTCAGCAGCTCCGCCGCGTCCGCGAGCGTCCCGCCCGCCGGGTCGAAGCGGACGAGCAGCCCACCCGCTCCCTCGACCAGCACCAGGTCGTGCTCGGCGGCCAGCTTGGCGGCGGCCTCGGCGACGTCCTGCGGGCGCACCGGGGGCAGCCCCGCCCGCCGGGCCGCCGTCTGCGGCGCCAACGGCTCGGGGTAGCGGGCGATTTCGGCCGCCGTCACGCCACCCGCCAGCCGGGCGACCTCGGCGGCGTCCCCGGGCTCGTCCGGCCCCACGCCCGTCTGCGCGGCCTTCAGCACGGCCACCGACCGGCCGGCCGCGAGGGCGCAGGCGGCGACCGCGGCGGTCGTGACCGTCTTGCCGACCTCCGTGCCGGTGCCCGTGATCACCAGGATCGTCATGCTGTGCTCATCCCTCCCGCGCCGCCGCGCACACCGCGCGCGCGATCCGTGCCACGTCGGCGTCCCCGGTGACGTACGGCGGCATCGTGTAGATCAGATCGCGGAACGGCCGCAGCCACACGCCCTCGCGGACGGCCGCGTCCGTCGCCGCCTTCATGTCGACGGCGTGGTCCAGCTGCACGACCCCGATGGCGCCGAGAACGCGTACGTCCTGCACGCCCGGCAGTTCGAGAGCCGGTGCCAGTCCCTCCCGCAGTCCCGTCTCGATCCGCTTGACCTCGCCGAGCCAGTCCTGGCCGAGCAGCAGCTCGATCGAGGCGCAGGCCACGGACGCGGCCAGGGGATTGCCCATGAAGGTCGGGCCGTGGGCCAGGACCGGCACCTCGCCCTGTGAGATGCCGTCGGCCACGCGCGACGTGCACAGCGTCGCTGCCATCGTCATATAGCCGCCGGTCAGCGCCTTGCCCACGCACATCACGTCCGGCGTCACGGCCGCGTGGTCGGCCGCGAACAGGGCGCCCGTGCGGCCGAACCCGGTCGCGATCTCGTCGAACACCAGCAGTACGTCATGCGCGTCGCACGCCTCGCGCAGCACCCGCAGATACGCGGGGGAGTGGAAGCGCATCCCGCCCGCGCCCTGCACCACCGGCTCGACGATCACCGCGGCCAGTTCGCCGGCGTGCCGCTCGACCGCCGAGCGCAACTGCTCCGCGTACGGCTCCTCGTACTCGGCCGGGGGCGCGTCCACGAACACCTGGCGCGGCAGCACCCCGCTCCACAGCTCGTGCATCCCGCCCTCGGGGTCGCACACCGACATGGGCTGCCAGGTGTCGCCGTGATAGCCGCCCCGCCAGGTCAGCAGCCGCTGTTTGCCGGGGCGGCCCAGCGAACGCCAGTACTGCAGGCACATCTTGGCCGCCACCTCGACCGACACCGACCCGGAGTCGGCGAGGAAGACATGCTCCAGACCGTCGGGCGACATGTCGACAAGGTGCTTCGCCAGCCGGACGGCGGGCTCGTGGGTGAGCCCGCCGAACATCACATGGCTCATCCGGCCGAGCTGCTCGCGCGCGGCCTCGTTGAGCACCGGGTGGTTGTAGCCGTGGATGGCCGACCACCAGGACGACATGCCGTCGACCAGCTCGCCCGAGCCGTCCGCGAGCCGCAGCCGCACCCCGCTCGCCGACTCGACGACGAGCGGTTCGACCCGGCCGGGCATGGGCCCGTACGGATGCCAGACATGCCGCCGGTCGAGCTCGATCAACTCGGAGACGGGCAGGTCAGGCATTGGGCGCGAGGTCCGTGCCGACGCCGCGGTGGCGCATGGCGACCAGGTCGGTGCGAGGCTCGGCCGAGGGCGCCGGGGCAGCCGTACCGCAGACACCGCCGTCCGCGTGCGACCCGCACCCGCCGTCCTGGTGGGACCCGCAGCCCGCCCCGGCGTGCGAACCACACCCGCCGCCCGACGTGACCCGGTGCTCCGGCAGCGTCACCTCGCCGGCGCCCTCCACCTCGAAGCCGGCGTCCGCGATCATCTCCAGGTCGGCCTTGCCGGCCTGGCCCTCACTGGTCAGGTAGTCGCCGAGGAAGATCGAGTTGGCCAGGTTCAGGGCCAGGGGCTGCATGGTGCGCAGATGCACCTCACGGCCGCCGGCGATGCGCACCTCGACGTCCGGGCACACGAACCGCACCATCGCCAGGATCCGCAGACAGCGCTGCGGGGTGAGGTGCCACTCCTTGGCGAGCGGGGTGCCCTCCATCGGGATCAGGAAGTTCACCGGCACCGAGTCCGGGTCCAGCTCGCGCAGCGAGAAGACCACGTCCACCAGGTCCTCGTCGCTCTCGCCCATGCCCGCGATCAGACCGGAGCAGGCGGACAGACCGGCCGCGTGCGCCTTGGTCACGGTGTCCACCCGGTCGGCGTACGTGTGCGTGGTCGTGATGTCCCCGTACGTCGCCTCGGACGTGTTCAGGTTGTGGTTGTAGGCGTCCGCGCCCGCCTCGCGCAGCCGCTCCGCCTGGCCGTCGGAGAGCAGACCGAGACAGGCGCACACCTCGACGCCCTCGTTCTGCTCCTTGATCGCCTTGATGGTGCCCGCGACCCGGTCCACGTCCCGGTCGGTCGGCCCGCGCCCGGACGCCACCAGGCACACCCGCTTGGCGCCCCCCGCAAGACCGGCCGCCGCGGCCTGCGAGGCCTCGTCCGGCTTGATCCAGGTGTACTTCAGGATGTCGGCCTTGGAACCGAGCCGCTGGGAGCAGTACGAGCAGTCCTCCGGACACAGTCCGGACTTCAAGTTGACGAGGTAGTTGAGTTTCACCCGTCGGCCGAACCAGTGCCGGCGCACCTTTCCGGCCGCGGCCACCACATCGAGCACGTCGTCGTCGGAAGTGGCGAGGACGGCCAGAGCTTCCTCGCGGGTCGGCAGCTCGCGCCGAAGCCCCTTGTCCACCAGCGTGTTCAGCAGGTCCATGAGAGCCGATCCTGTCTTACGGAAGCGCTCCCGGCCAAGGAGAGAATGAACAACAGGGACACTTCGTCGTGTGTGTATTGCCACATCATGGGGTGCGGCCGGTCCGGCTAGTGTCTGTCCATTGCCTACAAAAGCCCCGGAGGAGCCATGGCGTTCGGCTGGATCGACGAACAGGCGCGGCTGCGCCGCCGCGCCGGACTCGTACGGACCCTGCGCCCGCGCCCGGCCGACTCCCCGCTGCTGGACCTCGCGAGCAACGACTACCTGGGGCTGGCCCACCATCCGGCCGTCGCCGAGGGCGCCGCGGTGGCCGCGCGGACCTGGGGCGGCGGCTCGACCGGTTCCCGACTGGTCACCGGTACGACGGAACTCCACACCGAGCTGGAGCACGAGCTGGCCGGCTTCTGCGGCTTCGAGGCGGCACTCGTCTTCTCCTCGGGCTACGCGGCCAACCTCGCAGCGGTCACCGCGCTCGCCCCGCACGGCTCGCTGATCGTCTCGGACGCGGGCAACCACGCCTCCCTCATCGACGGCTGCCGGCTGGCCCGGGGCACCACCCAGGTCGTCGGACACGCCGACCCGGAGGCGGTGCGCAAGGCGCTGCAGACACACGAGGACAGCGCGGCGACCGCGGTCGTCGTCTCCGACACGGTCTTCTCGGTCGACGGCGACGCGGCCCCGCTGGCCGAACTGGCCGCCGCCTGCCGGGAGCACGGCGCGGGACTGCTGGTCGACGACGCGCACGGCCTCGGCGTCCTCGGTGACGGCGGCCGCGGCGCCCCCTACGCAGCGGGCCTCGCGGGCGCCGCCGACGTCGTCGTGACCGCCACCCTGTCCAAGTCGCTCGGCAGCCAGGGCGGAGTCGTCCTCGGCCCCGCCCGGGTCATCGACCACCTCGTCAACGCGGCCCGCACCTTCATCTTCGACACGGGCCTCGCCCCCGCCGCGGCGGGCGCGGCCCTGGCGGCGCTACGACTGCTGCGCCGCGAGCCGGAGCGCGCGGCACGGGCGCGTGCGGTCGCCGCCGAACTGCACGCACGCCTGACCGCCGCGGGTCACGAGGCGGTACGACCGGACGCCGCGGTGGTCTCCGTGCGTGCTCCGTCCCCGGAGAAGGCCGTGCAGTGGGCGGCCGACTGCCGTACCGCAGGCCTCGCCGTGGGCTGCTTCCGTCCTCCTTCCGTGCCCGACGGCATCTCAAGGCTGAGGCTGACCGCCCGTGCGGACCTCTCCGAGGCGCAGATCGAACGCGCTGTACGTGTGATCGGCGAGACGCGACCATGAGTCGGCGTGACACGGCCGTGTGCCGCACGATGCGGAACTGATCGGAACTGATCAGGGCCGATCGGGACTGATCAGGACCTGAAGGCGGCCGTGAAGTCCGTCCAGCTCTCGGGGGAGAGGAGCAGGGCGGGCCCGGCCGGGTCCTTGGAGTCGCGCACGGCGAGCAGCCCGGCCCAGGGGCCGGAGCGCGGCCGTGCCGTCTCGACGCAGTTGTTCGCACCCGTGCTGTAGCTGCTGCGCAGCCACTGCACGCCGTGCAGATCGGTACTGGAAGATACGTTCCGAGGCAGAGCGGACATGGTGCCTCCTTACGCGCCGTCACCTATCCCGGCGATGTAATCCAACGAGTCCTCGGGCGAAAGGGCGTGGATCTGAAGAGCGTTGAAGGCCTCGGTGTAGGCCCGGAGGTCTTCTTTCCGTTCGAGGTAGAGGCTACTCGTCAAGTGGTCGAGAACAACCACGTCCAGATCAGAAGTGCTCGAAAATGAGAAGATTACGAAAGGTCCGGTGACGCCGACATGCGCCCCGGCGGCGAACGGCAGTACCTGAAGCCGTACTTGAGGCAGCCGCGCCGCCTCCAGGAGCCGCTCGAGCTGCTGCTTCATGACATCGGGGCCGCCGATCTCCCGGCGCAGCACCGCCTCGTCCAGCACCGCGCTCAACTTCAGCGGCGGATCCGAACGCAGCACGTCCTGCCTGGCCAGCCGCACCTCGACCAGGGCGTCCAGCCGCTCGTCGTCCAGCCCGCCGACGGCCGCCCGGGTCACCGCACGTGCATAGGCGGGCGTCTGCAGCAGGCCGGGCACGACGGACGTCTCCAGCGTGCTCATCGCGCTCGCCTGGGACTCCAGACTGATGAAATCGCGGTAGGTCGGCGGCAGTACCCCACGATAGGCGTGCCACCAGTGATGCCGGCCGCCTCCCTCGTCGGAGCCCGCCAACACCAGCAGCAATTCACGGAGTTGGGCGTCCGCCACGGCGTAGGCGTCCAGGAGTAACCGCACATCGGCCGGTTTCACCCCGCTGGCGCCGGTCTCGATCCGGCTCACCTTCGACTGGTGCCAGCCCACGAGCCGGGCGGCCTCACCACTGGTGAGCCCCGCGCTCGTGCGCAACGCACGCAGTTCGGCGCCCAGTTTCCGGCGGCGCACCGCGGGACCGTGTTGCATGCGCTTCTCCTTACTCCTTCCGTGCCACCCAAATACGGTCTCCCGTGGCAGAGTTCACCGCTTTGAGCGACAGATATATGCATATCTTGGTGGATCGCCACCCGTGACGGGCGCGGTAATGGCAGTCTGGCGACGAAGCACCAGTCCGGGACCGTACTCGAACCATCCGCTCCGTGTCGGACTCCGGTCCCGTGGGAAAGGGACGACCGCGCCATGGCAGACCATTTGGAAGCATCCGTCACTCTGCCGAGCGATCCCGCCTCGGTCTCCGCGGCCCGCGGCTTCGTGGTCGGCACGCTGGCCGAGTGGGGACTGCCGGCGGACACGGAAGCCGCCGAGACCATCCGCCTCATCGTCTCCGAACTCGCCACCAACTCGGTACAGCACACCTTCGGTCAGTCACCCACCTTCACGGTGGACATCGAACTCCACCGTGACGAGCAGCTCCGCATCGGTGTCACCGACAGCCACCCCCGCTTCCCCAAGCGCCTGCCCGCCGCCGTGCAGCAGGACAACGGCCGGGGCATGGTGATCATCCGCTGGCTGGCCGCCGAATGCGGTGGCCGACTGCATGTCCGCCCCACCCGCGAGGGCGGCAAGACGGTCACCATCGAACTCCCGTGGACCGTGCCGGCCCAGCCAGTGACGGCAGCGGGGCAGCAGGAGCCGTAGTCGCTCAACCGTGCCCAGCAGCTGCGCGCGGGGCGCTCTGGTGCCGCGTAGTGCCCCGCGGGGGCGGCGGCGTGTCAGGTTGCCGTCGCCCCCGCGGGAGAGTCAGCTGACCCGGCCGTACCAGACGCTGGACGTCCAGATCCTCTGCAGCTTTACGACGTCCCCGGTCTTCGGGGCGTGCCAGATCTTCCCCTTCCCGGCGTAGATGCCGACGTGGTAGACGTTGGAGCCCGAGTGGAAGAACACCAGGTCTCCGGCCTTCCGGCTCTTCGCGGAGATGTGCTCGGTCTTGTTGTACTGCTGGGCCGCCGTACGGGGCAGGGTCTTGCCCGCCTTCTTGAACGAGTACAGCGTGAGCCCTGAGCAGTCGAACCGGCGCGGTCCCGAGGCGCCCCACTTGTACGGGGAACCCTTTTTGGAAGCCGCGATCTGGAGTGCCTTCGTCGCCATCGTGGCTGCCGAGGCGTCGGAGGCGACACCCGGGACCACGATGGAGCCGCCCACTGCGGCGATGGTGAGGGCCGAGGCCGTACCGGCCCGGACCATGAGCGACGGGACACGATTGAGCGCAGTCATGCGCAACCCTTCGTCAGCCGCCTGTGAAGGATGACCTGTCGGATTCGGGCTGGCGAAGTTGCCCGGCCGCGGCTGCGGCTTCACCCCAAGGGCTGCTCGACCCGGTCATGGCGTGACCGTTCCGGCGACCCGTCTTGCTTGGGTCCTCCACTCCTGCCGATCCACTCCTGTCGACCGGTCATCCGGGCGGCGGCAGGACTCGGCGTCCGCCCGGATCGCCCCGCCGCTGCGGCGGGGGCTTGTCGTCAGACAGGGATCTTGACCCATACAAGTCCGAAAATCCCAACGGAACCGGGGGTTTGTGTCGTTACTCACCACTCACCCGTTCGGGTGGACACCCCTGTGTTCGAGGGAGCGTTGAGGCCCCCGAGGAGGCTCGGACCAGCACCGGAGCACCGGAAACCGCGCTCGAGGCAGGCGCGTTGCGCAACTCTGACGGTCGCGAAAAAGGAGCCGCGACTACGCCGAATGGGGGTACCCCATTTGGTCCGTTTGAACTCCGGTCCGGACGCTCCGCCGACAGGACGGAAGGTCCGGACCGGTCGTACGTGCGTCAACTGTCGGACTGCGGCGGCACCGTGACCCGGGCGGTGCGCCGCTCGCCGTCGAGCACCCGCAGGGCGCGCCCCAGCGTCGGGGCGTGCAGTTCGGTCTCCCCCCGCTGGTGCATCAGCGCGAGGGCGTCGCGCAGCTGGGCCGCCTTGCTCACCAGCGCCTGCGCGGCCCGCAGCCCGCGATACGTGTCGCCGTGCTGCGCCGGGTTGATGCGGCCGAGCAGGTCGACCACGTCGAGGTAGCGGTCGATCAACTCGCCCTCGGCGCGGGTGAGGGCGGGCAGCGGCGGAAGTTCGGGTGGGAGCACCGGCCGCTCACCGCCCGGTGGGCGGGGCGAGAGTGGCCTTGCGGCTGGGGATGATCCGGTCCACCAGGCCGTATTCCACGGCTTCTTGGGCGTTCAGGATCTTGTCCCGCTCGATGTCCGCCGTGACTTGCTCCGGGCTGCGTCCCGTGTGCCGTACGAGCATCTCCTCCAGCCGGACCCGCATCCGGCCCAACTCCGCGGCCTGGATGGCCAGATCGCTGGTCTGTCCCTCGATGGGCTCGGCCAGCAGCGGCTGATGGATCACCATGCGCGCGCCCGGCAGCGCGAACCGCTTGCCCGGCGTGCCCGCCCCGAGCAGCACCGCGGCGGACGAGCCGGCCTGCCCCAGGCAGATCGTCTCCACGTCGCAGCCGACGTACTGCATCGTGTCGTAGATCGCCGACATGGCGGTGAACGAGCCGCCGGGGGAGTTGATGTAGAGCGAGATGTCCTGGTCCGGGGCCTGGTACTCGAGGTGCATGAACTGGGCCATCACATCGTTCGCCGAGGTGTCGTCGATCGGCGTGCCGAGAAAGACGATCCGCTCCTCCAGCAGCTTGGAGTACGGATCCATCGTCTTGGTGCCGGAGCTGGTGCGCTCGGTGAACTCGGGCAGGACGTAGCGGGCGGACGGTCGGGTCATCGGTACCCCTCCTTCGGCGTCTGTAAAAAATGTACAGGACGTACATGACGTTATGATGGGGGTATGGCCTACGAGATTCCGGTGACGCAAGCCAGGGCTGAGCTCGCCGATCTGATCAACCGGGTGGTGTACGGCGGTGAGCGCGTCGTCGTGACACGGCACGGAAAGCCCCTCGTCGCCCTGGTCTCCGCCGCTGACCTGGAGCGGCTCGAGGGGCTGCAGGAAGTCCCGGAGCCCGCCGAGGAGCAGGTGATCAGCTCCGTCTCCACCGTCCGCGAGGTGGCGTCCGCTCCCCGCGAACAGCAGCGCTTCGGCATCGCGGCGCACCACCGCGGGACAGGCGCCTCGTAGGAAACGCAAAGACCGTGCACCCCCGTCCGCTACAGCGGGGGCGCGGATCGTCGCGGAAGTGCTCGGGGAGGTCCACAAGGGCTTCGAGCGCGAGGAAGCCCATCGCGGCGGCCATCATCAGCAGGCGCTGTTCGGGCCCGCTTCGAGCGATGTCCTGCGAGACGGTCTACGGGCGTTGATGAGCGTGCGGGATCACAGTGCGGTTAACTTGCTTGAAACTCGTTCCAACTAGCCTGCCGATCCACGCCACCAGGCACTTTGCGCCGTGGCTGCGGCAACCGGACCCCGCACGGTCCGGGTGAGGACTGTGAGGTGGGACGTGCAACTGACCCCGCACGAGCAAGAGAGGCTGCTCATCCATGTGGCGGCCGACGTCGCCGAGAAGCGCCGGGCCCGCGGGCTCAAGCTCAACCACCCCGAGGCGGTCGCTCTCATCACCTCGCACATCCTCGAAGGCGCCCGTGACGGCCGCACCGTCGCCGAGCTCATGGCCTCCGGGCGCAAGCTCCTGACCAGGGACGACGTCATGGAGGGCATTCCCGAGATGATCCACGACGTCCAGGTCGAGGCGACCTTCCCGGACGGCACCAAGCTCGTCACCGTCCACGACCCGATCGTCTGAGGGGGCCTCGATGATTCCCGGTGAGATCCTGTTCGCGGACGAGCCCGTTGTGTACAACGAGGGCCGCGAGGCCACCCGGCTGACCGTGCTCAACGCCGCCGACCGGCCCGTCCAGGTCGGCTCCCACTACCACTTCGCCGAGGCCAACCCCGGCCTGGACTTCGACCGCGCGGCCGCCCGCGGCAAGCGGCTCAACATCGCCGCGGGTACGGCCGTGCGCTTCGAGCCCGGGATCCCCGTCGACGTCGAACTCGTCCCGCTGGCCGGCGCCCGTGTGGTGCCCGGGCTGCGCGGGGAGACCGGAGGTGCCCTCGATGCCTGAGATCTCGCGTGCCGCGTACGCCGACCTGTTCGGCCCCACCACCGGCGACCGCATCCGGCTCGCCGACACCGATCTGATCGTCGAGATCGAGGAGGATCGTTCCGGCGGACCCGGACTCGCCGGTGACGAGGCCATGTTCGGCGGCGGCAAGGTCATCCGGGAGTCCATGGGCCAGTCGCGTGCCACGCGCGCGGAGGGCACCCCGGACACCGTCATCACGGGTGCGGTGATCATCGACCACTGGGGCATCGTCAAGGCCGACGTCGGCATCCGCGACGGCCGGATCACCGGGATCGGCAAGGCCGGCAACCCCGACACCATGGACGGCGTCCACCCCGACCTGGTCATCGGCCCCGAGACCGAGGTCATCGCGGGCAACGGGCGGATCCTGACCGCCGGCGCCATCGACGCGCACGTCCACTTCATCTGTCCGCAGATCGCCGACGAGGCGCTGTCCGCCGGCATCACCACGCTGGTGGGCGGCGGCACCGGACCGGCCGAGGGCTCCAAGGCGACCACGGTCACGCCCGGCCCCTGGCACCTCGCGCGGATGCTGGAGGCGATGGAGCAGTACCCGCTCAACATCGGCTTCCTCGGCAAGGGCAACACCGTCTCACACGAGGCGATGCTGTCGCAGATCCGCGGCGGGGCGCTGGGCCTCAAACTGCACGAGGACTGGGGCTCCACGCCCGCCGTCATCGACGCCTCCCTGACCGTTGCGGACCGGACGGGCATCCAGGTCGCCATTCACACGGACACACTCAACGAGGCCGGGTTCGTGGGCGACACGCTCGCCGCGATCGGCGGGCGCGGCATCCACGCGTACCACACCGAGGGCGCGGGAGGCGGGCACGCGCCCGACATCATGACCGTGGTCTCCGAGCCGCATGTGCTGCCGAGTTCGACGAACCCGACGCGGCCGTTCACCGTGAACACCGCCGAGGAACACCTCGACATGCTGATGGTGTGCCACCACCTCAACCCCGCGGTGCCGGAGGACCTGGCGTTCGCCGAGTCGCGGATCCGGCCCTCCACCATCGGCGCGGAGGACATCCTGCACGACCTCGGCGCCATCTCCATCATCTCCTCCGACTCCCAGGCCATGGGACGCGTCGGCGAGGTCGTCATGCGGACCTGGCAGACGGCGCATGTGATGAAGCGGCGGCGGGGAGCGCTGCCGGGTGACGGGCGCGCGGACAACCGGCGGGTGCGGCGGTACGTGGCCAAGTACACGATCAATCCCGCGCTCGCCCAGGGACTTGCCCGGGAGGTCGGCTCGGTGGAGACCGGAAAGCTCGCCGACCTCGTGCTGTGGGAGCCCGCGTTCTTCGGGGTGAAGCCGCACCTGGTCGTCAAGGGCGGGCAGATCGCCTACGCGCAGATGGGCGACGCCAACGCGTCCATCCCGACGCCGCAGCCGATCCTGCCGCGGCCGATGTACGGGGCGATCGGGCGGGCACCTGCCTCGAACTCCTTCAACTTCGTGGCGCCGCTCGCCATCGAGGACGGGCTGCCGGAGCGGCTCTCGCTCGGGAAGCGGTTCGTCGCGATCGACTCGACGCGTGGGGTCACCAAGGCCGACATGCGGGAGAACGACGCGCGGCCCCGGGTGCAGATCGATCCCGACAGCTTCGCCGTGCACATCGACGGGGAGCTCGTCGAGGCGACGCCCGCTGCTGAACTGCCCATGGCCCAGCGGTACTTCCTGTTCTGATGACCAGGGCAGCTCTTCTCGTTCTGGCCGACGGGCGCTTCCCCGCCGGAGGGCATGCGCACTCCGGCGGGGCCGAGGCGGCCGTGAAGGCCGGGCGGATCACTGGGGCAGCGAGCCTGGAGTCCTTCTGCCGGGGTCGGTTGCACACGGCGGGGCTGGTCGCGGCCTCGCTGGCGGCCGCCGCCGTGCTCGGCGTGGATCCTGTGGCCCTGGATGCGGCCGCGGATGCGCGGACGCCGTCACCCGCGTTGCGGGTCGCCGGGCGGAAGCTGGGGCGGCAGCTGATGCGGGCCGCTCGGGCTGCCTGGCCCTCGGGTGAACTCGACGCTCTGGCACGGGAGTTCCCCAAGGGGGCGCATCAGGCGGTGGTGCTCGGGGTGGCCGCTCGGGCGGCGGGCCTGGAGGCCGTGGATGCGGCCTACTGCGCGGCGTACGAGAGCGTCAGTGGGCCGGCCAGTGCGACGGTGCGGTTGTTGAGCCTTGATCCGTTCGATGCGACGGGGGTGCTGGCTCGGCTGGCGCCGGAAGTGGATCGTGTTGCGGATCGGGCGGTGGAGGCGGCGCGGGTGGTTGTCGACGAGGGAGTCGATGAGGTGCCTGCGGCTTCCGCGCCGTTGCTGGAGATCTCTGCGGAGGTGCATGCCGCCTGGGCCGTGCGGTTGTTCGCCTCGTAGTCCCGCGGCGGAGCCGCTGATGGATGCAGCGCCCCCGCCGCCCCTTCCCATTCCCGAACCCGGGGGCTTTGCCCCCAGACCCCCGTATCGGCCTGAACGGCCTCGTCCTCAAACGCCGGACGGGCTGAGAGTGCCTGACCGGCGCTGAGATTGCACCGCAGAAAGCCAGGCAGAAAGACAGTAGGAGCCGCCCTATGCACCTCGACCACACCCACGACGGCCCCGCCGCCGTCAGCGCCGACTCCCGGCGTCCCGACGGATCGCGGCGCGCGCTGCGGATCGGGCTCGGTGGGCCCGTCGGGTCGGGCAAGACCGCCACCGTTGCGGCGCTGTGCCGGGCGCTGCGTGACGAGTTTTCCCTCGCCGTCGTGACCAACGACATCTACACCCGCGAGGACGCCGAATTCCTGCTCCGGGAAGCCGTGCTGCCGCCCGAGCGGATCACTGCCGTGGAGACGGGGGCCTGTCCGCACACCGCGATCCGGGACGACATCTCCGCCAATCTGGAGGCGGTGGAGGATCTGGAGGACGAGGTCGGGCCGCTGGATCTGATCCTGGTCGAGTCCGGTGGGGACAATCTCACCGCTACCTTCTCCAAGGGGCTCGTCGACGCCCAGATCTTCGTCATCGATGTGGCCGGTGGTGACGACATTCCGCGGAAGGGCGGGCCGGGGGTGACCACGGCCGATCTGCTCGTCGTCAACAAGACCGACCTCGCGCCGTACGTCGGCTCCGACCTCGAGCGGATGGCCGCCGATGCCAAGGCACAGCGGGCCGAACTGCCCGTGGTCTTCCAGTCGCTCAGGAGCGAGGCCGGGGTGACCGACGTCGCCGGGTGGGTGCGGGCGCAGCTCGCCGCGTGGACGGCGTGACCGTGAGCGGAGTGCGGGCCACCGCCCGGATCGTCGCCCGGGAGGACGGCAGGGGCGGTACGGCCCTGCCGGTGCTCCAGGGAGAGGGGCCGCTCGCGCTGCGGCGGACGCGGGGCAGTGGTGCCGAGGCGCGGGTCATGCTCGTCGGGGCGATGAGCGGACCGCTCGGCGGGGACGAGTTCGCCGTCGAGGCCGAGGTGGGGAGCGGGGCACGGCTGCGGGTCGGGTCGGCCGCCGCCACCATCGCGCTGCCCGGTCAGGCCAAGGGCGAGGCACGCTACGACGTACGGCTCCACGTCGCCGACGGCGGTGAACTGGAGTGGCTGCCCGAGCAGTTGATCTCCGCGCACGGGAGCGACCTGTACGTCAGGACGCGGGTCGAGCTCGGCGACGCCGCCCGGCTCGTGCTGCGGGAGGAACAGGTGCTCGGGAGGGCCGCCGAGCAACCCGGGCGGCTGACCAGTCGTCTTACGGTGTGTGTCGAGGGGCGGGTGATCCTCGACCAGGAGCTGGCCTGCGGGCCTGGAGCGCCGGGCGGGTGGGACGGTCCGGCCGTGCTGGGCGGGCACCGGGCCGTGGGGCAACTGGTGGTCGTACGGCCCGAGTTCGGGGTGGAGCCCGTGGCGGCCCGGGTGCTGGGGGAGGGCGCCGTGGTGATGCCGCTCGCCGGGCCCGCCGTGCTCGTCGGCGCCGTGGCGGCCGATGCCCTGCGGCTGCGGCGGGTACTCGACGAGGCGCTGGCCGCCCTCACGTGAGGTTCCGCTGAGCGGGACAAGGATCACCGTTTATCGGATTGGTAAAGAAGGTCAACGACCCCTGTTCTCGGCATGTTCGCAGCCGAAAGGATCGCCCCTGACAATCGCAATGACGTTGGGGGAGGTCCCACTTGAGGGATATGAGACGAAAGAAGCGGGCCACCGCGCTCGGCTCGGCCGGTGTGCTCGCCGCGGCGACGCTCATAGCCGGCGCCGTCGCGGCGCCGAGTGCCAGCGCGACCGCAGGCTCGCGGCCCGGGCAGGACCGCGAGGCCCGCGGCGCCGCCATCGCGGCCGAGCGGGCCGCGAAGGCCGGGATCGACTGGCAGGACTGCCCCGCCGACTGGGGTCTTGAGAAGCCCATCCAGTGCGGGTACGTCAGCGTCCCGGTCGACTACGCGCATCCGTACGGCAAGCAGATCAAGCTGGCCGTCGACCGCATCGGCAACACGGGGACGAAGGAGGAGCGCCAGGGTGCGCTCGTCTACAACCCGGGCGGCCCCGGCGGCTCCGGCCTGCGCTTCCCGCGCCGGGTCACGACCAAGAACCCGGTGTGGGCGAACGTGGCCAAGGCGTACGACTTCGTGGGCTTCGACCCGCGCGGTGTCGGCCACTCCGCGCCGATCTCCTGCATCGACCCGCAGGAGTTCGTGAAGGCGCCCAAGGCCGACCCGGTGCCGGACTCCGAGGCCGACAAGCTGGCCCAGCGCAAGCTGGCCGCCGAGTACGCCAAGGGCTGCGCCGAGCGCACCGGCAAGGCGATGCTCTCGCAGATGACCACGCCCAACACGGTGCGCGACCTGGACGTCATCCGTGCCGCGCTCGGCGAGAAGAAGCTCAACTACCTGGGCGTCTCCTACGGCACCTACATCGGCGCCGTCTACGGCACCATGTTCCCGGGCCATCTGCGCCGCATGATCGTGGACAGCGTCGTCAACCCGTCGCGGGAGAAGATCTGGTACCAGGCCAACCTGGACCAGGACGTCGCCTTCGAGGGCCGCTGGAAGGACTGGGAGGACTGGGTCGCCGCCAACGACGTCGCCTTCCACCTCGGCACCACGCGCGACGCGGTCCAGGCGAAGTGGCTCGAGCTGCGCGCCACCGCCAAGAAGAGCCCGCTCGGCGGGGTCGTCGGCCCGGCCGAGCTGATCTCCTTCTTCCAGAGCGCCCCGTACTACGACTCCTCGTGGGTGCCCGTCGCCACGGCGTTCAGCAAGTACTTCGCCGGCGACACCAAGGCGCTGGTCGACGCGGCCGCCCCGGACATGTCCAACACGGCGGGCAACATCACCGCGGAGAACGGCAACGCCGTCTACACGGCCGTCGAGTGCACCGACGCCAAGTGGCCCACCAGCTGGAAGAAGTGGGACAAGGACAACACCGAGCTCAACAAGAACTACCCGTTCATGACGTGGGCCAACGCCTGGATGAACCTGCCGTGCGCCACCTGGCCGGTCAAGCAGCAGACCCCGGTGAACGTCAAGACCCACAAGGGTCTGCCGCCGGTCATGATCGTGCAGTCCACGCGTGACGCCGCCACCCCGTACGACGGCGCCGTCGAGCTGCACAACCGCTTCCAGGGCTCCCGCCTGATCACCGAGAAGGACGCGGGCTCGCACGGTGTGACCGGCCTGGTCAACCCGTGCATCAACCAGAAGGTGGACGACTACCTCCTGAGCGGCAAGCTGGACGCCGCGGACGTGACCTGCACCCCGCACGCCACGCCCAAGCCGTAACCGGCAGCGGTACGAAGCGAGGGGCGGCCGGAACACTCCGGCCGCCCCTTCCTCGTGCTCACCTTGCCTCAGGCCTGTCTAGCCCAGCGGCATCCGCGGGAAGCGGCGCTCCTTCTCAGCGGCGCCGGCCGCCTCGGCCTGCTGTGCCTTGACGACGGCCGCGTACTCGTCGACGTACTCCTGCTCGGACAGCTTCAGAATCGCGTACATGATCTCGTCGGTGATGGCGCGCAGGATGGCCTTCTCGTTCTCCATGCCGGCATAGCGGGAGAAGTCGAGGGGCTTGCCGAAACGGATGACGACGGGGTGGATGTTGGGGATGACCTTGCCCGGCGGCTGCGCCTCGAAGGTGCCGATCATCGCGCACGGGATGACGGGCACCTGGGCGCGCAGCGCCATCACCGCCACCCCGACCTTGCCCTTGTACAGGCGGCCGTCGTGCGAGCGGGTGCCCTCCGGGTAGATGCCGAGCAACTCGTTCTTGCTCAGCACGCCGAGGCCCTCGCGGATGGCGGCCTGGCCCGCCTCCTTGCCGGTGCGGTCGACCGGGATCTGCCCGGCGCTGCGGAAGAAGGCCGCGGTGAGGCGGCCCTTGACACCGGGACCGGTGAAGTACTCCTTCTTCGCGAGGAAGGTGATGCGGCGCTTGAGGATGGCCGGCATCAGGAAGTGGTCCGAGAAGGACAGATGGTTGCCGGCGACGATCGCCGGGCCTTCGGCCGGTACGTGTTCAAGGCCTTCGATGCGAGGCCGGAAGACCAGTCTCAGCAGAGGTCCCAACAACACGTATTTGAGCACGTAGTAGAACAAAGGGTCGCTCCTCACTCCGGCGGATCGCCTGTGCCGCCGCGTTCCAGCAGGTCAACCGGCGTGTCGTGGGATCGCCAGTCTATGTGCAGGCGCAGTTCGCCGGAACACGGCGGACGCCGCGTCACGCGCGTGGGGACAACTGCCGCACCAGCCTCCAGTTACCGACTGGTAGACAGCAACCTGATGACACATCATGGCGCGATCGCGCTCAACTGCTGGCGGACGCCCGGCCCTTGCGGCGTGCCGCGCCGTCTGCTCGCTCACAACCGCACGATGACCAGGGCGGTGTCGTCGGTCGCACCTCCCGGCGGCAGCAGCTCCAGCAGGACCGAGTCGGCCAGCTGTTCGGGGTCCTCGGTGCGGTGGCGGGCGAGGGAGTCGGCGAGGCGGGCCAGTCCGGTGTCGATGTCCTCCCGTCTTCGTTCGATCAGGCCGTCGGTGTACAGGACGAGGGTGGCGCCCTCGGAGTACCGCGTGCAGGCCTCGGGCCTGGGGATCGGGTCGGGGTGGGCGTCGAGCGGCGGGTCGGTGGCCTGGTCGAGGAACTCGACACGGCCGTCGGCGTGGACGAGGACCGGCGGGGGGTGCCCGGCGCTGCTGTAGGTGATGGTGTGCTCGTCGAAGTCGATGAACGTCGTGACGGCGGTGGCGGACTCGGCGCCGTCGACCACGTGCGCATAGCGGCCCAGGACGTTCAGCGCCTCGGCCGGGCCCCCGGCGACCCGGGAGGCGGCGCTCAGCGCGCTGCGCAGCTGGCCCATGACCCCGGCGGCCGCGAGCCCGTGCCCCACCACGTCGCCCACCGCCACCCCGATGCGCCGACCGCCCACCAGGTCGACGAGGTCGTACCAGTCCCCGCATACGTTGAGCGAGCCGACGGCGGGCCGGTAGCGCACGGCGGCGTGCTGGTGGCCGGCCTGCCGGCGGGCGGGCAGCATCGCCTCCTGCAGTGCGATGGCCACCTCGCGCTCGCGGGCGTGGGCCTGCCGCAGCCGCTCGTTGAGGTCCTGCAGTTCGCGGGCGCGGGTGTACAGCTCGGCCTCCAGCACCCGGGCCCGGCTGCTCCGCGGACTGCCCCTGGCCTTGATCAGCTCGGTGACCTCCTCGACGCGGTGCACCAGCAGCAGCACTTTGCCGTCCGGTCCGAGCACCGGCGCGTTGACCGGGCTCCAGTAGCGCTCCTCCCACTCACCCGGCCGGTCCGGGTTCTCGACGTCGTAGCGCTGCAGGGCCATGGCGTCGCGCTCGCCGGTCTCCAGCACCCGCTGCAGCGAGGCCGCCAGATTGCGCATGCCGGAGGCGGTGGAGTCGTTCGGGTTGTCGGGGAAGACGTCGAACAGATAGCGGCCGACCACCTGCTCACGGGTGCGCCCGGCATTGCGCAGGAACTCCTCGTTGGCGTCGGCGTACACCAGCTCGGGCGTCAGCAGCGCCACCATTCCCGGCAGGCACTGGAACACTGCCGCGTAGTCGATCGCCCCATCGTTCATGGCTGCCGCCTCACCGCCGGGTTCACGTAATTTTCCCACGTGATGCGGCG
This sequence comes from Streptomyces longisporus, assembly GCF_039532765.1. Lineage (NCBI taxonomy): Bacteria > Bacillati > Actinomycetota > Actinomycetes > Kitasatosporales > Streptomycetaceae > Streptomyces > Streptomyces longisporus. The sequence goes on from NZ_BAAASG010000004.1 coordinate 126,383, forward strand.
TATGTACGGTATTGGCGTGTCAGGCCGGGGGATCCGTCAGGGACTGCTCGGCCCAGATGACCTTGCCCTCGGGGACGAAGCGGGTGCCCCACCGCTGGGTGAACTGGGAGACCAGCAGCAGCCCGCGCCCGCCCTCGTCGGTGGTGCGCGGATGGCGCAGATGGGGAGCGGTGGCGCCGCCGTCGGAGACCTCGCAGATCAGGGCGCGTTCCCTGATCAGACGGAGCCGGATGGGGCCTTCGGCGTGCCGGATGGCGTTGGTGACCAGCTCGCTGACCACGAGTTCCGTGGTGAAGGCCAGCTCCTCCAGGCCCCACTCGGTCAGCTGCCGGGCGGCTTCCTTGCGGGCGTCGGCGACGACGGCCGGGTCGGCGGGCAGGTCCCAGTCGGCTACCTGGTCGGCACCCAGCAGCCTGGTGCGGGCCATCAGCAGGGCCACGTCGTCGTCCGGGCGGTCCGGGATCAGTGCGTCGACCACGGTCCGGCAGCGCAGGTCGAGGGAGGGTGCGAGCCGCTCCAGGGCCCGGCGCAGCCGCTCGCGGTCCGCGTCGACCGGCCGGTCGTCGTCCTCGCGGGCCAGCAGCCCGTCGGTGTGCAGGGCGAGCGTGCTGCCCTCGGCGAGGGCCAGCTCCACCGCCTCGAAGGGCCGCCCGCCCACACCGAGCGGAGGCCCCTGCGGCAGGTCCACGAAGCTGACGGTGCCGTCGGGCAGGACGACGGCGGGCGCGGGGTGGCCCGCGGCGGCCATCGTGCACTGTCCGTCGACGGGGTCGTAGATGACGTAGACGCAGCCAGACCCCGCGACCTGTACGTCGATGCCCTCCGGGGAGCCCGGTTCGCCGCCCTCCTCACGGCCGGACCGCGCGACCAGGTCGTCCAGGTGCGCGAGCACCTCCTCGGGCGGAAGATCCAGCGCCGCCAGGGTGCGTACGGCGGTCCGCAGGCGCCCCATGGCCGCGGCCGCGTCGATGCCGTGCCCCGGCACCTCACCCACGACGAGGGCGACGCGGGCGCCCGACAGCGGGATGAGGTCGTACCAGTCGCCGCCGAGGCCGGTCAGCTCGTCGGCCGGCCGGTAGCAGGCGGCCACCTCCACGGCGTCCTGTTCGGACAGCCGGCGGGGGAGCAGGCTGCGCTGCAGCACCAGCGCCGCATTGCGTTCGCGGGCGTAGCGGCGGGCGTTGTCCACGCAGACCGCGGCCCGTGAGACCAGGTCCTCGGCCAGGCTGAGGTCGTCCTCGTCGAAGGGCTCCTGACGCCGGCGCCGGAAGAACGTGGTGACGCCGAGGGTGACGCCCCGGGCGCGGATCGGCACGACCATCACGGTGTGCAGCCCCAGCTCCAGGAACGTGGCCGTCCGGTCGCCGGGCAGGTCGGTGGCCCACTCCCGGGCCAGCGGGTCGAGCCGCTCCTCTCGCCAGGACAGGCCGGTGGCCAGGCAGCGGATCGGGGGCGACCCGGGCAGATAGCTGGCCACCGCGCCGATCTCGACGACGGCTTCGGGGACGCCAGGGTTCACCGACTGGTGCCCGGCCCGCCGCAGGGGCACCGCCTCCGTGGGGCTGAGCGGTCCGGCCGGGGGCTCCGCACCGCGCAGCACCCACTCCAGCAGGTCGACGCAGACGAAGTCGGCGCAGCCCGGCACGGCCACGTCGGCCAGCTCCTGAGCGGTCCGCACGATGTCCAGGCTGCGGCCGATCTGTTCGCCGGCCCGGTCGAGCAGGGCCAGCCGCTGCCGGGCGCGGTGCCGCTCGGTGATGTCGACGACCGTGTAGTAGACGCCCATCGGGTGGCCGTGGTCGTCCTCGAGGCGGGTGAACGACATCATGTGCGCCGTCTCCCGAAGCGGTGCGGAGCGCACATGGCCGACGTGCTCGTAGCCGACCACCGGCTGCCCGGTCTCCAGCACACGCCGCATCTGCGTCTCGATGCCCTCGGAGTCGATGCCCGGCTGGATCTCCGCCAGCCGCCGCCCCAGCCGCTCCCCGGGGGAGCCGCCGCCGAACCGCTCCAGGGCCGCGTTCGACCAGACGCACCGCAGATTCGCGTCCACGACCGCTATGCCGACGGGCGAGCCGGTCACCATCTGCTCCAGCACCGCACGGCTCATGTCCCAGCCGCGTGCCCCCGCCATGTCGGAGAGCAGCACCAGCCAGTGCGCCCCGCCGCCCGGCCCCACCGCCGGAGTGATCCGGACCATCACCCGGACCTGATGCCCGTCCTTGTGCCGGGCGGTCAGCAGCCCCGCCCAGCCGCCGTCCCGACGGCACCGCTCGGCCACCTCGGGCACCCGTGCGGCGTCCTCCGTGGCCAGCAGGCCGGTCACCGGGGTGCCGACCACCTCGGAGGCGGTGTAGTCCAGCAGCCGCCGGGCGTCCCGGGTCCAGCTGGTCACCAGGCCCTGGGCGTCGAGCAGCAGAGGCGCGGCATCGGCCACGTCGAACCGCTGCCGGGCAAGGTCCTGCTCCTCGTCAGTGCCCACGGCCGACCTCTCTGTCGCTGAGAGTGGTCTACCACCTCTTGTCCCCATCTTCACCCTCCGGGCAACCGGTGAGGGCGCAGAGAAAAAGTGGGGGGCGGGGTCCGGCCGCCCCCCACTCCGGTCAGGAACCCAGGACCTTCTCCAGTGCCCCGAGCGCGGACTCCAGCTCCTCGCCGGTGATCGTCAGCGGCGGCGCCAGCCGAATGGTGGAGCCGTGGGTGTCCTTGACCAGGACCCCCTCGCGCTGGAGGCGTTCGCTGATCTCGCGGCCGGTGCCGATGGCCGGGTCGACGTCGACACCCGCCCACAGGCCCCGGGCGCGGAACCCGGCGACGCCCTTGCCGACCAGGGCGGCCAGACCACCGCGCAGGACCACGCCCAGCTCGGCGGCCCGGCGCTGGTACTCGCCCGTCTCCAGCAGCTCCACGACGGCCGTGCCGACCGCGGCCGCGAGGGGGTTGCCACCGAACGTCGAACCGTGCTCACCCGGACGCAGCACGCCGAGCACGTCCCGGCGGGCGACCACCGCGGACACCGGGACGATGCCGCCGCCCAGCGCCTTGCCCAGCAGCAGGACGTCCGGGACGACGCCCTCGTGCTCGACGGCGAGGGTGCGTCCGGTGCGGCCGAGACCCGACTGGATCTCGTCCGCGATGAACAGGCAGCCCTTGCGGCGGGTCAGCTCGCGCACGCCGGTGAGGTAACCGTCGTCCGGGATGATCACGCCGGCCTCGCCCTGGATGGGCTCGATCAGCACGGCCGCCGTGGTCTCGTCGACCGCCGCCTCCAGCGCCGCCAGGTCGTTGTACGGCACGATCCGGAAGCCCGGCGTGAAGGGGCCGAAGCCCGCCCGTGCGGTCTCGTCCGTGGAGAAGCTGACGATCGTCGTCGTACGGCCGTGGAAGTTCTCCGCCGCGACCACGATCGTCGCCCGGTCGGCGGGGACGCCCTTGACCTCGTACGCCCACTTGCGGGCCACCTTGATGCCGGACTCGACCGCCTCGGCGCCCGTGTTCATGGGCAGCACCATGTCCAGGCCGGTCAGCCCGGCCAGCCGCTCGGCGAACTCGGCGAGCCTGTCGTTGTGGAAGGCGCGCGAGGTCAGGGTGAGGCGGTCCAGCTGGTCGTGGGCCGCCTGGACGAGCGCCGGGTGGCGGTGGCCGAAGTTGAGGGCCGAGTAGCCGGCCAGCATGTCGAGGTAGCGGCGGCCCTCGACGTCCTCCACCCAGGTGCCCTCGGCGCGGGCGACGACCACGGGCAGCGGGTGGTAGTTGTGCGCCAGGACCGGTTCCTCGGCGCGGATCAGCTCGGCGGACGAACGCGTGGTCACGGGAGCGGTCATGAACGGATCTCCTGAGTGCAGCACTTGATGCCGCCGCCTGCCTTGCGGAACTCGGACAGGTCGACGGGCACGGGGACATAGCCGCGGTCGGCGAGAGCGGTGGCGAGGGACTCGGCCTGGGGCGCGATGAAGACGTTGCGGCCGTCGGAGACGGAGTTCAGGCCGAAGGCCAGCGCGTCGTCCAGGGTGGCGAGCACCGCGTCCGGATACAGCCGGGCCAGCACCTCGCGGCTGCCCGGGGAGAACGCCTCCGGGTAGTAGGAGATGTTGTCGTCGTCCAGGACGAACAGCGCGGTGTCCAGGTGGTAGAAGCGCGGGTCCACCAGCGTCAGGCTGATCACCGGGTGGCCGAAGAACTCCTGCACCTCGCGGTGCGCCTCGCGGGTCGTACGGAACCCGGTGCCGGCCAGGACGTAGCGGCCCGTCCAGACCAGGTCGCCCTCGCCCTCGCAGACGGCCTCGGGACGGTGGACGTCGAAGCCGGCCGCCTTGAACCAGGTGTCGTAGTGCGTGGACTCCGGGCGCCGTTCGGGCGCGTGGAAGAGGGAGCCGAAGACGCGGCCGTCGACGACGACCGCCGAGTTCGCGGCGAAGACCATGTCCGGGAGGCCGGGGGCCGGCTCCAGGGTGTCGACGGTGTGGCCATGGGCCCGGTAGGCGCCGATCAGCGCCTGCCACTGCTCCTGGGCCAGATCCACGTCGACGCGGACATCAGGGTGCATCCAGGGGTTGATCGCGTACTGCACGGCGAAATGTCTGGGTTCGCAGACGAGGAAGCGCCGCCGGCGCGGCACACGGGAATCGGACACAGAGGGGTTCCTCCGCTTCCTGCGGTGTCGAGGGTGGGTTGACACCAAGGTAGGAAGTGACCGACTAGGGCGACAAGGAACGAGAATTGCGTGTCCGCGCAGGAATGCTGCGTCTTGGGCCCCTTCCACGCAGCGCCGCTGCGTGTTCGGACGTTTATTCGGGAGCCGGTTGGGTGGCGCCTGCCTCCGGGCTCTCCGGGAGCAGATGGGACAGCACCATCACGCTGATCGTCTTGCGGATGAAGGGCTCCACGCGGATGCGTTCCAGCACCTCCTCGAAGTGCTCCACGTCCCGCGCCCGTACGTGCAGCAGCGCGTCCGCGCCGCCGGTCACCGTCATCGCGGCGGTGATCTCGGGATGGTTGCGCACCACCTCCGCGAGCCGCCGGGGCGGGGCCGCGCCCTCGCAGTACACCTCGACGTACGCCTCCGTGCGCCAGCCGAGCGCGGCCGGCTGCACCGTGGCCGTGAACCCGGTGATCACGCCGGTGTCGCGCAGACGGTCCACCCGCCGCTTGACCGCCGTGGACGACAGCCCGACGGCCGCACCGATCTCGGCGAAGCTGGTCCTGGCGTTCGCCATCAACGCGGTGATGATCTTCCGGTCGAGCTCGTCGAAGGGGGCCGGCCTGCTGTTCATGTCGGCACTGTATCCAGCACGAACGTCCACACCACCGCACATGTCCACAGGTGCGGATTCCACCTACACTCCGGGTTCATGCTGCGCGCCCTCGCCGTCGACGACGAACGCCCCTCGCTGGAGGAACTGCTGTATCTGCTGAACGCGGACCCGCGCATCGGCAGCGCGGAGGGCGCAGGCGACGCGACCGAGGCGCTGCGCCGCATCAACCGGGCGCTCCAGTCCGGTCCGGGCGGTCCCGAGGCGATCGACGTCGTCTTCCTGGACATCCACATGCCCGGCCTCGACGGACTCGACCTGGCCCGCCTGCTGACCGGGTTCGCGAAGCCGCCGCTGGTCGTGTTCGTCACCGCCCACGAGGACTTCGCCGTACAGGCCTTCGACCTCAAGGCCGTCGACTACGTCCTCAAGCCGGTCCGCAAGGAACGCCTCGCGGAGGCCGTGCGCCGGGCCGCCGAACTCACCGGCAACACCCCGCGCATTCCGGTGCACGAGCCCGACCCCGACCAGATTCCGGTCGAACTCGGCGGCGTGACCCGCTTCGTCGCCGTCGACGACATCACCCACGTCGAGGCCCAGGGCGACTACGCCCGTCTGCACACCGACAGGGGCAGCCACCTCGTACGGATACCGCTGTCCACCCTGGAGGAGCGCTGGCGCTCCCGCGGCTTCGTGCGCATCCACCGCCGCCACCTGGTCGCCCTGCGGCACGTCGGCGAACTGCGCCTGGACGCGGGCACGGTGAGCGTCCTGGTCGGCGCCGAGGAGCTGCAGGTCAGCCGCCGCCATGCACGCGAACTGCGGGACCTGCTGATGAGGAGGCCCTGACCGTGCCCAACCAGGATCCCGCCGAGCGTCGCGTCCTCGTCACCGGCCCGCCCCGCCGTACCCGCCGCGCCTCCGGTTATTACCGTCCGCGCACCGAGATCGACGAGCAGACCACCCTCGGCCACACCTACGTCCGCTCCCTCATGCGCACCCAACTGCGCGCCGCCCTCGCGGTGTTCGCGTTCCTCGGCCTGCTGATCGGCCCGCTGCCCCTGGTCTTCGCCGCCACACCGGACGCCCGCCGCCTGCAGTGGGTGATCCTCGGCTTCTGCCTCTACGCCCCGATGGTCCTGCTCGCCCTCTGGTACGTCCGGCGCGCCGAGCGCAACGAACGGGACTTCGTGCGCCTCGTCGAAGACAGATGACCGAAGACAGATGACCCAAGACGGATGAACGAGGACCGATGAACGAGGACCGATGAACTCCAGTTATGCCGTCCCCGCCGTCGCCCTCGTCGTCGTGGCGACCGTCCTGGTCGGCGCCTTCGGCCTGCGCATCTCCCGTACCACCTCCGACTTCTACGTCGCCTCCCGCACCGTCGGCCCCCGCCTCAACGCGGCCGCCATCAGCGGCGAGTACCTCTCCGCCGCCTCCTTCCTGGGCATCGCGGGCCTGGTCCTGGTCCAGGGCCCCGACATGCTCTGGTACCCGGTCGGCTACACCGCGGGCTATCTGGTCCTGCTGCTCTTCGTCGCCGCCCCGCTGCGCCGCTCCGGCGCCTACACCCTGCCCGACTTCGCCGAGGCCAGACTGGCCTCGCAGGCGGTGCGGCGGCTGGCCGGGGCGTTCGTCGTCGGCGTCGGCTGGCTGTATCTGTTGCCCCAACTCCAGGGCGCCGGGCTGACATTGACGGTACTGACCGGGGCGCCCGGCTCGCTGGGCGGGGTGATCGTGGCCGTCGTCGTGGTCGCCACCGTCGCCGCCGGCGGAATGCGCAGCATCACCTTCGTCCAGGCCTTCCAGTACTGGCTCAAGCTCACCGCCCTGCTGGTGCCCGTGCTGTTCCTGGTCCTCGCCTGGCAGGGCGACGGCGCGCCCCGCCACGCCTTCGAGGAGCCGGCGACCTTCCGCGAGCAGCGCGTCGTACGCATCGAGGACAGCCTCGACCTGAAACTGGACCGACCGCTGACCGTCACCGTGACCGGCACGGTCGACGGCCGCCCCCACGACGGCGGACGGATCCAACTGCCTCCGGGCACCCACCACATCGAGCGGGGCACCCGGCTGACCTTCGCCAAGGGCACCACCGTCCCGACCGCCGACCGCGGCACCAACGGCGGCATGTCCACCTCGCTGGCCTCCAGCCGCGAGGAACGCCCGCTGTACGCCACATACGGGCTGATCCTCGCCACCTTCCTCGGCACCATGGGCCTGCCGCATGTCGTCGTCCGCTTCTACACCAGCCCGCACGGCGTCGCCGCCCGCCGCACCACCGTCGCCGTGCTCGGACTGATCGGCGCCTTCTACCTCCTGCCGCCCCTGTACGGCGCCCTCGGCCGGCTCTACACCCCCGAACTCACCCTCACCGGTGACGCGGACGCCGCCGTCCTGCTGCTGCCCGACCGCATGATCGGCGGCGTCGGCGGCGACCTGCTGGGTGCGCTGGTGGCGGGCGGCGCCTTCGCCGCGTTCCTCTCCACGGCGTCCGGCCTGACCGTGGCCGTGGCCGGAGTGCTCACCCAGGACGTCCTGCCGACGCGCGGCGTACGGCACTTCAGGCTCGGCACCGTGCTCTCCATGGCGGTGCCGCTCGCCGCCAGCGTCATCGTCGGCGGGCTTCCCGTCGCCGACGCCGTCGGGCTGGCCTTCGCCGTGTCCGCGTCGTCGTTCTGCCCGCTGCTCGTCCTCGGCATCTGGTGGCGCAGGCTGACCCCGCCGGGCGCGGCCGCCGGGATGCTGATCGGCGGCGGTTCGGCGTTCCTCGCCGTGGCCGCGACGATGGCCGGCTTCCCCGGCACGGGCTCGCTGCACGCCTTACTGGCCTGGCCCGCCCTCTGGTCGGTGCCGCTGGGCTTCCTCACCATGGTGCTGGTGTCCTTGGCCACCCCGGGCCGCGTGCCGGGCGGGACCGAGGCGATCCTGGCGCGGTTCCATCTGCCGGAGGAACTGCGTGCGGAGGCGAAGGCATGAGCGGATTCCTCGCCGGGCTGTGCGTGGCCGTCCTGCCGCTGCTGGCCGCCGGGTTCTGGCTCGGCCGACGCACCGCACGCCCCGAGAGCCTCGGCGGACTCGGCACCCCCGTCGAGCACGCCACCTTCCAGACCCTGCACACCGCCTCCCTGGCCGCACCCCCGCTGCGGGCCGGGCTGACGGAGGAGACCGCCCGCAAGTCCGCCCGCCGGCTGCGCACCCTCCTCGGTACGGACGCCCTGTGTCTGACGGACCAGAAGGAGGTCCTGGTCTGGGACGGCGTCGGCGGCCACCACCGCGGCGAGATCATGGAACGCCTCGCCGGACCGCTGGAGACCGGCCGCGGGGAGGCCTTCCGCCTCAAGTGCCCCGACCCGGACTGCCGGGTGCGCTGGGCGGTCGTCGCCCCGCTCACCGTCGACGACCGTGTGCACGGCGCCCTGGTCGCCTGCGCGCCCCGCGAGTCCGCCGTCCTGGTCCGCGCCGCCGGGGAGGTCGCCCGCTGGGTGAGCGTCCAGCTGGAGCTGGCCGATCTCGACCAGTCCCGCACTCGTCTGATCGAGGCCGAGATCAAGGCACTGCGCGCCCAGATCTCCCCGCACTTCATCTTCAACTCGCTCGCGGTGATCGCCAGCTTCGTCCGCACCGACCCCGAGCGCGCCCGCGAACTCCTCCTGGAATTCGCCGACTTCACCCGCTACTCGTTCCGCAGGCACGGCGACTTCACCACCCTCGCCGACGAACTGCACGCCATCGACCACTACTTGGCGCTGGTGCGGGCACGCTTCGGCGACCGCCTCTCCGTCACCCTGCAGATCGCCCCCGAGGTCCTCCCGGTCGCCCTGCCCTTCCTGTGCCTGCAGCCGCTCGTCGAGAACGCCGTCAAACATGGCCTGGAGGGGAAGACCGACAAGAGCCACATCAGCATCACCGCGCAGGACGCCGGCGCCGAGGCCCTGGTCGTCATCGAGGACGACGGCGCCGGAATGGACCCCGACCTGCTGCGCCGCATCCTCGCCGGCGAGGTCAGCCCCTCGGGCGGCATCGGACTGTCCAACGTCGACGACCGCCTGCGCCAGGTCTACGGCGACGACTACGGGCTCGTCATCGAGACCGCCGTGGGAGCGGGCATGAAGATCACCGCCCGGCTGCCGAAATACCAGCCGGGGGTGCACTCGGCCGGGCGGCTGAGCGAGGAATGAACGGCACGCGCCGCGGATGCGTCACGTGCTGCGGGAGGCGACCATCCCGAGGGTGAGCAGACCCAGCACGACCCAGCCGAACCACAGCCAGCCGTTGGAGCCCAGGGCCACCGTGTAGGCGGTCACCACGACCAGGCCACCGACCGTGATCGCCCCCATCGCCTTCGTAGAACCGTCCGTAGAACCGGGCATCGCAACACCCTCCTCAGGATTCGTCCCCCTCCATGGTGCCCCCGTTCTGCTTCCGTACCGTGCAGACGACGAAATGCGTGCCCGACCTCCAGGCGCCCTGGCTGCTCCAGGAACCGGAGGTGTACACCGACGGGTCGAAGCCGTAGTCCCGCGGCGGCACGTCCTTCGCACAGGCCGCATCCGACTGCGTACGGGCCTCGGTGAGCGTGACGTCCCTGCCCAGCCGGGTGAAACCGAGCACCTGCTCGTCGTGCGGGCCGCTGCAGGACACCAGCCGGGCGTCCCGGTCGGAGTGGGTCTGCAGACAGTCACGGCGCTGCATGTTCGCCGTGTCGGTGAAGTCCGAGCCGACCTTGCGCCGATCGCCCAGCGGCCCGTACACCGGCCCGTGGGCGCCCAGCACCAGACAGGCGGTGCGCCGTCCCACGGCCTCGAACCCGGCCCCGGTCGGCACGACGGCGAGGCTGCGGACGTCCGCCAGCCGCTCCCGGATCTCCTGCGTCCGCTCCTCGCACCGGGCCGGCCCCAGCTTGCGCGCCTCGTCCGCGGACGCGGCCGACACGAACGCCATCACCTGCCCGTCGGGGGCCTGGTCCCGGCAGGACGGATCGGGCGTCAGCCGCGGCACCCCCTGGAAACGGTCGCCCGGCCAGTCCGCGAGCACACATTCCCCGCCCTGGAGCGCCGCGGAAAGCCCCACGGCCGAACCGTACGGCGAAGCCGCGCCGTCGCCGCCGCTCTTCTGGTGCGCCATGGCGTACCAGACCCCGCCCAGGGCCAGCACCAGACCGAGCGAGACGGCCAGGACCGCCCGCAGCGCCCGCGGCAGCTCACGGCGACGGTGGGCGGGACCGGACACGGACGCGACGACCGGCTGCCCGAAGCCGTCCGTGCCTGGCCCGGGCGGAGCGGGAGCGGCTGCGGACCCGGCCCAGGGCGGCTGCGAACCCGGGTCGGTCTGCACACGGGCGTACCCCTCGGCCTGCGGTGTGACGATCCGCGACAGCGCCGCCTCGGCCTCAGGGGCGGACGGCCGCCGCCCCGGATCCTTCACCAGCAGCGCCTGCAGTACGGGGCCCAGCGCACCGGCGCGCACGGCAGGACGCGGCTCCTCCATGACCACCGCGGTGACCTCGGCGAGATGCGACTCGCGTTCGAAGGGGCCGTGGCCCTCGACGCCGTGGTAGAGCGTGCAGCCCAGCGAGAAAAGGTCGGCGGCCGGGGTCGGCGGCCCGCCCGTCGCCCGTTCCGGCGCCAGATAGCCCGACGTCCCCACCAGCACGGACGCCAGCGTGTACCGCGTCTCGCCGGCGTCGGGCTGCACCGATATGCCGTAGTCGGTGAGCAGGATGCGCCCGTACGGCGCTCCGGAGCGGTCCGGAGCGAGCAGGATGTTCGCCGGTTTCACGTCCCGGTGCATGACGCCCCGCTCGTGCCCGGCGGTCAGCGCGTCCAGTACGGCCAGCCCGATGCGGGCGCACTCCGCGGGCGCGAGGGGGCCGCGCGTCTCGACCAGCTCCTTGAGGTCGACGGCGCCCGCCACGTACTCCATGACGATCCAGGGCAGCCCCTCGTGCTCCAGCACGTCGTGCACCGTCACCACATGCGGATGGCCGCGCAGCCCCGCCGCGTGCCGGGCCTCCGCGCGCGCCCGCGCCACCCGGGCCTCCCGCTCGTCGCCGGTCGGGTCGGGGTCACGGAACACGATCTCCTTGAGCGCGACCTCGCAGGCGAGTCTCTGGTCGTGGGCGAGCCACACATGGCCCATGCCACCGCTGCCGAGCCGGTGCAGCAGCAGATAGCGGCCGGCGATGACCCGGCCCACTCCCGACGTAGGTGATCCTGAATGCATCCGGTGACTCCCGGGTTCTGCGGAGGCGCTACGTGATCGCGGTCGAGGCGGGCCCGGAGCTCGCGGGCTCACTCGTGGCAGGTGCACTGCTCACCGGCCCGCGGGTGACCGGAGCGCTCGTGGTCCCGGGCGGCGGGGCGCTCTTGGTGACCGGTTTGCCGGGCGGGGGCGCGCTGCTGGTCACCGGTTTGCCGGGCGGTGGGGCACTGCTGGTGACCGGGGCGCTGGTCGCCGCGGGCGAACCGGTCTTCGCCGGCGGCGAACTGGGCGGTGCGCTCGACGGGGGCGCCTTGGAACCGGGCGGCGCACTCGACGAGGGTGCGGAGGACGACGCCCCTGGGCCGCTGCCCGACGACGACGGTGATGCTGGTGACGTTCGGGACGACGACGGTGAGGACGGCGGCACCGTGGACGGCCCGGACGGCCCGGACGGCCCGGACGGCCCGTACGTCGAGGGCGGCGGGGGAGCGGTCGCCTCGTGGGAGGTGCCCCCGGACACGCTCAGCGTCACGTACGCCCCGAACCCCAACCTGCTCCCCGCCGGCGGGTCCGACGCCGTCACCCGCGCGTCGTCGGGCGGTCGCGCCGTCCCGTCGTACCCGACCGCGAGCCCCGCGTCGGCCAGCCGTCGGCTCGCGTCCCCGAACGTCGTCCCGGTGAGCCGGGGCACCGCACGTTCCTTGCGTGTGTCGAAGGTCTTGTCGTGCGCTCCCGTCGTGCCGACCGGCCGGTCGATGCCCAGGGCGGGATCGCCGACGTCGACCAGAACGAGCCGTGGCATTTTCCGGGGCGCCGGTTGCACGGCCACCACGGAGGAACGCTGATATCCCCGCCACTTCTTGTTCCCGTCCCCGAACTTGACCGAAATCCTGTTCGTGTCACCCGTGAAGGGACGCAGTGGATTTCCGCACGAGCACTTCACAGCCGGAAGTCCCTGTTCATCGACGAGTACGGCGATTCCCGCCTGCAGCAGGGAGTCGAAGGGAACAGCCTTTCCCTTCCTGTAGTCGTGATTCTGCATGAGCGTGTCGTGACGCAGGAGAACTGGAGTGAGCCGGTCCAGGTATCCCGGAATCTCATCCGTGGTGATGTCCAGCGCTGTCGCCCATGCCTGCGCCTTCTGATGATTACCGGGGTCCGTGAGGAATTCCTTGAGCTGCTTGATGTCGCAGATGGTCGGCTTCCTCGTGCCCCCGTACAGGCCGGGCGTGTCACCCTGCTGCAGACTCCCCTGCACCGTCTGCGGCCTGAGGGCGGCGTCGTGACCCAGCCCGCTGCCCTCGTCGAAGAAAGGCGCGAGAGAGGGAACTCCCGCGGCCACCGCCTTCACGACGAGCAGTGGTGTACTTCGATCACAACCGCTGAGCGCCAGTACGAAAACGAGCAGGACGGCGAGCTTGCGAATCGCCGATTTCCCGGCCCCTTGCATAAATGCGCGAAGTGTCATCACCGCTCCCCCCGGCGGTTCCCCCAATGCACTTCATGCTACTGAATACTTCCGGACGGCGAGGCCCTCAATGCCCGCGTGCGTTCAATGAGGCCAAATAGGCGTTGTATGCCTCGAGTTCCTTGTCGCCGTCACGGTCGGCGGCCCGGTCCTTGCGCCGGGCCTGCCGCTGCTCGGAGCCGTACCACTGGAACAGCAGGGCGAGCAGCACCAGCACGGAGGGGATCTCGCTGAATGCCCAGGCGATACCGCCGGCCGCGGTCTGGTCGGAGAGCGCCTCGATGCCGAGCGAGGCGGGCGGGTTCTTGAACGTCTTCACCATCGGCGTGGACGCCATCATCAGGGCGATGCCGAAGAACGCGTGGAACGGCATGCCCGCGAACAGCTCAAGCATCCGCATCAGATAACCCGGTCGCTGCGGGCCGGGGTCCACCCCGATGATCGGCCAGAAGAACACGACGCCCACGGCGAGGAAGTGCACCATCATCGCGATGTGCCCCGCCTTGGAGCCCATCAGGAAGTCGAAGATCGGTGTGAAGTACAGCGCGTACAGGCTCGCGATGAACAGCGGAATGGTGAACGCGGGATGCGTGATGATCCGCATGTACCGGCTGTGCAGCAGCATCAGCAGCAGCTCGCGCGGCCCCCTGCGGCCGTTGCCCGCGGTCGGCAGTGCGCGCAGGGCGAGCGTGACGGGCGCGCCGAGCAGGATCAGGATCGGCGACAGCATGCTGATGACCATGTGCTGCACCATGTGCACGCTGAACATGACCATGCCGTAGTCGTTGAGCTTCGTGCACATCACGAGCCCGATGGTCAGCACACCGAGCACGAACGACACCGTCCGCGCCGCCGACCACTTGTCCCCGCGCCGCCGCAGCCGCACCACGCCGTACGCGTACAGTCCGAGCCCCACCACGCAGGCCACGAGGAAGAACGGGTCCGCCGACCACTGAAGACCCCGCCCCAGCGTGAACGGCGGCAGATGCATGGTCATGCCGTGCCCGCTGTGATCCATTACGCCGGCTCCTGATTCGTGGGGGGTTGTGCAATGTGTCCGCCCCACAGACTAGAACCGCCCCCGGCGCACATCGTCACCGGGGGCAGCTGCAGCGCCCCGTCAGGGGCGCGGGGAACTGCGCGATCCACCGCACACGACCCTCAGACTGCATCGCTCCAGCAGCCCCGCGGCGATAGTCAGAGCACGCACTCCGCTTCGTCGTACCGCTCCGAGGGCACGGTCTTCAACGTCTCCACGGCGGCAGCCAACGGCACCATCACGATGTCCGTCCCCCGCAGAGCGGTCATCTTGCCGAACTCACCCCGGTGCACCGCCTCCACCGCGTGCCAGCCGAAGCGGGTGGCGAGCACACGGTCGTACGCCGTCGGTGTGCCGCCCCGCTGGACGTGACCCAGGATGACCGGACGGGCTTCCTTGCCGAGGCGCTCCTCCAGCTCGATGGAGAGCTGGCGGGCGATCCCGGCGAAGCGCTCGTGACCGTAGATGTCCTTGCCGCCCTCGTCGAACTCCATGGATCCGGCCTTGGGCTTGGCGCCCTCCGCCGCCACGACGATCGCGAAGCGCTTGCCCGCCTCGAACCGCTCGCCGACCCGCCTGGCCAATTCCTCGATGTCGAAGGGCCGTTCCGGGACGACGATGGCGTGCGCGCCGGCCGCCATGCCGGAGTGCAGCGCGATCCAGCCGGTGTGCCGGCCCATGACCTCCACGACCAGGACGCGCTGGTGGGACTCGGCGGTGGTCTTGAGCCGGTCCAGGGCCTCGGTCGCAACGCCGACGGCCGTGTCGAAGCCGAAGGTGACGTCCGTGACCGCGATGTCGTTGTCGATGGTCTTCGGGACGCCGACGATCGGCAGCCCGCTGTCGTACATCAGCCGGGCCGCCTTCAGCGTGCCCTCGCCGCCGATGGGGATGATCGCGTCGAGGCCGAGTTCCTCGACATGGCCCTTGGCCCGCTCCACACCGTCGCGCAGATGCGAGGGCTGGACGCGGGAGGAGCCGAGGATGGTGCCGCCGCGGGCCAGGATGCCGCCCACCGCGTCGAGGTCGAGCTTGAGGTAGTCGCACTCCAGGAGGCCTTTCCAGCCGTCCCGGAAGCCGATGACCTCGTCGCCGTGGTCGACGACGGCGCGGTGCACGACGGACCGGATGACGGCGTTCAGGCCGGGGCAGTCGCCGCCGGACGTGAGGACACCAATGCGCATAGCCCGAAAGAACCTTCTCAACGTGGGCCGGGGCCGGACCACGTCGTCCGGCACGAACCCCGCCACCCTAGCGGCAGAAGGGGGCGGGATCGCACCGTGCGTCCGCCTGCTGGACGGCCCCGCTCACCTGTGCGGACGGGGCGTCAGACGGGCTGGTGGAGCGGACCTTGCCGCCGGGGGTCAGGCGGGCTGCTGGGCTGCTGCGATGCGCTCGTTGCGCAGGGCCTCGTACCAGCGGTCGTCGGTCGGGGGCAGCGCGTTCACGTCGAGCGCCAGCTTCAGCAGCAGGTCGGCGATCAGCGGGTTCCTGGCCAGCACGGGCCCGTGCATGTAGGTACCGAAGACGGTGTCGTTGAACGCGCCCTCCGTGCCGTCACCCGTGCCGTTGCCGTTGCCGAACTTGACCTTGGCGAACGGGCGGGCCGTCGGGCCGAGGTGGGTGACGCCCTGGTGGTTCTCGAAGCCGGTCAGCGGGGGCAGGCCGAGGCGCGGGTCGATGTCGGCGAGCACGTCACCGACGCAGCGGTCGCCCTCGCCCCGTACCGAGACCACGTCGAGCAGCCCGAGGCCGGGCTCGCGCTGGCCGAGGTCGTTGATGAACTCGTGGCCGAGGATCTGGTAGCCGGCGCAGACCGAGAAGACGATCGCGCCGTTCTCCACGGCCCGGTGCAGTCCGCCGTCCCGGCGCAGCCGCTCGGCCGCGAGCCGCTGCGGACGGTCCTCGCCGCCGCCGATCAGGTAGATGTCGCCGGAGGTCGGGATCGCCTGGTCGCTGCGCACGTCGAGGCGTGCCACGTCGAGGCCGCGCTGCCGGGCGCGGCGCTCCACGACGAGGACGTTGCCCTGGTCGCCGTACGTGCTGAGCAGGTCGGGGTAGATCCAGACGATCCGCAGTTGGTTGTCGCTCACGAAAGTCCCCTGTGTCAGTTGCCGACGCGGCGGCGCAGGTCCTGGAAGGCGGTGTAGTTGGCGATGACCTCGATCCGCCCCGGCGGGCTCATCTGCACCGCCTGGTCGAGGTCGTCGCAGACCTGGAAGTGCTGGTTCGCGACCTCCAGACGCACCGCGAGGTCCAGCTTGCGGTCGCCGATCACACAGATCGGGTGGCCGGACAGACGCGTGTAGTCGACGTCCCACAGCCAGGAGGTGTCGGTGCCGTCGGCGCTGCGCGCGTTCACCGAGAGGATCACCGGGGTGGGCGGAGGATCGATCAGGCTGAACGTTTCGAGCCAGCCCGCCGGGTTCTTCGCGAGCAGCAGCCTCAGGTCGCGCTGCTGGAACTGCACCACGTCGTAGCGTCCGGCGACGGCCTGCACCTGGTACATGCGTTCCAGGGCGACCTGCGGCGGCACCCCGAAGACGGCGGCCACGGCGGCGGAGCTGGCCGCGTTCGCCTTGTTGGCGCGCCCGGGCAGCTGCAGATGGATCGGCCAGGCGGACCCGTGCGGGTCCAGGACGTGGTCCCCGGAGAGCGCCCAGCTCGGCGTGGGCCGGCGGAAACCGCACTCACCGCAGAACCAGTCGTCGCCCGGGCGCTGCATCACACCACCGCAGGAGGGGCAGGACCAGGCGTCGTCCTTCCACATCTGCCCGGCGGCGACCCAGATCACATTGGGGGAGGAGGACGCGGCCCACACGACCAGAGGGTCGTCGGCGTTGGCGACGATGACGGCCTTGGACCCGGCCAACCCCTCTCGCCAGTTCTCCGCGAGCATGCGGGTCTCCGCGGCGCGGTCGAGCTGGTCGCGGGAGAGGTTCAGCAGCGCGATGCACTTCGGGTCGGTGTCCCGGGCGACCCCGGCGAGGTACTTCTCGTCGACCTCGATGACCCCGAACCGGGCGTCCGAGCTGCCCGCGAGGGCCGAGGTGATGCCGGCCGGCATGTTGGCGCCGAGCGCGTTGGAGACGACCGGGCCCGCGGCGCGCAGCGCCTCGGCGATCAACCGGGTGGTGGTGGTCTTGCCGTTGGTCGCCGAGACCAGGGTGACGTCCAGGTTCTGGGCGAGCCGCGCGAGGAGGTCGGGGTCGAGCTTGAGCGCCACCCGGCCACCGATCACCGAACCGCTCCCGCGCCCCGCGGCGCGCGATGCCGCCGCGACCGCCTTACCCGCGGTCACGGCCAGCTTGGCCCGCGGCGTGAGCGGGTCCGAGTTGCCTGCCATGAGTTCTCGATCCTCCTTGCGTACGCGCCGCGCCTCTGCCTGACGGCAACGTGGTGTGGACCTCAGCCTATCGAGATCCATTCACAGTCCCGAACCGCCGTACCCTGACGGCCATGCGAAACAGCTCCATTCCGGGCGCCCGAGGGCGCGTCCGGCCCCTCATCCTGCTCGGGGACCCGGTCCTGCACACCCCGTGCGAGGAGGTCACCGACTTCGGCCCCGGACTCGCCGCTCTCGTGGAGAACCTGTTCGCGACGATGTACGCGGCGCAGGGCGTCGGTCTGGCAGCGAACCAGATCGGTGAACCTCTGCGCGTCTTCGTGTACGACTGCCCCGACGACGAGGACGTCCGCCATGTCGGCCATGTGGTGAACCCCCGACTCGTCGAGAAGGACGGCGTGGTGATCCGCGGCCCGGAGGGCTGCCTCTCCCTACCGGGCCTGGAGGCAGGGACGGAGCGCTACGACCATGCGGTGGTGGAGGGCTTCACGGCGACGGGCGAGCCGATCATGGTCCACGGGACGGGCTTCTTCGCCCGCTGCCTGCAGCATGAGTGCGACCACTTGGAGGGCAGGATCTACGCGGACCACTTGACGGGCTGGCGCCACCGCCGCCTGATGCGACAAGTGACGCGCGCCTCGTGGTGCCGGACGGGCGCACGTACCCAGGGGCGCGGGGAACTGCGCGACAAGCCCCCACCGACCCGCGGATAAGACACGAGCCTCAGAACCCAGGACTGCCTATCCTGTCGCCGGCCGCAGCCAGCCGCCCCCACAGCAGGTCCGCCAGGCTCCGCACCAACTCAGCCCGCGAACAAGGCCGTTCCCCCAACCACCAGTCCCCGGCGGCATGCATCATGCCGACTATCCCGTGCCCCCACACCCGAGCCAGCTGCTGCCCCCCGGGCCCGAGATCCAGCCGGTCCTCGATGACCTGCGCCAACTCCTCGCCCATACGCCGCAGCAGCGGAATCGAATGCTTGCCGACGTCGAAGCCCTGCTCCCCACCGGGGCTGCCCTCCGCCGGATGCATCAGGAACCGGTACACCTGCGGACGTGCCTCGATCGCCGCGAGATAGGTGTCGAGGGTCGCCTCGACCCGCTCCCGCCGGTCCGCGGGGGCGTCCAGCGCCGCACGGAGCGAGTTCAGCAGCGCGTCGGTGTGCCGCTTGGCCAGCGCGGCGTACAGTCCGCTCTTGTCGCCGAAGTGCCGGTACAGAATCGGCTTGGTGATGCCGGCCTCCGCGGCGATGGCGTTCATCGAGGCCTGCGGTCCGTCGCGCAGCACCACTCTGTCCGCGGCCTCCAGCAGCTCGCGCCGACGTCGGTCGGCGGACCGCTGCTGCTCGGTCCGCTGCGTGGTGTCCATGAGCTCTCCCCACCCGTGCTTATTCGGTGACGCCTGCGCAAACTAACACTCAACATGGCCCCTGCATCGAACGGGCTGCCGACCCGTCCCGACCGTCATCAGGAGTTGACTTTTCCTACCCGCGAGTAACACACTGGCGTTACCGCTAGTAACACGCAAGAGCACCACCGCCGCTGGAGGGGTCATGGCCGAGTTCACCATGGAGCTCAACGACGAACAGAAGGAGGTCCGGGACTGGCTGCACGGCTTCGCCGCCGATGTCATCCGTCCTGCGGCCGCCGAATGGGACGAGCGTGAGGAGACTCCCTGGCCGGTCATCCAGGAGGCCGCGAAGGTAGGCATCTACTCCCTCGACTTCTACGCCCAGCAGTACTTCGACCCCACCGGCCTGGGCATTCCGATGGCCATGGAGGAGCTGTTCTGGGGCGACGCGGGCATCGCCCTGTCGATCGTAGGCACCGGGCTCGCCGCCGTGGGCGTTCTTGCCAACGGAACCGAGGAACAGATCGGCACCTGGATCCCGCAGATGTACGGCGATGCGAACGACGTCAAGGTCGCCGCGTTCTGCTCCTCCGAGCCCGACGCCGGTTCCGACGTGGCCTCCATGCGTACGCGTGCCGTGTACGACGAGGCCAAGGACGAGTGGGTGCTCAACGGCACCAAGACCTGGGCGACCAACGGCGGTATCGCCAACGTCCACGTCGTGGTCGCGGTCGTCGACCCGGAGCTCGGCTCCAAGGGGCATGCGTCCTTCATCGTCCCGCCGAACACGCCGGGCCTGTCCCAGGGCCAGAAGTTCAAGAAGCACGGCATCCGCGCCTCGCACACCGCCGAGGTCGTCCTGGAGGACGTCCGGGTGCCCGGCTCCTGCCTGCTCGGCGGCAAGGAGAAGCTCGACGAGCGCCTCGCCCGTGCCCGGGAGCGGGCGAAGGCGGGCGGCGAGCGCGTGAAGAACGCGGCGATGGCCACGTTCGAGGCGTCCCGACCGGCCGTCGGCGCCATGGCGGTCGGTACCGCCCGCGCCGCGTACGAGGTCGCCCTCGACTACGCGAAGACGCGGGAGCAGTTCGGCCGCCCCATCATCGACAACCAGGGCGTGGCCTTCCAGCTCGCGGACATGCGCACCTCCATCGACGCCGCTCGGCTGCTGGTGTGGCGTGCCTCGTGGATGGCGGTCAACGGCAAGCAGTTCACGGCCGCCGAGGGGTCCATGTCGAAGCTGTTCGCGAGCGAGACCGCGAAGAAGGTGACCGCCCAGGCGGTGCAGATTCTTGGGGGTAACGGGTATACGCGGGAGTACCCGGTGGAGCGGATGCATCGCGATGCCGCGATTTACACGATCTTTGAGGGTACGAGTGAGATTCAGCGGCTGGTGATCGCGAGGACGCTCTCGGGGATGTCCATTCGGTAGTACGCGGGCTGCGGGCATGCAGGGGCTTGTCGCGCAGTTCCCCGCGCCCCCGAAGGGGCGCTCCCGTCACCGGTGTTTCAGAGGCGTCAGTTGCTCGATGTCGTAGCGGCGTCTCAGGTCCTCGATCGCCTGGTGGTCCGGTGGGCCGCCGCTGCCCAGGATCTCCAGCAGTTCTTCGAAGTAGCGTTCATGGTCCGGGGGCGGGCTCGCCTGGAAGAACATCTTCGCGGGTTCGTCCGTCGGGTTCGCGAACGCGTGAGGGCACCCCGGTGGTACGACGATCACCGTTCCCGGTGTCGCGCGGACCACTCGGGTGCCAGAACACGACTCCCACTCACGCCAGTTGTCGGGGGTCCGTACCCGTGGCTCGAAGGCGAGGACGTCCAGTTCGCCTTCGAGTACGTAGAACAGCTCCTCGCTGCGGGTGTGCACATGGGCGCCGACGTCGAAGCCGGGCGGTACCTCCACCTCGAAGGTGGACGCCGTGCGCGAGTGCGTGCCGGTCACCTTGAACGTCACGCGCTGGGCCGGCGTCTCCACGACCCGGCCGTGGCCCGGCGGTACCAGCAGACCCTCCGTCGCCGTCACCGGCTGCTCACCAGGTGACCGGCAGTGCTTCGGGCCCGCGGATCAACGCCCCCTTCTTGAAGGGGACTTGGCCGGGCGGTACGGCGAGCCTCAGGCCCGGAACGCGGTCCAGCAGCGCGTCGACGAGCAGCTGCGACTCCAGCCGGGCCAGCATGCCGCCCGGGCAGTAGTGCGGGCCGAAGCCGAACGACACATGGGGGTTCGGGGCGCGGGTGAAGTCGATCGTCTCCGGGTCCGCGAAGACGTCCGGGTCGCGGTTGGCGGCCAGGTAGGAGACGTAGATCGGGTCGCCCGCGCGGAT
Organism: Streptomyces longisporus; assembly: GCF_039532765.1. Taxonomy (NCBI): domain Bacteria; kingdom Bacillati; phylum Actinomycetota; class Actinomycetes; order Kitasatosporales; family Streptomycetaceae; genus Streptomyces; species Streptomyces longisporus. Next base: position 147,360 of record NZ_BAAASG010000004.1, read on the forward strand.
CCGTACACCTCTGATCTCCACGTCCTCCCTCGCGATGCGCGAGAGCCCGACCGCGTTGCGGTGCGGGATGTAGCGCAGCAGCTCGTCGATGGCCTGGGGACGGATCCTGGGCTCGGCACGCAGCCGTTCGGCCAGGTCCGGGCGGGTCAGCAGGAGGTAGAACATCTGGCCGCTGTTGTTGGTGACCGCCTCGCCGCCGATCTGCAGGAGCACGGCAAGACCCACGGCCTCCTCCAGGGTGATCTCCTCGCGGCCGACGGCGGCACCGAGCAGGGACGTCACGTCCTCGCCGGAGCTGCCCTCCCGGAGCCCGATGAGGTCGGCGAAGTAGGCGCCCATCTCGTTCTTGGCCTTCTCGCTGACCTTCGCGCCGTGCGAGGAGGACAGGATCAGCTGGGTCCAGGTGTGCATGCCGTGCCGGTCGGCGGCCGGGACGCCCATCAGCTCGCAGATCACCGCGATGGGGAAGGGGCTCAGGACGGTCGCGGTGAGATCCGCCGGCGGGCCGTCCTGCAGCAGCTCGTCGACCAGTTCGTCCAGCAGCCGCCGGGACCGCTCGCGCACCCGTTCCACGCCCTTCGCAGTGAACGCGGCGGCCACCGAGCGGCGCAGCCGGGTGTGGTCCGGCGGGTCGAGGAAACCGACCGCGCCGCGCTGCGGGATGAAGTGCGGGGCGAGTCGGGTGACCGGCTGGTCCATCACCGCCTCACGGCTGAAGCGGGGGTCGTTGGTCACCATGCGCACGTCGTCGTAGCGCGTGACCAGCCAGGCCCAGCCCTCGCCGTTGGGCAGCTGGATGCGGGTGACGGGCCCCTCACGCATCAGCTCGGCCAGCACCGGGTCGAAGTCGACGCCGGTCAGGTCGAGGGCCGGCCAGTGCCGGATCGGGGGGAGGGTCTCGGTGAGGGTTTCTTCAGTCATGCCGTACTCATGCCGTCCTGTCGTCGGGGCTGTGCCAGTGGCCCAGTGCCATCTCCGCGGTGATGCCGGGCCCGAAACCGGCCAGCAGCCCGCGCGCCCGGTGCTTCGCTCCGCCCTCGTCGAACATCCGGCGCAGCGCGTCGAGGACCACGGCGCTGGCGATGTTGCCGTACTCGGTGAGCGTGGCCCGGCTGAACCGGAACGCGTGCGGATCGACCTGCAGAAACTTGCTGAGGTCGTCGAGAATGCGCGGGCCGCCGGCGTGAATGATGTAGAAGTCCAGGTCGGAGGCGTCCCAGCCGTGTTGGCCTGCCAGCTCCTGCAGGGCCGGCGCGAGCGGCTCCATCGTGCCCGGCACCCGTTTGTCCAGCAGGAAGTGGAATCCGGTGGCCCGGACGTCGTACATGATCCACTCCTCGGTCTTCGGGATCAGGTACGAGCCGTTGCGCACCAGTTCGATGCCCTCCCCGCCCTGTCCGCGCACCACGGCGGCGGCGATCCCGTCGCCGAACAGGCCGTTGGAGAGCAGGGATCCGACGCCCAGGTCGGTGGGCTGGTAGCAGAGCGAGCAGAACTCGCAGGCAACGATCAGCGCATTGGCGTCGGGGTAGGCGGAGCAGAAGTCGTGCGCCCGGTTGATCGCGGCTCCGCCGGCCGCACAACCGAGCTGGGCTATGGGTATCTGGCGGGTGGTGCTGTCGAAGCCCATCTCGTTGATCAGCCAGGCCGTGAGCGAGGGCATCATGAAGCCCGTGCACGACACGTAGATGATCACGTCGATGTCCTTGGTGAGGAGCTCCGCGTCGTCGAGCGCCCGCTGTATGACGGCGGGGACCCGGGCCTTCGCCTCGGCCTGGTAGACCTTGTTGCGCTCCTCGAAACCGGGGTGCTTCAGCGTCTCTTCGATGGGCTGCACGATGTGCCGCGTGCGAACGCCGGTGTTCTCGATCAGCCGGAGGGCCAGCGGCAGTTGTGGATGGTCGGCGTGGCGGGAGCGAGCGAGCTCCAGCGTCTCCTCCATCGTGATCACGTGCTCTGGGACGGACACCGAGGGTCTGCACAAAGTCGCCATGAACCGTCCTGCTTTCGCCGTCCGGAAGGCTTTCGGCCCCCGGGTCGAAAAGGGTTCACCTCTGGGGGTGGTTCACCCACGATCACCCGACGAGGCGACGATCTCGCGCCGGACTACTCCGTATCGGGGACCCCGTGCCAAGGTCGAAGCAGGAGCCCCACATCCGATCCCAGGGAGGACGCAATGACGCGTACGGCCACGGAACTGCTGGAGACGACCACCGCGAAGCTCGCCCCGGACCCGCAGGCCAACCCGCTCGTCCCCCTCATCGCCCGGGGCGAGGCCTCCCGCGACACACTCGCCACACTGGCTCTGGAACAGCACTGGGTGATCCCGGCGGACCGCCGCGCGTTCCTCCATCTGGCCCAACGCGCCACGGAGGAGCCGGAGGCCGCCGCGTTCTTCGAGATGCTCGCCGACGGCGAGGCGCTGGCAGCCGAACGGCTGCAGCCGTTCGCGCGGTCATGCGGCATCGACGAGGCGAGGACACTCGCCTATGAGCCGCTTCCGGGCTGCCAGGCCTATCCGTCCTACGTCGCCTGGCTCGCCCTCAACGCCTCCCCGACCGACGCGGTCCTGGCCATCACCGCCAACTTCTCCGCGTGGGGCGGCTATTGCGCCGGCATCGCCGAGTCCCTGCGCGTCCACTACGACTTCCCGGACGAGTCCTGCGCGTTCTTCGACTTCTTCGCCCAACCGGCCCCGGAGCTGGACCGGCGGGCCACAGCGGCAGTTCAGGCGGGCTTGGACGCCGGGTTCCTGAATGTGGGGCTCGCACACGGCTACGGCCGCCTGCTCCAAAGCTACGAGTCACTGTTCTGGTCAACGTTGCTGCAGCTGGCCTCTTAGGCCCTACGGCGCACTCCCGCTGCTGTGAGCAATACACGCCACATCAATCCGGTCGGCGAGCTTCGCCAGCTCAATGGTCAACGCAGCGACCGTGTCCTCGTCGAGCCCGTCCTCCCCGGTCTCGACCAGGTGCAGCCACCTCCCACCCACCGTCCGCAGAAGCTTGCTCACATCGGCCGCAGCCACCTGCAAGACACCGCGGTCATCGACGATCAGAGGCAGAGTCACTTCGCGGTTCACAACCGGGATGTTAGCCGCGCAGCACTCACGCACCGTGCCAAACCGTCGTGATGTTGCAGAACTCCCGGATTCCGTGCCCGGACAGCTCACGCCCGTAACCGGACCGCTTGACCCCGCCGAACGGGAACGCCGGGTGGGAGGCGGTCATCCCGTTGACGTACACCGCGCCCGCCTCCAGGTCCCGTACGAAACGGTCCACCTCCGCCTCGTCCCGCGTCCATACGTTCGAACTCAGCCCGAACGGTGAATCGTTGGCGATGAGTACGGCCTCGTCGAGGTCGGACGCGCGATACAGCGTGGCGACGGGGCCGAAGGCCTCCTCGCGGTGGATGCGCATCTCACGGGTGATCCCGGTGAGCACGGTCGGCGGGTAGTACCAGCCGGGCAGCTCGGGCCGGCGCAGCCGATGGCCGCCGCACAGCACCTCGGCCCCGCTCCGCCGCGCGTCCTCGACCAGCTCCTCCAGGTCGTCGCGCCCCTGCTCGCTCGAGAGCGGCCCGACGTCCGTGTCCTCCTCCATCGGGTCGCCGACCTTCAGCGCCTTCATGCCCTCGACGAAGCGTTCGGCGAAGGCGTCGTAGACGTCCGTGTGCACGATGAACCGTTTGGCGGCGATACACGACTGCCCGTTGTTCTGCACGCGTGCGGTGACCGCGATCTGCGCGGCCCGGTCGAGGTCGGCGGACGGCATGACGACGTACGGGTCGCTGCCGCCCAGCTCGAGGACCGTCTTCTTGACCATGTCCCCGGCGGTGGACGCGACCGCCCGCCCGGCGGGTTCGCTGCCGGTGAGGGTGGCCGCCTTGACGCGCTCGTCGCGCAGGATGTCGTCGACGGCGCCGGAGCCGATCAGCAGGGTCTGGAAGCAGCCCTCCGGGTAGCCCGCCTGGTGGAACAGGTCCTCCAGGAAGAGGGCGGTCTGCGGGACGTTCGAGGCGTGCTTGAGCAGGCCCACGTTGCCCGCCATCAGCGCGGGCGCCGCGAACCGGATGACCTGCCACAACGGGAAGTTCCACGGCATCACCGCGAGGACGGGGCCGAGCGGCCGGTAGCGGACCCGGACCCGGGAGGCGCCCGAGTCCTTGACGTCGAACTCGGACGGTTCCTCGTCGGCGAGGAGTTCCTCGGCGTGGTCGGCGTACCAGCGCATCGCCTTGGCGCACTTGGCGGCCTCCGCGCGCGCCTGCTTGATCGGCTTGCCCATCTCGGTGGTCATGACGCGGCCGATGTCCTGCTGGATGTCGTCGAGGAGAGCGGCGGCCCTGTGCATGAGGCGGGCGCGTTCGGCGAAGGGCGTCGTCCGGTACGTGCGGAACGTCGCCTCCGCGAGCTGGAGCCGGCGCTCGAGCTCCTCCTCGCCCATGGCCTCGTATGTCTTGAGCGTCTCGCCGTTCGCCGGGTTCACCGTCGCGATGGGCATGGCTGACCTCCTGGGGGCGGGCTTGATTCGACCTTCCCGCGCGCTGCCGGTGACCGCAACGCGTGGGCGGCTGTGCGGTTACTCCGATTCCTGCGAGTGCTCCGCCAGCCGGTCGAGAAACGCGGACTGCGCCTTCACGATCACATCCCGGGCGCGGTCGAGCCCGAACCACTCCACGCGGTCCAGCTCGGGGAACTCCTGCGTCTGCCCGGACCTCGGCGGCCACTCCATCCGGAAGGTGCCGGGGGCGATCGTCGCCGGGTCCAGGTCGGCCTCCACGGCCCAGGCCGTGACGGTCTTGCCGCCCGTCTGCCGGACCTCGCCCAGCGCCACGGCCTCCCCGTAGGGCGGCTCAAGACCCAGCTCCTCCTGGAACTCGCGCCGGGCCGCCTCCCAGGCGGTCTCCTCCTCGGGCGCGTACTCGCCCTTCGGCACGGTCCACGCCCCCGCGTCCCGCTTGGCGAAGAACGGCCCGCCCATGTGGCCGAGCAGGACCTCCAGACCGCCACCGGTGTGCCGGAACAACAGCAGGCCGGCGCTGTGCCTGCCGCTCATGGCGTCACCTCCGGGTGCGCCGCGAGCAGCGTCTCGACCGTGTCCGCCTCCTCCGGGCGCTTGTCCTCGCGGTAGCGGACCACGCGGGCGAAGCGGAGGGTGACGCCGGCCGGGTAGCGGGTGGACCTCTGCAGGCCGTCGTAGGCGATCTCCACGACGAGTTCGGGGCGTACGGTCACCACATAGCCGTTGGTGCCCGTGGCGAGCTCCTGGAGGCGTTCGGTCTGCCAGGTGAGCATCGCGTCGGTCATGCCCTTGAAGGTCTTGCCGAGCATGGCGAAGGAGCCGTCGGGGTTGCGGGCTCCGAGGTGGAGGTTGGAGAGCTTGCCGGTGCGCCGGCCGTGGCCCCACTCGGCGGCGAGCACCACCAGGTCGAGGGTGTGGACGGGCTTGACCTTCAGCCAGGACGCGCCGCGCCGGCCCGCGCTGTAGGCGGCGTCGAGGGCCTTCACGACGACCCCCTCGTGGCCGCGCTCCAGGGTCTCGGCGAGGAAGCCCTCGGCCGCGCTCACGTCCTGCGGCCCGGAGACCAGGGCGCGCCGTACCCGCATCGGCTCGGGGACCAGCCGGGCCAGTTCGGCGTGCCGCTCGGCGAAGGGCAGGTCGAGCAGGTCGCGGTCGTCCACGGACAGTGCGTCGAAGAAGACGGGGGAGACGGGGACGGTCTCGGCGGCCGTCGCCACGTCCACACGCGACCCGACCCGCCCGGCCGTCTCCTGGAAGGACCGGGGCCGACCGTCCTGACCGAAGGAGATCACCTCGCCGTCCAGGATGAACCGGCGCCCCTTCAACTCCAGTGCGGCGAAGGTGAGTTCGGGCAGACGGTCGGTGATGTCGTCGAGGGTGCGGGTGTAGATCCGTACGCTGTCGCCGTCCCGGTGGACCTGCACCCGGATGCCGTCCAGCTTCTCCTCGACCGCGCATGCGCCGAGCTTGTCGACCGCCTCGGCCACGGAGGAGGCGCTGTGCGCCAGCATCGGCAGGACCGGGCGGCCGACGGTGAGCCGGAAGCGGTCCAGGGCCGCCGGTCCGTCGGCGAGCAGCGCCTGGGCCACCGTCTGCAGGGAGCCCGCGAGCATCACCGCCCGGCGTACGTCCGCGGGCGGCGCCTCGGTGGCCTGCGCCAGGCCCTCCACGGCGACGGCGTCCAGGGCACCCTGCCGTACCTCACCGGTGAGCAGCCCGAGCAGGAAGCGCTGCTCGTCCTCGGTGGCCGCCCCCATCAACTCCCCGACCAGCCGGGTCCGTTCGGCCTGCGAGCCGGTGCCCGAGACCTTGCCCAGCTCGCCGAGGAGGGCGTCCACCTCCCGCACGGTGAGCGTGGGTTCGGCGGCCGGGGCGACAGGGCGACCGAGCACCTTCCAGCCGACGCCGAGCCGCCCCTGCGGCAGCCGTCCCGCCAGATACGGGATCACGATCGGCACGTCGTCCGCCTCCGCGTCCCGGAACAGCTCGGCGAGCAGAGCGATCTTCCGGGACCGCGCCGAGGTGGCGGCGACGTCCTGGGAGACTTGGGCCAGGCGGGCGAGCAGCATGCAGCCATCCTCCAACGGAGGCGGGCGCTCCACACCCGGACGGCGCTGGTCCTATGCCGGTACGGCCGAGTCGAGGTCGGTCATCAACAGCTCCCCGTTGATGAATGCCCCCGCCCGGTAACCTCCCGCCGCCGCGTTCACGACCTGCTCGGCGAAGCCCATCGCGTTGCCGACCGCCCAGACGCCAGGCACAGAGGTGAGCCCGGTCGGGTCGACCACGGGGTACGCGCCGAAGGGGGTCTCCTGGAGTTCGGCTCCCAGCCGCTCCAGCAGACCGGTCTGCGGGACCGGGCGGGGCGCGGTGAAGACGACCTCGCGGGCATGCGTCGTACCGTCCGTCAGACGTACGCCGGTGAGCCGGTCGTCCTCCACCACCAGCTCCGCGACCTCGCCGGGCACCACCTTCACCCCTGCCGCCGCGAGCCTGCGCAGGTCGTCGTCCGACAGTTCCTCTTCGGCGACGCTGTGCAGGAAGAGCGTCACGTCCTTCGACCACTGGGACACCATCAGGGCCTGGTGGACGCTCAGTGGGGTCGTGGCCAGTACGCCGAAGGCCCGGTCGCGGACCTCCCAGCCGTGGCAGTACGGGCAGTGCAGCACATCCCGGCCGAAGCGCTCGGCCACGCCGGGGACCGCCGGCAGCTCGTCCCGCAGGCCCGTGGCGATCACCAGCCGCCGTGCGCGCACGGTCCGGCCGCTCGCGAGGGCGACCGCGAATTCCTCGCCCCTCGTGACGTCCACGGCCCGGTCGCGGACCAGGTCCACGCCGTACCGTGCGATCTCCTCCCGGCCGATCGCCAGGAACTCGGCGGGTGGCATGCCGTCCCGCGACAGATAGCCGTGCATATGGGCGGCGGGCGCGTTGCGCGGTTCGCCCGCGTCGACGACGAGCGTGCGGCGCCGGGCCCGGCCCAGGACCAGGGCGGCGGAGAGCCCGGCCGCGCCCCCTCCGACGACGATCACTTCGTACTGCTCGTTGTGCTGCTCGGTCATGGAAGACCACCTCCACGCCCGACGGTCGCCCCACCGCTGCCGCATTGACAAACCTGTTTGCCGAAATTGCAATGTCGTCCATGAATGACGACGACACGGACGAGGTCCTCGCGGAGGTCGGGCCCCGGCTGCGCCGGATCCGCAAGGAGCGGGGTGCCACGCTCGCCGGGCTGTCGGCGGCGACCGGGATCTCGGTCAGCACGCTGTCCCGGCTGGAGTCCGGGCTGCGCAGGCCCAGCCTGGAGCTGCTGCTGCCGATCGCGCGGGCACACCAGGTGCCGCTGGACGAACTGGTCGGCGCGCCACCGGCGGGGGACCCGCGGGTACGTGGCAAGGCCCTCGTACGACACGGTCGCACCTTCTGGCCCCTCACCCGGCAGCCCGGCGGCCTCCAGGCCTTCAAGGTGCTGGTACCGCAGGGCACGGAGGAGCCCGAACCGCGCACCCATGAGGGCTACGAGTGGCTGTACGTGCTGTCCGGGCGGCTGCGGGTGGTGCTGGGCGAGCACGACGTCGTCATGGCGGCGGGCGAGGCGGCCGAGTTCGACACCCGGGTGCCGCACTGGTTCGGGTCGACGGGGGAGGGGCCGGTGGAGTTCCTGAGCCTGTTCGGGCCGCAGGGGGAGCGGATGCATGTGCGGGCGCGGCCGAAGCGGTCCTGATGCTCAACTGCGGACTGTCGGCGGGTTGTTGGCCGCATCGGCCGCGCTGCTCGCGATACCCCCCACCGCCTCCGCCGCCCTCGCCCCGCACAAGACCTTCTTCAAGGAGAACTTCGACCGGGCGGGTCGGCGGGTGCGGGTCATGACCGACCGGCTCACGGCAGTCCGATGAGCGCGATGCTCTCCTCCTGTGCGACGGCGAGCCGGGTGCCGTCGGGGTGCAGGGCGGCGACGGGGGTGGGCACACGGCGGCCGCCGAAGCAGGTGGGCTTGGCCGGGACGCGGACCTCGGGCCACTCCGCGACGATGCGCCCCGTCGCCGTGTCGAGCAGTCGCGGGTGGCCGTGCAGAGACACGACCTGATCGCCCCGGGACAGGAGCAGGACACCGGGGTCGGCCTCGGGGACGGGGCTGCGGTGCAGCCAGTGACCCTGGGACACCGACCACACGCCGAGGTGGCGCGCCGGCAGCGCAAGCTTCTCCTCCTCCTCGTCGTACCACTCCTCCGTTCCCGTCGCCAGGACCAGTCGGTCGGCGTCGAGCCAGCAACCGGCCGTCACCTCTCCGCCCATGACGGCCATGGCCGGCAGCACGCCCTCGCCGTCCAGGATGTTCGGGTCGGTGAGTGCGAGCGCTGTGTCGAAGACGACGGCGAACCCGAAGGGCTGCCAGATCCAGCCGACCGAGAGCAGGTGGCGGCCGTCCGGGCTCAGGCCCAGTCTGGAATGGAAGAAGTCCTCCGGCTCGCGGCTTCCGGCGGTCAGGCGCTCGCCGCTGGCCGCGTCCTCGATCTGGAGCACGTTGTACTTCTCGGGGCAGTGCACGACGACCTCCCGTCCGTCGCCCAACCTGCCGAGGGCGAGCGGGTAGTCGTAGTTCGGAGCGCGGTAGTAGCTGCGGTTCAGCTCTCGAACGACCCGCTCCCCTTCGAGCAACACCCCCTTGGTGCCACGCTCCTGGTACACCGCGGAATACGGCCCCGAGGCCGAACTGGTCCCGGCATCGAACGGAAAGCTCCACGCGAAGGGCGACCTGTGTTCCACCCCGTCGCGATCCCACCGCCGTCCGCCGCCGGTCCACGAGACCAGTTCGTCCCCCTGCCAGACCATCGACTTCGGCGCCGAAGTCACCGCTATCGACTCCACGGTCACCCCTGACCACCCCCCACTCCGCGCACCCTGATCAGGCCTTCAGCCGGAATCTACGGGAGTCCGTCGGCGGGGCAGCCGCCGAAGGTCCGCCTCACTTCACGAGCATCCAGTCCTGCGAGCCGTCTCCGGCCGCCTTCTGCAAGGTCAGCGGGGCCCCGTCGGACGCGCCCGTCAGGTACAGGCCGGTGTCCTTCACCGACTGCAGCTTGTAGTAGCCGTCGGCGGTCCTGACGAGGTTCCAGCTGCCCGTCGGGCTGTTGTCGACCCACTGGCCGATGCGCCGGCCGACCGTCGCGTTGCCGGTCCAGACGGCCGCCGCACGGCCGCCCGACTTGTTCAGCAGGGTCACGCCACCCTTGGGCTCGGTCACCACATGCCAGTACTGGGTGTCCGGGTCCGCCGCCGAACCGGCGTCTTCCAGGGCGATGTCGGGGACGTCGCCGTTGCCGAGGTTCGCGTCGTTGGTCTTGTTCCCCGTGCCGATCACCTGGCCGGTCCTGCGGTTGACGAGCTGGTAGTAGGCGCCGTTCGAGTGGCCGAGGTCGACCTCGGCGTAGGCGAGCGTCGAGGTGCCCTGGTTGTTGAGGATCACGATGCGGCCGGTGCCCTGGACGTACTGCAGGTTGCGGCTGTAGGCGGCCGGAGAGGTCGTCTGGTACTCCTTCCACACGCCGTCGCTGCGCCCGGTCTCATTGACCCAGACGTCGCCGCTGCCGGCGGCGTTGTACACCAGGCGTCCGTCCGGCAGCGCGATGACGACGGGGCTGCCGCCGGTAGCGAGCGGCCGCGAACCCGCCACGACCGGCAGGGAGTCGATCCCCATACCGGTGGCGGAACCGCGGAAGAACTTCAGCGGGTCGTCCGCGATCCTGTATCTGACGTCGGCCCCGCCACCCCAGTACTCGAAGGTCAGCAGCCATCTGCCGTCCGTCGTACGGACCACGTTCGTCATTCCGGGCCGACCGCCGCCGATCTCCGACTTGCCGCCCCCCATGTCCTGGGTCAGACCGGCGACGTCGACGACGGGGGCGCTCCATCTCTCGCTGCTCCCGTCCCACGTCTTGTGGACGAGGATCTGGCCGTGCGAGTCCGTGGCGGTGTCGTTCGCCGGGTCGAGGGCCGGGACACCGGTGGTCGGGTCGAAACCGGTGTAGTCGTTCTCGTCGGAGTAGTAGCAGACGAGTTTGCCCTTGTAGACCATCAGGTACGGCTCCCACAGGGGATCCACCTGCTTGTACGTGTTCGCGGCAGCGACGTTCTGCCCGATCGCGCCCGCGCTGCCGCCCTGCCGACCACCGGTCGCGACGACATCGGCGACCCTCCATGTCACGCCTTCGTCGGTGCTGGAGTACAGGGCGATCGCCAGGTCACTGCGGTCCCCGTCGTTGGACGGCGTCCAGTTCGGGTCGGCCGCCCTGTGCTCCTTGTAGTACTGGTCGTCGCCCGAGACCACGCTCGCCAGGAGCAGCGTGCCCGCCTTCAGCTTGCCGACGCGCTGCGGAAGCACGTACGGATACGGGTTCGTCCAGTTGCTGGTGTACTTCGCGTACCGGGGGTCCTTGGACAGGTACGCCGGGGCCCTGACCTCCGACAGCGGCTGCCACGTCGTGCCGTGGTCGTCGCTCTTGTAGACCGGGACGGTCTGCCCGTCGGCGCTACCCGTCGTCGGCACGACGGTGGACTTCTCGAACGCCGCGACCAGCCGTCCGCTCGGCAGCTGCGCCGACTTGGGGTAGATGGCACAGTTGCCCCGGCCCTTCAGACACGGGGCGTTGCCCAACTGGTACAGGATCCCGCCCGTCGGGTCGTACGCCTGCGCGCTCGTCATGGGGATCGCGAGCAGCGCGGACGCGGCGGTGAGGGTGCCCAGTGCTCTGGCGGCTCTTCTTCTCTGCATGACTTCTCCTACGGGGTGCTCACGAACGGGTGGGGTCGGTGTCGGTGGAGACGAGGACCCGTACGTCCCAGGGGCCGAGCTCAAGTGCCTTGCCCGCAGGGACGGTTGTGCCGTCGAGGGCGTCCGAGAGGTTCACCGGCGCAGACACCCTCGCGGGCTCCCAGCTCCAGTTGTGGACGATGTGGACATGGCGTCCGTCCGGTGAGGTGCCGGTCGTCGCGGTGACCGAGGCCGGCAGGTCCCGCCGGCCGTGGCGGGGCGACGGCGCCAGCCACTCGGCCAGCGCCCGGGCGAGGTCCCGGCCGGGCACCGTGCCGACATGGGTGACCCGGCCGGCGCCGTGACGGCGGGTGGTGACCGTGGGCCAGCGGCCGAAGTGCGGGTGGTCGTAGGTGACGAGTACGTCGGCGTCGGCGACGGTCAGGCCGTCCGCCCACTTCGTCGCCGTAGCGCCCTCGGGAAGGTGGAGGGGGCTGTCCGGTGCGGACCGCACGGGTATGTCCCGTGCCAGGTTGCTGAATTCGTCGTAGCTGACGCCCGCGGCGCCGGTGAGACGCCCGGGGGCCGCTTCGGTGCGGGCGCGCGCCTCGTGGTCGGCGTAGCCGGTGCGCGGACCGAGGACCAGGTGGCCGCCCGCGCGGGCGTAGTCCGCGAGCCAGTCGAGCGTCTCGTCGTGGGCGAGATAGAGCGCAGGGACCACGAGGACGGGGTGACGTTGGACGGCCGCCGGCGGAGTCACGCCCTCCCGCTCTCCGCTCGGGTCGTGCAGCTGGCGGGCGTGGACGATGCGGACCTGGCGGCCGGCGTCGAAGGCGCCGCGGTAGAAGGGGTCGAAGATGCGGTGGTAGGCGGCCGGGTCCGGTTCGCCGTCGGGCCCGGCCAGCGGCGGGTACTTCTGCATCAGCCACTTGCTCGGCGTCGAGTACACCATGGTGATGTCGGCGTCCGGTTCGAGCCCGGCGACGAGCGCCCCCGCGGTCTCGAACTCACCGCCCAGACGGGCGAGTTCGGCGTACGTCCGGCCGGGCCGGCCGGTGTGCGGGAGGATGCCGCCCCAGTAGGTCTCCGCGCCGAAGTGCAGGGTGTGCCAGTGCCAGTACTCGATCATGCGGGCGCCGCGCGCGACGAGTGCCCAGGCGGCCTGGCGCCACTGACCGTCGTAGGCGGGCCGGTTGTCCCAGGGGAAACCGATGGAGCCGGCGTCGGTCTCGGTGACCAGGAACGGCTCCTGCCGGGAGGAGAACATCCAGTCGGCGGTCTGGTACAGCGCCCACACGCCGGTGGTCTTCCAGTTCTGCTCATGGCCCTCTGGCGTGGGGTCGGGCAGCAGCAGGCCGTCCTGCATGTCGTAGTACGGGTTGCCGGAGGCGATGTCGAGACGGTCGGTCAGCTCGTCGTCCTCCACCGCCGGGCGGGTGTAGGAGATGCAGGTGGTGACGAAGTGGTCGGGGCGGGCGTATTCGCGGACGATGTCGGCCTGCCAGCCGATGAACTCGGTGACCTGGCGGGCCTGGAACGCGCGCCAGGCCACGTCGTACTGCGGCTGCGCGTTGCCGTCCGGGGTCCACAGGTCCGCCCAGGTGGACAGCCGGTGCGACCAGTACACCAGGCCCCACTCGCGGTTGAGGGTCTCCACGTCGCCGTAGGTCTCGCGCAGATGGTCGACGAAGCGCTGGAAGACGCCGTGGTTGTGGAAGAGCTCCAGGCCCGGCTCGTTGTCGACCTGGAAGCCGATCACCGCCGGGTGGTCGGCGTAGCGGGCGACGATACGGCGGATCACGCGCTCGGCGTGGAAGCGGAAGGCCGGGTGGGTGAAGTCCACCTCCTGCCGGGCGCCCCAGCCGATACGTTCGCCGGTGTGCCGCTCGCCGGTGATCTCCGGGTACTGGCGGGCCAGCCACGGCGGTACCGCGTAGGTCGGGGTGCCGAGGACGACGGAGATACCGCGGTCGTGGGCGCCGTCCAGCACCGGTTGCAGCCAGTCGAGGTCGAAGCGGCCGTTGTCCGGCTCCCAGGTCGACCAGACCGACTCGCCGACGCGGATGACGCTGACATGGGCGTCGGCCATCAGGTCGAGGTCGGTCTTGAGGCGTTCGGCGGGGCGCTCGTACGGCTGGTACTCGTGGTAGTACGCGGCACCGAACAGGACGCGGGCAGGCAGAGCCGCCATGAAGGGAAACCTCCGGGGGAAGGGAAGAGGGGGGAGGGCTACTGCTTGACGCCACCGGTGGCCAGGCCGCTCTGCCAGTACCGCTGGAGCATCAGGAAGGCCACGACGAGCGGGATGATCGAGAGCAGCGAGCCGGTCACGACGAGCGCGAGCATGTCGCTGCTGGCGCCCGCCCCGCCGTTCTGGGCCTGCGCGGCCCAGGAGGCGAGGCCCACCGTGATCGGGTACAGCTTCGGGTCGTTGAGCATGATCAGCGGCAGGAAGTAGTTGTTCCAGGTCGCCACCAGGGTGAACAGCAGCACCGTCACCAGGCCCGGCCCCAGCAGCCGCAGCGCGATCCGGAAGAAGATCCGTGCCTCGCCCGCGCCGTCGATGCGGGCGGCCTCCAGGATGCTGTCCGGGACGGCGTCGGCCGCGTAGATGCGCATCAGATAGAGGCCGAAGGGGTTGACCAGGGACGGCAGGATGATCGCCCACGGGGTGTTGACCAGGCCCGCCTTCGCGAAGAGCAGATACGTCGGGATGGCCAGCGCGGTGGTCGGGACCATGACGGCGCCCAGGACCAGGTTGAAGGCGAGACGGTCGCCGCGGAAGCGGAACTTGGCGAACCCGTAGCCGCCGGCGGCGGCGAGCAGTGCGGCGCCGAGCGCGCTGACCACGGCGTACATCACCGTGTTGAGCAGCCAGTCCACGAAGACGCCGTCGTCCTGGGTGAACGTCGCCTTGATGTTCGCCGGCAGCTGCGGAGCGTGCGAGAACCACAGGCCGAAGGTGTTGAAGAGGTCCTGGGTGTTCTTCGTCGAGGCGATGAGCAGCCAGAACAGGGGCAGGAGGAAGTAGGCGAGGGCGGCCAGCATGGCGATGGTCAGGGGAGTGCTGCGCCGGGCCCCCCGGTCGCGCTTCTTCGACCTCACGGGGGGAGGCGGTGCGGCCGCCGTCACGACGGTGTCCGGGGGAGTGGTGGTCGTGATCACGGGGTCCTCCTGCGGTTCGCGGTGAGCAGGACGGCGTAGGAGGCGATCACGATGACGAGGCCGAGGAGGAAGGACACCGTGGCCGCGTAGTTGACCTGCTGGCCGGTGAAGGCGAGGGAGTAGGCGTAGAGGTTGGCGGTGTAGGAGCTGGAGATGACGTCGGGGGCGATGCTCATCAGCAGCTTCGGCTCGTTGAACAGCTGGAAGCTGCCGATGACGGAGAACAGCAGGGCGAGCAGCAACGCGGGCCGCAGCGCGGGCAGTTTGACGGACCAGGCGATGCGCCAGGCACCCGCTCCGTCCGTCGCGGCCGCCTCGTACAGCTCCTGCGGGATCGTCCGCAGGGCGGCGTACAGGATGATCATGTTGTAGCCGACGAACTCCCAGGTCACGATGTTCGCCAGGCTGCCGAGCATCCAGCCGTCGCTCAGGAAGTGCGGGGCGGGCAGGCTCAGATTCCGGCTCAGCTGGGCGAACGGCCCGAAGTCCGGCCCGTACAGATACCCCCACATCAGCGCGGCGACCACGCTCGGGACGGCGTACGGGACGAAGATGCCCAGCCGGATCACGCGCGCCAGCCGCAGCAGTCCGCTGTCCAGTGCGAGCGCGAACACCAGCGCCAGCAGCAGCATCACGGGCACCTGGACGAGGAAGAACAGGGCGACGCGACCCACGCCGTGCAGCAGTTGGGGGTCGCCCAGGGCCTGGACGTAGTTGTCCAGGCCCACGAAGACCGTCCCGCCGATGAGGCGCTGCTGGAACAGGCTGAGATAGGCGGCGTAGCCGAGCGGAGCGAGGAAGAGCAGCAGGAACAGCATCATGAACGGGGCGACGAACAGCGGCCCCGAAAACCGGTGCGCCGAACGGGACGTGCGTGCTGCCTTGCGGGGGACGGCGGTCGTGGCGCTCATATCAGCCTCCCTTGACCGTGAAGCCCTGGTCCTTGGCGTACGTGGTCAGCCGGGTCTGCCAGCTGCCGAGGGCACGGACGGTGTCGGTGTGGTCCGCGAGGGACTTGCCGACCGTCTCGGTCCAGTCGGTCGCCGCCTGGTCGAGGAACGGCGGCCACTGGAAGGAGGAGTTGACCGTGGTGCTGATGTCGGCGAAGACCTGGTTGACCTTCTGGCCGCCGTAGAAGGACGGCGCGTCCGACACGAACGACTGGTCCCTGAGCAGGGACTTGGTGGCGGGGAAGAAGAACTGCTCGGTGGCGAACATCCTCGCGCTGGCCGGGTCGCTGTTGAGGAACTTGGCGAACTCGGCCGCGGCGATCGGGTTCTTGGTCGATCGGATGACGGCGGTGGTCGAGCCGCCCCAGTTGCCCGAACTGGGCTTGGCGGCGTCCCACTGCGGCAGCGGGGCCGCCCGCCACTTGCCCGCAGTGGCCTTGGCGGAGCCGGAGAGGAACACCGGGCCCCAGGCGGCCGTGATCCAGGTGGCGTACTTGCCCTTGTTGAGGGCGGCGTACCAGGAGTCGGTGAAGTCGGGCTCGACGCCGATGACCCCTTCCTTCGCCAGGCCGCCCCAGTACGCGCCGAGCTTCTTGGAGACGGCGTCGTCGACGCTGATGGTGATGTCGCCCTTGCCGGCGGTCACATAGGGCTTGGCGCCCGCCTGCCAGAGCAGACCGTGCCAGGCGGCGACCTGGTTGGCGGCGAGGTTGGTCAGACAGACGTTCGGGTCCGCCTTGTGCAGCTTGCGCGCGGCGGCCGCGAACTCGTCCCAGGTCCCCGGCACGTCGATGCCGTGCTTGTCGAAGATGTCCTGCCGGTACAGCATGCCCATCGGACCGGTGTCCTGCGGTATCGCCCAGACCTCCCCCTTCGGCCCGCTGACCTGGCCCCAGGTCCAGTCCACGAACGTGGACTTGAGGGCGGAGGCGCCGTACGGCCGCAGGTCCAGCAGACTGTCGGTGATCGTGAAGGTGGGGATGGCCTGGTACTCGATCTGCACCATGTCCGGGGCTCCGCTGCCCGCCTTCAGGGCCGTACGCAGCTTGGTGTACTGGGGTGTTCCCTGGCCGGCGTTGACGATCTTGACCTTGATGGCCGGATACTTCTTCTCGAAGAGTGCGACCTCCTTCGCGATGTTCGGGACCCAGGTCCAGAACGTCAGCTGGGTCGGGGTCTTCATGGCCTTGTCGATGTCGGCCTGGCTGACCGGCTTGGCGGACGCGGAGGAGCTGCCGGAGTCGCTGCCGCCACAGGCGGTGAGGGCGGCACCGAGCGACAGGGCGCCCGTGGCGGTCAGGAACAGCCGACGGCTCATGGCGGACGTGCTGGGTACGGACGTGTTTCTGGGCATGGTGAACTCCCGCCGGTGGCGAAGGTGACGGCACGCCTGGCGAGGGCGTGCGGGGTGTGGTGGTCGAGGGGCGTGCGCGCCGACGGGCTGGAACGCCGAGACGGTCGAGTGTGCGCGTCCTCGTGGAGAGCGACCTGTGAGCGCTCCACCACCTGAAGGTGGAGGCCGGGGTCGGAAGCGAGAAGCGAGAAGCGGGGTGGAGGTGGAGCGGCGACCGGCACGCGGCCTGACGTGGGCCCGTCGGGGTCAGGGGCGGCTCTGCGGCGCCGGTCCGACGGGGGTGCTCGTGGCGCGGTGCGCGATCAGTACAGCGGCTCGTTCGGGGATCGCGTGCCGTTCAACGGCTGTGGTCGGCTTGGCTTGCGAAGGGGTCAGTGGCGGGTGGACAGGCCTCCGTTCGCAAGCGGCGGACTGGATGCCCTGGCGGCACGGGAGCCGGTGCGCCGTCCGCGGGCCGGGGTCTTCCGGCTCGGCGGTGGCGGTGCGGTCGAGGCACGGACGACGAGGTCGACCGGTGGGCCACTCGGCGTCAAGGGCTCTGCCTTCGGGTTCTCGATGGCATGCACCAGGCGCTTGAGCCCTTCCTGGGCCACGGCGTCGAACGGTTGCCGCACCGTGGTCAGGGGAGGAGTCACATAGGCGGCGACCGGGATGTCGTCGAAGCCGACGACGCTGACGTCCTCCGGCACCCGCCGGCCGGCCTCCGTCAGCGCGCGGATCAGTCCGATCGCCATGTCGTCGTTGGCTGCGAAGACAGCGGTGACGCCGCCGTCCTCGGCCAGCTCCCGTCCCGCCCGGTAACCGGAGGCGGCCGACCAGTCGCCCGAGACGACCGCGGGCACCTCCCGGTCCTGCGCGGTGAGGGCCGCCTGCCATCCCTCCAGCCGGTCCCGGGCGGCGTACCACCGCTGCGGACCCGCGAGGTGATGGACCGTCATATGGCCGAGGTCCAGCAGGTGTTCGGTGGCGGTCCGGGCCATCAGGTCGGCGCCGTGGCCCGCGGTCAGCACCGTGGGCGCCTTGACGGGCGGCGGTGCGCCGATGACGAGGACCGGGACATCGAGGCGGAGGGCGGGTGCTCCGCCGTCGGTCTGCTCGTCGATCGGTTCGGAGATGACGATGCCGTCCACGCCCTGATCGAGGAGCGAGTCCATGGCACCCGCGACGCCCGCCGGGTCGCCCTCCATCGTGTTGACCACGCGAAGGGCGTAACCGGTGTCCCGGACGACCCGCTCGACACCCATGAGCAGCGAGGCGGGTCCGTAAAGCGCCGTGCCCAGCGTCACCACGCCGATCGAGCGGGTGCGCCCGGAGGCCAGCGCGCGGGCGGCGTTGTTGAGCCGGTAGCCGAGCTGCTCGGCGGCGTCGAGCACCCGCCGGCGTACGTCGGCCGAGACATACGGCTCGTCGTTGAAGACCCGCGAGACCGTCTTCTGCGAGACCCCCGCGAGCCGGGCGACGTCCACGCTGCGCGGCGCGGCGGAGCCTGCGCCCCGCCCTGTCCCTCGCGTCATGGTGCCTCCCGGCGGCCGTTCGATCGAGCCCCATCATGCCATTCGCAGGTCGACCGACCCTGCGGCTGACTGCGCTGTCATGTCTACGCAGTCATGTCTACGCAGTCATAGGGGCGGCGTCAAGGGTCCGGAACGCATCCGTGACCTCTACAGAATCCCGATGTTGGTGAGCGGGATGTTCCAGTCGTTGCTCTCGACGTCGCCACGGCCGTCCTGAGCTGTGGCTGGTACCGCGCAAAGCATCAGCCCCGCGAGGGCGATGGCCAGGACGGCGGCGACACGACGCTTCACGGTTCCTCCTCCGTTACGGCAGTGCGGCCCACCCTGCTCCGAGCCGGCAGCCCCGCCGGCCCGGACACGCCGCGCGGCCCGAGGAATCAGCCGCTCGGTGGCGGTACCGCTCTTGCCGGCCGTCAGCTTCCCGACAGCTCGGTGGCGGTGAAGCGCTCGAATCCCGCGTGGAAGGCCGTGCCCTGCGGGTCAGTCGCGCTGTAATGGAAGGCGGCCACCCCGCAGCCCCGCGCGTCGAAGGCGGCTCCGGTGTACGAGGCGACCCGGGTGCCGTCCACGCCGAGTTCGACCCTGATCCGGCCCGCACCGGCCGGGGAACAGGTCATCGACATGTCGACCTGCTGCCGGCTCGCCACCTTCAGGCCCGCATCCGCGAGGTCGACCTCGACGACCCGGTCATGCTGGAAAGCCCCTTTGAATCGGAACTCCCGCACAATCAGGGCTTCCTGACCTGTTGTCAGGTAGGTCGCCCAGCGGGAGCCCTTCCGGTAGTCCCCCGAGCCGTTGCACCACAGCCCAACCCCGCCCTCGCCGCCGTACCACTCCGTCTGGGTGTTCAGCCGTACCGCGAACGAGGACGGCTCGAAGGGTGCCTGCGGCCACACCTCCAGCTCGGTCCTCGGATCGACCAGCATGGTTCCGCCCTGGTGCGTGATCCTCGCCAGGGCCGGGTCCTTGTGCGTCCAGTCGCCCGAATCGGTCAGATCGTCGGTGTACGAGAGGGGTTGGGAGCCTGCGGAGCTGTTCGGCCTGCCGGACGAGGACGGGGAGGCCGAGCCATGGGTTCCGCCCGAGGAGGTGGTGCTCAGCACGACGGCAAGCAGCACCGCCGCCGCGGCACTGCCGGCCGCGAACCCCCACAGCCGCAGCTGCCTGGCGCCCGTGCCGAGGCGGGCGACGCCCTTCCCGCGTCCGGACGGTGGCGGCGGCTGAGGTGTCCCTGACTGCGACTGCGTGCCCTCCGCGGCCCCCGCGAGCCGGGTGACGAGCTGGGAGGCGGTGGGCCGCTCCGCCGGGTCCTTGCGCAGACAGTCGGCGACGACCGAACGGACCGGCTCCGGCACCGCCGCGAGATCCGCGTCCCGCTCGCACACCGCGACGAGCACCTCGTAGCCGCTCTCCCCCTCGAAGGGATGGCGCCCCGTGGCGGCGAAGTACAGCGTGCCGCCCAGGGAGAACACATCGGAGGCGCCGCTGACCCGCATCGACTTGACCTGCTCCGGCGACATGTACGCGGGCGAGCCGAGCACACTGCCCGGGGTGGTGAGCGCCGACTCGAGCAGCCGGTCGTCGCGGGCGATACCGAAGTCGATGATCCGCGGTCCGTCCGGGGAGAGCAGGATGTTGGACGGTTTGATGTCCCGGTGCACCACACCCACCCGGTGCACCTGCGCCAACGCGTGCGCGACGGCCAGCGCCACCGACTGCAGCCGCCCGGAGGACAGCGGGCCACCCGCCGTCACATGCTGGTGGAGCGTGGGGCCCGGCACGAACTCGCTCACGATGTACGGATTCCGCCCGGACAGGTCGGCATCGAGGACCCGCGCCGTGGCCAGCTCGCCGACCCGGCTCGCCGCACCGAACTCCCGCCGTACGCGGGCGAGCGCGACCTCGTCGTACTCCTTGCCCGGCAGCAGGAACTTCACCACGACCCGCCGCCCCGCCCGGTCCCGGGCGAGCCACACCACCCCCTGCCCGCCCCGGCCCAGCTCACGCTCGCAGACGTATCCGCCCACCGACAGCTGCATCCGTGGATCCATGCCCCCGCCCCCAGCCCCGCCCCCGGTCCATGGCCGTTCTCCAGCGTATCGGCCCCCTTGGGCCGTGACAGGGCTCTTGTCCGGGTTTCACGCCTCAGCCCGAGCGGGGATCCACATGGATCTTGGGGCCTGGCCCGGCGCCGGGCGGGCGCTCGCCGGAGAGTACGGGGCCTGCCCCGTCGAGGCCCACGGTGGCGGCGACCAGGGGCCTGGGGTCGACCGACCCGGCGGCGTAGGCGCGGATCGTGGCGTCGAGGCCCGGGGAGGCGGAGAGGATGCCCACCGCGGTGACGTCCTTGAGGGCGAGCGTGCGGGTGTCGATCCTGCTGGGCTCGCCGGCCAGCCCGATGTACACGACCCGGCCGGACGGCTCGACCACATCCAGGGCCCTGTCCGGCAGATGGGCGGCGTTCGAGGCGTCGACGACCGCGTCGTAGGGCAGGTCCGGCAGGGAGTCCCCGGACCAGACGTGCTCGAAGCCCAGCGCGCGGGCGAAGGCGAGGGAGCTGCCGGTGCTGCCCATGAGGTGGACCTCCGCACCGGTCGTACGGAGGAACATCGCGGCCAGCAGTCCGATGGTCCCCGGGCCCAGGACCAGGACTCGGTCCCCGGGGCGCGGTGCGGCGGCCTCGGCGGCCCGCAGGGCGTTGCCGCCCGGCTCCACCAGCGCCCCGAGCACGGCGTCGACGGCGTCGGGCAGGGCGTGCAACGAGGAGGCGGGGACGGCGAGTCGCTCGGCCAGGGCGCCTGGCCGGTCCCCGCGTATGCCGACCTCCTGCCGCTTCTCGCACACGTGCCGGCGGCCGCGCAGGCAGCGGCGGCACGTGCCGCAGCCGAGCATGGTGTCACCCATGACGCGGCGCCCGAGCCAGCCGGTGTCGACACCGTCGCCGACCGCCGCCACCCGCCCCGCCCACTCATGACCGAGCCGCATCGGATAGGCGGCATGGCCCTGGTGGAGGTAGGCCATCGCGCCGGTGAAGAACTCCACGTCGGTGCCGCACACGCCGACCCGTTCGACGTCGACGACGACTTCGCCGGGGCCCGCCACCGGCGCCGCGACCTCCTGTACGGCGTACTCGCCGGGGCCGGTCAGGACGAAGGCGCGCATCAGGCGACGGCTCACCGGGGCCCGAGGACGTGCTGACGCTGGGTGCCCAGCTGCTGGATGCCGAGCTCCATCACGTCGCCCGGCTGGAGGTACACGGGCGGGGTGAGGCCCATGCCGACGCCGGGCGGAGTGCCCGTGTTGATCAGGTCGCCGGGCTCCAGGACGAGGAACTGGCTGAGGTAGTGCACGATGAAGTAGGGGTCGAAGATCATCGTCTTGGTGTTGCCGGTCTGCCGGCGCACCCCGTTGACGTCCAGCCACATGTCGAGCGCGAGGACGTCCTCGATCTCGTCGGTGGTGGCCAGCCACGGGCCCGCGGGGTTGAAGGTCTCCGCGGACTTGCCCTTGGCCCACTGCCCGCCCCGCTCCAGCTGGAAGGCACGCTCGCTGACGTCGTTGACGACCACATAGCCGGCGATGGCCTCGCGCGCCTCTTCCACCGAGTCCAGGTAGCTCGTGCGCCTTTTGATGACGATGCCCAGCTCCACCTCCCAGTCCGTCCTGGTGGACCCGCGCGGGATCCGCACGTCGTCGTTCGGACCGACCAGGGTATTGGGCGACTTGGTGAACAGGATCGGCTCGTCGGGCACGGCCATGCCGCTCTCGGCCGCGTGGTCGCGGTAGTTGAGGCCGATGCACAGGATCTGATGCGGGCGGGCGACGGGGGCGCCGATGCGCTCCCCGGCGAAGCGGGACACCTGCCCGGCCGCCGCCCGCTGTGTCACGAGCGGGCGGACGCGGTCGAGGCCGCCCGCGCCGAAAAACGCCTCGTCGAAATCCGTGACGACGTCCGAGAGGTCCACGTAGGTCTCGTCGTCGATGCGGGCGACGGGCTTTTCGGCGCCGGCGGCGCCGATGCGCATGAGGTACACGAGCTCAGTCTCCAGGGTGGGTTCGGCGGGGTGGGTGGCCCGGCGGGGCTTCAGCGGTGGGGCTCCCCGAGGGGACCGAGCAGGGCACGGATCTCGTCGGCCGCCTCGACCAGGGTGCTCAGCGGTGTCCGGTAGGTCAGCGCACTGACGCTGACGGCTCCGGACGGCGTCCTCGGCGAGGTCGCGTACACGGGCAGGGCGAGGCAGTTGACGCCGGGCTCGTTCTCCTGGTCGTCGAGGGAGTAGCCCCGCTCACGTATGGTCTCCAGCTCGCGGTGCAGGGCGTCGGCGGTGCACAACGTCCGCGGGGTGCGCCGCTCCAGGGCAGAGCCGCCGATCCATGCCTCCACCTCCGCCAAGGTCTCCAAGTGGCGGGCCAGCAGCAGCTTCCCGACTCCGGTGGCGTGCGCGGGGTTGCGGCCGCCCACCATCGACGTGAGCCGGACGGCACCGCTGGGCGGATCGACCTTGGCACGGTAGACGACCTCACGGCCGTCGAGGACCGCGTAGTGCGCGGTCTCCCCGAACCGCTGCGCCAGCGCCTCCAGGACCGGGCGGACCCGGACGTGGTCGGGCCGGGACTCGTGGTGGGCGAAGGCCATCCGCAGGAACTCGTCCCCGAGCGCGTAGTGGCCGCGGGCGTCCTGCCCGGCGAGCCCCGCCCGGCGCAGGGCCGCAAGCGCCCGGTGCACGGTCGGCTTGGGACTGCCGATCACCCGGGTCAACTCCTCGAGGCCCACGCCCTCGGGATACCGGGCAAGCTCCTTGAGGACGGCGAGCACCCGGTCCGACCCCACGAGCCGGCCGCCGTCGGCGTCGGTCGGGCCGTCCGTGCCGGGGTCTGTCGCACCCTCGTGCGTCTGCGTACCCTTCATGATGTTCCGGACTCTAGAGCGCCGTACCGACTATTGGAAGAGGCCATGGTGACGCTCCGCAGCGCGCAGTGGTACGAGGGCCAGGACCGCAATGCCTACATCCACCGGGCCTGGATGCGGCGGGGCGCTCCGGACGACGCCTTCACGGGCCGCCCGCAGATCGCGATCGCCAACACCGCATCCGACCTGACCCCCTGCAACGCCCACCTGAACGAGGTCGCGGCGTCCGTGCGCAACGGCGTGTACGAGGCGGGCGGGATCCCCCTAGACCTGCCCGTGGTGTCGCTCGGCGAGACGAACGTCCGTCCCACGGCCATGCTGTGGCGCAACATGGCGGCGATGGCCACCGAGGAGATGCTGCGGGCCAACCCCGTCGACGGCGTCGTCCTGCTCGGCGGCTGCGACAAGACGATCCCGTCGCTGCTGATGGCCGCCGCCTCGGTGGACCTGCCCGCCGTCGTCGTACCCGGCGGTCCGATGCTCACCGGAACCTTCCGCGGCACGCCCCTGGGCTGCGGCACCGACGTGTGGCGGCTGTCCGAGGAGGTCCGCGGCGGCACCCTCTCCCAGGAGGAGTTCACCCGCTCCGAGTCGTCGATGATCCGCAGCCGCGGCCACTGCAACACCATGGGCACGGCCTCGACGATGGCGCTGGTGGCCGAGGCCCTGGGCACGGTCGTGCCCGGTACGGCCGGAACTCCCGCCCCCGACAGCCGACTTCTCAAGGCCGCACACCGCACCGGCCGGCTGGCGGTGGACATGGTGGGCGCCGACCGGCGGCCCGGTTCCTTCCTCACCAAGGCCTCCTTCCACAACGCGATCGTCGCGCTCGCCGCCGTCGGCGGCTCCACCAACGCGGTCGTCCACCTCCTCGCCATCGCGGGGCGCCTCGGCATCGACCTGTCCCTCGACGACTTCGACCGCATCGGCTCCCGGGTACCGGTCCTCGTCGACCTCCAGCCGGCCGGCCGTTTCCTCATGGAGGACTTCCACCGCGCCGGCGGCCTCCTTGCCGTCCTGCGCGAAGTCCGCGACCTGCTCGACCCCGACGCCCTGACCGTCACCGGCAGCCCCCTGGTCGACTTCCTCGACGACGCCCCGATCTGGGACACGGAGGTCATCCGCCCGCGCGCCCAACCGCTCGTCGCCGAGGGCGGAATCGCCGTCCTGCGCGGCAACCTCGCCCCCGACGGCGCCCTCGTCAAACCGGCCGCCGCCTCCCCGCACCTGCTGCGCCACCGCGGCCGGGCGGTCGTCTTCGACTCGATCGAGGACTTCCACGCCCGTATCGACGACCCGGACCTCGACGTCGACGCCGACAGCGTGCTGGTCCTGCGCGGCTGCGGCCCCAAGGGCTACCCCGGCATGCCCGAGGTCTCCAACATGCCGCTCCCGAAAAAGCTCCTCGAACAGGGCGTCCGCGACATGGTCCGGGTCTGCGACGGCCGGATGAGCGGCACGGCGTACGGCACCGTCGTCCTGCACGTGGCCCCGGAAGCCGCGGCCGGCGGCCCCCTGGCGCTGGTGCGCACGGGGGATGTCATCTCCCTCGACGTCGAAGCCCGCCGTATCGACGTCGAGGTACCCGCCGACGAACTCGCCCGCCGAACCCCGAACAAGGAGACCCTCACGGGTTTCGCCAACCCCCGCCGCGGCTGGGAACGCCTCTACGTCGACCACGTCCTGCAAGCCGACACGGGCGCCGACCTGGACTTCCTCGTCGGCTCCAGCGGCTCGGAGGTGAGCCGCGAGTCGCACTGAGCGACGCACCTCTTGGGGACTGGGGCAAGTCGCGGGGTCGCGGGCCACGGGAAGGTGTCGCGCTGATGGGGGGCTGGTCCGGGAAGACGGAGCGGGTGGTGTTGCGCTGCCGGCAGGTAACCGCGATGGCGGTGAGCCGGCACAGTTCGCCCGCCGGCCGCCGACAGGCCACCGACCGGGTCGGAGACCGTTTCAAGGCCGGCGGTATCACCGGAGACGCAGAGCGGCCTCCCTCGTCCGGCAGGACCTGGCGGTCTACGCGTGGGAGACGCCCGCCGCCACGGGGATCGGCCGGTGGGTGGTGAGTGCTCGGTCGAGGTCGGTCATCAGGTCCTCCGGGTCCTCCAGGCCGATGGACAGCCTGACCAGGCCGGCGGCCGGGCGGGCCTCCGGGGCGACGGGTCGGTGGGTCAGGGAGGCCGGGTGCTGGATCAGTGAGTCGACGCCGCCCAGGGACACCGCGTGGGTGAAGAGGCTGACCGCCGAGGTGGTGTGCGCGGCCTGTTCGTAGCCGCCGCGTAGGTCGACGGAGATCATCGCTCCGGTGCCCTTCAGCTGTCGGCCGAGCAGCCCCTGCTGGTCTCCGTCGAGCCCGGGGTAGTGGACGCGGTCGACGCTCGGGTGGGTCGTCAGCCATGCGGCGATGCGCCGGGCGTTCGCCTGCTGGGCTCGTACTCGCACCGGGAGCGTGGCGAGCCCCCGGTGCAGGAGGTACGCGCCCAGCGGGTGCAGCAGACCGCCGGTGACCGCGCGGACCCGGCGCAGCGCGGCGGCCTGCTCCTCGCCGCACGCGATGACACCGGCGATCACGTCGCCGTGCCCGCCCAGGTACTTGGTCGCGCTGTGCAGCACCATCGCAGCACCGAGGTCGACGGGATTCTGCAGGACCGGCGTCGCGAACGTGTTGTCGACGAGCACCGGAACGCCCTGGGCCGCCTCGACGACGGCACGGATGTCGACCAGTTCGAGGGTCGGATTGGCGGGCGTCTCCAGCACGATCATCGCGGTGTCGGGGCGGATGGCGGCGGCCACGTCCGGCGCCGAGCAGTAACTCACCTCCGTGCCGAGGAGGCCCGAGGCCAGCAGATGGTCCGTGCCGCCGTAGAGGGGGCGGACGGCCAGGACATGGCGGCGGCCGGTCTCCTTCACGGTCGCCAGGATCGCCGCGGTCATCGCCGCCATGCCCGAGGAGAACGCCACGGCGGCCTGAGCGTGCTCCATCTGGGCCAGCGCCGACTCGAACCGCGCCACGGTCGGGTTCCAGAGCCGCGCGTAGACGGCTCCGCCGTCCGCGTGCGGTGTCCCTCCGCCCGCCATGGCCTCGTAGGACAGCCCGCCGGTCTCGATGTCCGGCAGCGGACTGGTCGACGACAGGTCGATGGGAAGCGCGTGGACGCCGAGCTCTGTCAGGTCCTCACGGCCGGCGTGGACCGCCAGGGAGTCGAGTTGCAGATACGACGAGTTCATGCCCAGAGGGTGAGGCGATCCACAACCTTCCGCAAGAGTCATTGTGGAAGCCATGGCCAAGGGCCGATATTGGTGCAGATTCGGCAAGAGGAGGGCTCATGACAGGCCGGCAGCTGAAGAAAACACAACCCGCCGCGGCGGGGCTCGACGGCACCGATCTGGCCATCCTGGTCGCGCTCCTGGAGGACGGCCGGATGACCAACGCGGCGCTCGCGGCCCGGGTGGGCGTCGCCGAGTCGACCTGTGCCTACCGGGTCCGTGCGCTGCGGGAGTCCGGTGTCATCACGAGCATCAACGCCCGGCTCGACCTCGGCGCGCTCGGCCACCCGATCCACGCCATCATCAAGGTCCGTCTCGGCAGCCACAGCCGCGAACATGTCCGCACCCTCTACGACCGGCTGGTCAAGGTTCCCGGAGCCCTGACGGTGTGGCACGTCGGCGGGGACGACGACTTTCTTCTGCATGTGGCCGTGGCCAGCCCGGAAGAGCTACGGGATCTCATCCTGGAGCATGTGACCGTCCACCCGATGGTGCGGCAGACCGAGACCCAGCTGGTCTTCGAGGTCCGCGACGGCCGCGGCGTGCTGCCCGAGTGAACCCGGGCCACCGAGAGTCTTGTCCGTGGGAAGTGTTTCCTCATCGGCAAGCGACCGCTTAGTATGCGATGGACCCCGGTCAGACAGAGCAGTCCCCTGGAGGCACCGCATGCAGGCATGGCAAGTGCACGAGAACGGCGAGCCGAGCGAGGTGATGCGGCTCGAGGAGGTGGAGCGGCCCACGCCCGGGGACGGCCAGGTGCTGCTGAAGGTGCGTGCCGCGAACATCAACTTCCCGGACGTGCTGATGTGCCGGGGCCACTACCAGGTGCGCCCGCCGCTGCCGTTCACGCCGGGCGTGGAGATCTGCGGGGAGACCGAGGACGGCCGGCGGGTCATCGCCAACCCCGCCCTGCCGTACGGCGGTTTCGCGGAGTACGCCCTCGCGGACGCCGTCACCCTGCTGCCCGCGCCCGACTCGCTGGACGACGCCGAGGCCGCCGCCCTGCACATCGGCTACCAGACCGGCTGGTTCGGTCTGCACCGTCGCGCTCACCTGGAAGCAGGCGAGACGCTGCTCGTCCACGCCGCCGCAGGAGGGGTCGGCAGCGCGGCCGTGCAGCTCGGCAAGGCGGCCGGGGCCACCGTGATCGGGGTCGTCGGCGGGGCCGACAAGGTGGCCGCGGCCAGGGAGTCGGGCTGCGACGTCGTCATCGACCGCAAGAGCGAGGACGTCATCGCCGCCGTCAAGGAGGCCACGGGCGGCCGCGGCGCCGACGTCGTCTACGACCCGGTCGGCGGCGAGGCCTACGCCCAGTCCACGAAGGTCGTCGCCTTCGAGGGCCGGATCGTGATCGTCGGCTTCGCCAGCGGAGTCATCCCCAACCCGGGGCTCAACCACGCCCTGGTGAAGAACTACTCGATCCTCGGACTGCACTGGGGCCTGTACGGCACCAAGAACCCGAAGCTGATCGCGCACTGCCACGAACAGCTCACCGAGCTGGCCGCCCGGGGCGCCATCAAGCCGCTGGTCAGCGAGCGCGTGCCGCTGGCCGGGGCCGCGGCCGCCGTACAGCGTGTCGCCGACGGCGTGACCACCGGCCGCGTGGCCGTCCTGCCGTCCCTGGAGAACGGAGCCGCCGCATGACCGACGCAGCCGAACTGCGCAGCCGCACACAGGAGTTGCTGGCCGCCCACCCACCGGCGACCACCGACCGCCTGGACTTCCTGGGGGCCCGCTTCGACGCGGGTCTGGCCTGGGTGCACTACCCCGAGGGCCTGGGCGGGCTCGGCGTGCCCCGCTCCCTCCAGGCCGTCGTGGACGCCGAGCTGGAGGCCGCCGGCGCCCCCGACAACGACGCGCGCCGCAACGGCATCGGACTCGGCATGGCCGCCCCCACCATCCTCAAGTACGGCACCGAGGAGCAGAAGCAGCGCTATCTGCGGCCCCTGTGGATCGGCGAGGAGGTCTGGTGCCAGCTGTTCAGCGAGCCCGGCGCCGGCTCCGACCTCGCAGCCCTCGGCACCCGGGCCGTCCGGGAAGGCGACGAGTGGGTGGTCAACGGACAGAAGGTGTGGACGTCCGGCGCGCACAACGCCCGCTGGGCCATCCTCATCGCCCGCACCGACCCCAACGTGCCCAAGCACGCGGGCATCACCTACTTCATCTGCGACATGACCGACCCCGGTGTCGACGTCCGCCCACTGCGGCAGATCACCGGTGAGGCCGAGTTCAACGAGGTGTTCCTCACCGACGTTCGCATCCCCGACTCCCGCCGCCTCGGTGAGATCGGCGACGGCTGGCGCGTCGCGCAGACCACCCTGAACAACGAGCGCGTCGCCATCGGCGGCATGCGGCTGCCCCGCGAGGGCGGCATGATCGCCCCGGTCGCCAAGACCTGGCGCGAGCGCCCCGAGCTGCGCACCCACGACCTGCACCAGCGGCTGCTGAAGCTGTGGGTGGAGTCCGAGGTCGCCCGGCTCACCGCCGAACGCCTGCGCCAGCAGCTCGTCGCCGGGCAGCCCGGCCCCGAGGGCGCCGGCATGAAGCTCGCCTTCGCCCGCCTCAACCAGGAGCTCAGCGGTCTGGAGGTCGAACTCCTCGGCGAGGAAGGGCTGTTGTACGACGACTGGACCATGCGCCGCCCCGAACTGGTGGACTTCACCGGCCGTGAGGCCGGCTACCGCTACCTCCGCGCCAAGGGCAACAGCATCGAGGGCGGGACCAGCGAGGTCCTGCTGAACATCGTCGCCGAACGCGTCCTGGGCCTCCCGTCCGAGCCGCGCACCGACAAGGACGTCGCATGGAAGGACCTCGCCCGATGAGCGCACAGCCCGATCTTCTCTACTCGGAGGAGGAAGAGGCCCTCCGGTTGGCCGTACGGGACCTCCTCGCCGACCACTGCGACGCGCCCGGCGTCATCGCACGCACCGAGTCCGACGCCCCGCACGACCTCGCGGCCTGGAAGGCCCTCGCTGACGGCATGGGCCTGGCGGGCCTGCTGGTGCCCGAGGCGCAGGGCGGCCAGGGCGCCACGCACCGCGAAGTCGCCGTCGTACTGGAGGAGCTGGGGCGCGCGGTAGCCCCCGTGCCCTACCTCTCCAGCGCCGTGGTCGCCACCGAGGCCCTGCTGGAGTGCGGGGACGAGGAGCTGCTCGGGCGGCTGGCCTCCGGGCGGGCCATCGGCGCGCTCGCGGTGGCGCTGCACCGCGCCCCCGGCACCGCCTTTCCCGCCGTACGACTGGAGAACGGCACCCTGCACGGGGAGCTGACCGGCATCGCGGACGCGGCTGCCGCGGACGTGCTGCTCGTACCGGCCGAGGACGGCGGGCTGTACGCGGTGGACGCGTCCGAGGCCACCGTCACCCCGCAGGTGTCCCTCGACCTCACCCGGCCGCTTGCGACCGTCACCCTGAACGGGGCGCAGGGGCGTCGGCTCGGTGGCGCCGAACCCGCCGTACGACGTGCCCTGCGGTCCGCGGCCGGGCTGCTCGCCTCCGAGCAGTTCGGGCTCGCCGACTGGGCGTTGACGGAAACCGTGCGCTATCTGAAGGAGCGCAAGCAGTTCAACCGGCCCGTCGGCGGCTTCCAGGCGCTCAAGCACCGCCTCGCCCAGCTGTGGCTGGAGGTCGTCAACCTCCGCGCCGCCGCCCGCAATGCCGCAGACGCGCTCGCCAACGGGGATTCCGCCGGGGAAGTGGCGGTGGCGGTGGCCGTGGCGCAGGCCTACGCGGCGCCGGTCGCGGTGCACGCCGCCGAGGAGGCGCTCCAGCTGCACGCCGGCATCGGCATGACCTGGGAGCACCCCATCCACCTGAACCTCAAGCGGGCCAAGGCCGACTCGATCGCCTACGGCACGGCCGGCGCCCACCGGTCCGCCGTGGCCGAACTCGTCGACCTCCAGGCACCCTGACGTCCCCCGACGGTCACCCGGTGAAGCCCGCCCCACCTGGGGCGGGCTTTTCCATGCCGTCGTACGGCAGGAGTGAACGGACAACGGCGGTCCGGCCAACTCCTGGCACGTACAGGGCCCTTGGGGCCCTTTCCGCCCGATACTCCCTGTGGTTCGGACCCGCCCCACAGGGAGGCAGAACATGGCCCTCGTCACCCGTCGCAGAGCCCTCACCGCGTTCGGCGCCACACTCGCGGCAGTGCTCGCCCCGCCCGCCGGACGTGCGTTCGCCGGTGGACACAGGCACCGTGTCCCGTTGTGGCGCGCCCACGCCCACAACGACTACGAGCATCCGCGTCCCCTCTTCGACGCCCTCGACCACCGCTTCGGCAGCGTCGAGGCCGACATCTTCCTCGTCGGCGACCAGCTCCTCGTCGGCCACACCGCGGACGAGCTCGACCCGAAGCGGACCCTGGAGTCCCTCTACCTCGACCCCCTGGCCGACCTGGTCAAGGCCAACCACGGTTCCGTGTACCGCGGCCACCGCAGGCCGCTCCAGCTGCTCATCGACATCAAGACCGAGGGCTCGTCGACGTACCTCGAACTCGACCGCCATCTGCGCCGCTACAAGCACCTGTTCACGACCTGCGCCCACGGCCGCATACACCCCGGCGCGGTCACCAACGTGATCTCCGGCGACCGTGCCGCCCGGATCCCCATGGAGGCCCAGACCGTACGGCGGGCCTTCTACGACGGCCGGCTCACCGACCTCGGCACCTCGGCGCCCGCCTCCTTCATCCCGCTGATCAGCGACAACTGGCAGCTCAACTTCACCTGGCTCGGCGACGGACCGTTCCCCGAGGCCGAGCGGCAGAAGCTGCGCGGCATCATCGGCCAGGCGCACGCGCGCGGCCAGAAAGTGCGCTTCTGGAACACCCCCGACCTGGCCGGGCCCGCCCGGGACGCCCTGTGGACCGAACTGCTCGACGCCGGCGTCGACTACTTCAACACCGACGACCTCGCCGGGCTCGAGGCGTTCCTGGACGCCCACCGGGTGGCGTAGACACCACACGTTCGGCGGACAGGTCAGCCGCACGGACGAACCCTCCGCTACGCCACACTTGCGGCCGAACGCCGCGAACCGGAAGTGGCGGCGCAGCGGAGGAGGGTGACAATGGCAATTTCCATCTCAGTGGTGGTGCTGCTGCTGGTCCTGGCGGTGATCTTCACCCGCAACGGCGGACTGAAGATCTCCCACGCCCTGGTGTGCACACTGCTCGGCTTCTACCTGGCCGGCACGAACATCGCGCCCACCATTCACAGCGGCGTGACGGCGACGGCAGGCATCGTCAGCAGCCTCAGGCCCTGAGGTCCACGACGCCGTTCATGGCGTCGTTCATGACGTCGAGAACACCCCGATTCCGTTCGGGACCGGCCGTTCCGCATCGCCGGACGGATGATTGCGTACGGAGACGGTGGCCGACCCGGACACGCGGGCGACCAAAGTCGTCGATCCGCCGCCGTCCAGGCTGAAGGCATCGGTCGAGCCCAATGCCCGCAGGGTGTCGGCCACTTCGGCGATCGTCAGGCCCTTGCGGTAGGCGGGTGCACCGTCCAGGGCGAACAGCAGCAGCCGCTTCCCGCCGTTCGCGATGCCGACGGCCGTACGCACGGCCCCGGTCCTGTCGTCCAGGCCCGCGAGGGGCTGGCCGCCCTTCAGGACGGGGTAGCCGCCGAGCGCGAAGCTGTACGCCTTGCGGGTGGTGGCGGAGACCAGCCGGTGCGTCACCGTCACCGGCTCGCCCTTGAAGAACTTCCGCAGCCGCTGCGCGCCCGACTCCCGGCCGACGAGCACCGTGGTTCCCACGGCGATGGCACCCTTGCCGGGGGTGCCGGAGGTGGCGACGACCCGGCCCCTGCGGACCGTCACCTCGTAGGTGTCCGTGCTGCAGGCGGCCGCCCGGTCGGTGTCCGTGCCGCAGGTGGCGCGGACCCGGGAGGCACTGCCCCAGTCGGAGGTGAAGGCGCCGACCGAGTTCTCCGGGAGCGCGAACTGGTTGAACCCGCCCAGCCGCAGCCGTCCCGCCGGAGTGCCGACCGACCCGGCGAGGGTCAGACGGTCCAGCCGGGCCCTGCGGTCCACGCCCACACCG
Organism: Streptomyces longisporus; assembly: GCF_039532765.1. NCBI lineage: Bacteria > Bacillati > Actinomycetota > Actinomycetes > Kitasatosporales > Streptomycetaceae > Streptomyces > Streptomyces longisporus. Next base: position 179,835 of record NZ_BAAASG010000004.1, read on the forward strand.
AGCACGTCCCGGGTGGTGGTCCCCGGCGGCAGGGCCGGCCCGAAGCGCTGGCCGTCCGGCACGGACGCCTTGAGCACATGCCCGTTCGCGATCGCCGGTCCGTCGCTCGAGCCGGTCACCTCGACGCCCGGGTGCTGGGACTCGGAGATGTCGAAGAAGTCGCCGTTGATGCCCGCGACGGCCCCTTGTGCGTCGGCCATCCTGGAGACGGTGGCACGTGCGGCCACGGCTCCCGGATACAGCAGGCCGAGGCGTACGTGCCTGTTGCGCAGGTCCACGGTGAGCAGATGGGCGTGGGTCACACCCTTGGCTCCCTGGACGTCGAACTGCTTGTAGGTGACTCCCGGCGCGAGCGCTGTGCCGCTCTCCACACCACTGGCCGGTGCCGCCCCCACCAGGGCCGCACCGGCCAGTGCGCCGAATGCCGTGAGAAACGCCAGTGCCGATCTGACCGACGTCCGAACCGTTGCCTCGGATCTGCCTGCTGCGAAACGCTTCTGATGACGCGTCACAGTTCCCCCTGAGGGATCGTCAACTGTCTCGGGTCTCAGGGGAAGTGCATCAGATCGCGGTGGTCCGCGGGACGGCTATGCGCCGACTACGCGAGAACGGGTGAGAAAACGCACCCCCTCGGGTGCCTCCAGCGAGAAACCGCTGCCGCGGCCTGCTACGACGTCCACGATCAGCCGGGTGTGGCTCCAGACCTCGTACTGGCTGCGCGACATCCAGAAGGTCACCGGCTCCGGCACCCCCTCGACCTGCAGTTCCGCGAGCAGCACATCCGAGCCGCCGGTGCGGAACTCGCCCTCCGGGTAGCACATGGGCGCGCTGCCGTCGCAGCAGCCACCCGACTGGTGGAACATCAGCGGACCGTGCGAGGCACGCAGCCGGCGCAGCAGGTCGGCGGCGGCGGGGGTGAGTTCGACGCGCGGGGTCTCCTCATGCATGAGTTCAGGGCAGCACGGGCAAGGTTGCGAGAGGGTTGCAGCACCCCGCGCCCTCACTCGGGGCGTCGAGCCGCCACGAAGACACTCAGCCGGTAGGTGGTCGGTTGCCTCAGCCGTCCGCAGAGTGTGTCCACGCGAGCCGCCGACCAGTCGATCCGCCGGTCCGTGACCCGCAGACGCCGGAGATGCGCCCGCCATTCGGACTCGTCCTGAGTCTCGAACACGACCGCCCAGCGGCCGGCCCCGGGAGCGAGATGTTCGGCGGCATGCCGCCGCTCTTCCCGTTGCCGGTGTTTTCGCCTGCGCTGCCCTGACACCGGATCAGCATCGTCGCCGCACCCCACCGCGGCAAGGCGATTACGGCTGCCCGGGCGCCGCATAACAACGCAGCGACACCACCTGCTCCGGTGCCCAGCGCTGTTCGACGACATCGAGCAGTTCCCAGCCCAGGCGCTCGTACAGGGCCGTCGCCGCGGTGTCGGAGCCGACGACGTCGAGCACGGGATGCAGCCCCAGTGTCCGGGCCTCCTCGACGGCTCGTGCCACCAGCGCGGCGCCCAGCCCGTGCCCGCGTGCGGCCGGTGACACGAACAACCGGCCGACCACGGCGGTGACGTCGACGCCGACCCCCGCGCGGGCGGCCCACACTGCGGGCGCCGTGTCCCCCTCGGCGGCCCGGGACAGACTGAGATGGCCGACCACACAGCCGTCGCACTCGGCCACCCAGGCCGCGAGCTGAGAGCGTGTGGTCAGCCAATCGGCCGGGTGGCGGGGCCAGTTGACGGGGTAGCCGCTGTGCCGGTGGACGGCGGCCAGGACCTCGACGCAGGCGGCGAGGTCACCGTCCGTTCGCGGCCGGACGAGTTCGGACGGGTCGGTGGTCCTCATGATCAGCACGCATCAGGTGTCGGCAGCGACCGGCTGCGGCGTCAGCCGTTGGTGGCCCTTGCGGTCGTAGTACCGCGTCATCGCGAAGCCGAAGAGCAGGCCCAGGGCCGCGCCGACCGCGATCATGATCCAGGAGCGGGTCAGGCCGGCATCCCCACGGGCCTCGAAGTACAGGATGGCGCGGACACCGTCGCTGAGCTGGCGCATGGGCTCGAAGTGGGACAGGAAGCGGTAGAAGCCGGGGACGGCCTGGAGGGGGACGGTGGCGCCCGAGGACGGCAGGCCAAGGACGATGAACACGAACATCGACACCAGCTGCCCGATGCCGCCGAACGCCGCGTTGATGGCCTGCACACCCAGGCCGACCGCGAGGGAGGCGCAGTAGGAGTAGATCCACAGCAGTGGGATGTGGCCGGCGTCCATGCCCAGGACGCTGATGGTGGCGAGCATGACCAGGGAGACGCTGAGGACCGTGATGCCCGCGGTCATAACCATCTTCAACAGCAGTGTCTGGGTGCGGTTGATCGGGACGGTGGGGCGGCGGGTGTGCCAGGGGCCGATCTCGTTGTCGGCGTAGCCGAGGGCGGTGTCGACGGCGTTGCTGATGACGTTGCCGCCGAGGAAGCCGGCCAGCACCAGCAGCAGCGTGTAGTAGAAGGCGCTCAGCCCGAGGCCGCTGTGGCTGCCGATCGGGTGGCCGACCTGGGTGACGACGTTCACCGGGTCGGCCAGCAGCAGCTTGGTCGTGGAGTTCGCCCGCGTTCCCACGGCCGCGGTCAGTTGTCTGCCGATGGTCTGCGAGGCCTGGTGCGCCGCCGCCGTGGTGATCTGACTGGCGAGGGAGGAGCCCAGGCTGCCCTTGCCGGGGTTGGTGAGCACCGTCATCGTCGGCCGCGCGGTGGCTCCGGGCGTGGTCAGCGCGGTGATGGACGCGGTGAAGTCGGAGGGGATGACCAGGGCGCCGTAGACCTTGCCGGAGTCGAGGTCGTCCCGGGCCTGGGCGAGGGTGCGGGTGCGCCACTCGGCCTTGTCGTTCGACCTGTCGGCGGTGATGGCCGCGGCGATCTGCGTGCCCGCGTTCTGCTGCTGCCCGGCCGGCGGTCTGCCGGTGTCGGCGTTGACCAGGGCGATGGGCAGATGGTGCAGATCGCGCTGTGGGTTGACGATGCCGCCCATGTACAGCAGGGCCAGCAGGAAGGCGAGCAGTCCGGTCAGGACGGTGGGCATGAGCCACAGCTTGGGGCGGCCCAGCAGGGTGACGGCACGGGCCCGGGGGCTGGCGTCGGCCATGGTTCTCCGTAGGTTGGGGGGACGGAACGTCTGCCTCACGGCTCCTCTACAGCAAGCAGAGCCTACGGAGGAGCGGGCGCCGCGGCAGCCGGGCCGCGCGCGACAGTTCCCTAACCGCACGGCGGCGTGACGGCTCCCGGGCAACCCACGGTCCGAGCGGCCCCTCCTACCTGTTGACCCATCAGTCGGACGACCCCGCGAGGAGTGTCTGTTGGACGGCATCGAGTCCTCCGCCGCACCCACCGGCCCGGCCCAGGACACAGGCGCCCCACGGCGCGCGGTGTCCCGCCGCCGGTTCATGGTGTACTCCCTGGCGGCGTCGACGCTCACCGTCGCGGCCCCGCTCGCCTGCGACACCTCCCCGGCGCAGGGCTCCGAGCCCGCCCGCGGACCGTCCGACGTCCTCGTGACCGGCGCCGACGCCGAGATGCTCGTCCTGGAGGTCACGCACGCCAACAGGATCGTCGTACGGCTGCCCCGGGTCGAGGTCGGCCAGGGCATCACGACCGCCGTCGCCATGATGATCGCCGAGGAGCTCGACGCCCGCCTCGCCGACGTCGACATCCCCCTGGCGGACGCCCGGACCAAGGGCAACCAGTACACCGGCGGCTCGAACTCGGTCGTCTCCCTGTACGGCCCGGCCCGCCGGCTCGCGGCCACCGCACGCGCCAGACTGGTCACTGCCGCCGCCAGACGCTGGCATCTGCCCGCCTGGAGCCTGCGCACCGGGAACACGATGGTGATCGCACCGGACGGCCGCACCGCCACCTTCGGTTCGCTGAGCGCGAGCGCCGCCCGGATCCGCCGTACGGCCGTGTCCGCCGAGCCCAAGCCGGCCTCCCGGCACAAGCTGATCGGCCGGCCCACGACGCGTATCGACGCCCGGGACATCGTCACCGGAAAGGCGCAGTACACCGGGGACCTGTCGGTGGCCGGTGCGAAGCCGACCGTGGTGGCCCGGCCGCCGACGCTCGGCGGGAGGCTCGTCTCGGTCGACGACCGGGCGGCCCGCGCCCTGCCCGGTGTGCACGCCGTCGTCAAGGTTCCCGGCGGGGTCGCCGTGGTCGCCGAGTCCTTCCACCACGCCTTCCAGGCACGCGACGCCCTGAAGATCAAGTGGGCGCCCGGCCCGCTGGCCTCTCTGTCCGACGCGCAGATCCGTTCCCGGCTGAGGGCCGCGGTCCCGCACCTGGGCTCTCCGCCGCACGGATCGACGCAGGTGGAGGCCGAGTTCGAGTTCGCCTTCGTCAGCCACGCCCCGATGGAGGTGCTGACCGCGATCGCCGACGTACGCGCCCACACGGCCGAGATCTGGTTCTCGTCGCAGACGCCGACGGACGCCCGCGACAGCATCGCCTCGGCGACCGGACTGCCGGCGTCCGCGGTCACCGTGCATGTGCTGCGCGGCGGCGGCTCCTTCGGACGGCGGCTGAACTTCGACGCGGCCATCGAGGCGGCCCTGATCTCGAAGGCGGCCCACCGGCCGGTCAAGCTGATGTGGAGCCGGGGCGACGACACCCGCCACGGCAGGATGCGCCCCGCCACCCACCACCGCTTCCGCGCCAGCCACGCCGACGGCAGGGTGGTCGCCTTCAGCCATGCGATGGCCGGGGTGGGCGAATCGTCCGCCGACAAGGGAACCGCGAACCAAGCGGCCTTCGTACGGCGGCCGGGGCGCGTGCAGACGGCCGGGCCGCGGCCCGGCGACTCCGGGCTGTACCACTTCGGGCGCCTCTCCGCAGATGCAGGCGGTATCGAACTGGCGATCCCGCTGGGCGCCTGGCGGTCCGTGGACTCCGGGATGGTGCGCACCGCCGAGGAGATCGTCGTCGACGAGATCGCCGGGAGCCTCGGCAAGGATCCTGTCGCCTTCCGCCGTACGACACTGCGCAGCAGGTCCGTCAAGGCGGTCCTCGACAAGGTGGCCGCCGCCGGGAGTTGGGGCCGGACCATGCCGGACGGGCACGCGCAGGGTGTGGCGGTCCACGAGGAGTACGGCTCCTGCGTGGCCTGTCTCGCCGAGATCGACGCGACCGATCCGAAGCACCCCCGGGTGACCAAGGTGGTGATGGCGGCCGACGTCGGCACCGCCGTCAATCCGCGCGGCCTGGAGGCGCAGCTCATGGGCACCGCCGTCGACGGGATCTCCACCGTGCTGCAGGCCGGCCTGCACATCGACCGCGGCGCCGTGCGCGAGGGCAGCTTCGCCGACTTCCAGTGGGCCCGCCAACGCCATGCCCCCCTGCACTTCGAGGCGCACATCATGCCGTCCGCGGGGGAGCCCGGCGGCGCCGGCGAACTCGGCGTCCCGGCCGCCTCCGGAGCCGTCGCCAACGCCTACGCCCGCGCCACCGGCACCAGGCCCCGCCGCTTCCCGCTCAACTTCTGACCGCCCCCGGACCAGCCTCCGAGAAGGTATCGATGCCCTCCTACTCCTTCACCCTCAACGGCAGACCGGTCACCGTCGAGGCCCCCGCCGACATGCCGCTGCTCTGGGTGCTGCGCGACCTGCTGCACGTCACCGGCCCCAAGTACGGCTGCGGCGTCGGCGTCTGCCGCGCCTGCACCAGCCATCTCGACGGGGAGGAGTTCCAGCCCTGCGTCGTGAAGGTCAAGGAGTGCGCGGACCGCACGGTCACCACCATCGAGGGCCTGGCCGACGGCGACACCCTGCACCCCGTGCAGCAGGCCTGGATCGACTGCGACGTCTCGCAGTGCGGCTTCTGCCAGCCCGGGCAGATCATGGCCGCGGCGGCCCTGCTGAAGAAGACGCCCGAGCCGAGCGACGCCGACATCGACGGCATCGAGAACGTCTGCCGCTGCGGCACCTACGCCCGCATCCGCGAGGCCATCAAAAAGGCGGCGGCCGACCTCCGTTCCTGACGATTCTTCGGTCTGCGCGACGACACGCGGGGTGAGTGGCCCGGCTCACATGGCCAGAAGGGCATGTCACCGACACCATGGGGGACGTCATCCGCAGGCTGAAGGGAGCGGCGATGTTCCGCAAGGTGCTGGTAGCCAACCGTGGTGAGATCGCGATCAGGGCGTTCCGCGCAGGCTACGAGCTGGGCGCAAGGACCGTCGCCGTCTTCCCGCACGAGGACCGAAATTCGCTGCACCGGCTCAAGGCCGACGAAGCGTACGAGATCGGCCAGCCGGGCCACCCCGTCCGCGCGTATCTGTCCGTCGAGGAGATCGTCCGCGCGGCGCGCCAGGCGGGCGCCGACGCCGTCTACCCCGGTTACGGCTTCCTGTCCGAGAACCCGGAGCTGGCCAAGGCCTGCGAGGAAGCGGGCATCACCTTCGTCGGGCCGAGCGCGCAGACCCTGGAGCTGACCGGCAACAAGGCCCGTGCGGTGGCCGCCGCCCGCGCGGCCGGCGTCCCGGTGCTGGGCTCCTCCGCGCCCTCCACCGACGTCGACGAACTCGTCCGCGCCGCCGAGGAGATCGGCTTCCCGGTGTTCGTGAAGGCGGTCGCGGGCGGCGGCGGGCGCGGTATGCGGCGCGTCGAGGACCCGGCGCAGCTGCGCGAGTCCATCGAGGCGGCGTCCCGCGAGGCGGCCTCCGCGTTCGGCGACTCCACCGTCTTCCTGGAGAAGGCCGTCGTCGACCCCCGCCACATCGAGGTGCAGATCCTCGCCGACGGCCAGGGCAACGTCATCCACCTCTACGAGCGCGACTGTTCCGTCCAGCGCCGCCACCAGAAGGTCGTCGAACTCGCCCCCGCACCCAACCTCGACCCGGAGCTGCGCGACCGCATCTGCGCCGACGCGGTCCGCTTCGCCCGCGAGATCGGCTACCGCAACGCGGGCACCGTCGAGTTCCTGCTGGACCGCGACGGCAACCACGTCTTCATCGAGATGAACCCCCGCATCCAGGTCGAGCACACGGTCACCGAGGAGGTCACCGACGTCGACCTCGTCCAGTCCCAGCTGCGCATCGCCTCCGGCGAGACCCTCGCCGACCTCGGCCTGTCCCAGGAGACGGTGAAGCTGCACGGCGCGGCCCTGCAGTGCCGTATCACCACCGAGGACCCGGCCAACGGCTTCCGCCCTGACACCGGCCGCATCAGCGCCTACCGCTCACCCGGCGGCTCCGGCATCCGCCTGGACGGCGGAACCACGCACGCGGGTACGGAGATCAGCGCCCACTTCGACTCGATGCTGGTCAAGCTGACCTGCCGAGGCCGGGACTTCAGGGCCGCGATCGGCCGGGCCCGGCGCGCCGTGGCCGAGTTCCGCATCCGCGGTGTGGCCACCAACATCCCGTTCCTGCAGGCGGTCCTCGACGACCCGGACTTCCAGGCCGGGCGCGTGACGACGTCGTTCATCGAACAGCGCCCGCACCTGCTCACCTCCCGCTCCTCCGCCGACCGCGGCACCAAGCTGCTCACGTACCTGGCCGACGTGACCGTGAACAAGCCGAACGGCGAGCGCCCCGAACTGATCGAACCCGTGAGCAAGCTGCCGGTGCTGCCCGCGGGCGAGCCGCCCGCCGGCTCGCGTCAGCGGCTGGTCGAGCTCGGCCCGGAGGGGTTCGCCCGCGCGCTGCGCGAGTCGCCGACCATCGGCGTCACCGACACCACCTTCCGCGACGCCCACCAGTCGCTGCTCGCCACCCGCGTCCGCACCAAGGACCTCCTCGCGGTCGCCCCGGTGGTCGCGCGGACCCTGCCCGAGCTGCTGTCCCTGGAGTGCTGGGGCGGAGCGACGTACGACGTCGCCCTGCGCTTCCTGGCCGAGGACCCCTGGGAGCGCCTGGCCGCTCTGCGTGAGGCCGTCCCCAACATCTGTCTGCAGATGCTGCTGCGCGGCCGCAACACCGTCGGCTACACCCCGTACCCGACCGAGGTGACCGACGCCTTCGTGCAGGAGGCCGCCGCCACCGGCATCGACATCTTCCGCATCTTCGACGCACTCAACGACGTCGGCCAGATGCGCCCCGCCATCGACGCCGTACGCGAGACGGGCACGGCGATCGCCGAGGTGGCCCTCTGCTACACCTCCGACCTGTCGGACCCCAACGAGCGCCTGTACACGCTGGATTACTACCTTCGCCTCGCGGAGCAGATCGTCGAGGCGGGTGCGCACGTCCTGGCCGTGAAGGACATGGCGGGCCTGCTGCGCGCCCCGGCCGCCGCCAAGCTCGTGTCCGCGCTACGGCGGGAGTTCGACCTCCCGGTCCACCTGCACACCCACGACACGGCGGGCGGCCAGCTCGGCACCTATCTCGCCGCGATCCAGGCGGGCGCGGACGCGGTGGACGGCGCGGTGGCGTCGATGGCGGGCACGACGTCCCAGCCGTCGCTGTCGGCGATCGTCGCCGCGACCGACCACTCCGACCGCCCGACCGGCCTCGACCTCCAGGCGGTCGGCGATCTGGAGCCGTACTGGGAGAGCGTCCGCAAGGTCTACGCCCCCTTCGAGGCGGGCCTCGCCTCCCCGACCGGCCGCGTCTACCACCACGAGATCCCCGGCGGTCAGCTCTCCAACCTGCGCACCCAGGCCGTCGCGCTCGGCCTCGGCGACCGCTTCGAGGAGGTCGAGGACCTGTACGCCGCCGCCGACCGGATGCTGGGCCGCCTGGTCAAGGTCACCCCGTCCTCGAAGGTGGTCGGCGACCTCGCCCTGCATCTGGTGGGCGCCGGGGTGGATCCCGCCGAGTTCGAGGCGACCCCGAACCGGTACGACATCCCGGACTCCGTCATCGGCTTCCTGCGCGGCGAGCTGGGCACCCCGCCCGGCGGCTGGCCGGAGCCCTTCCGCACCAAGGCACTCCAGGGCCGCGCCGAGCCCAGGCCCGTGCAGGAGCTGAGCAGGGAGGATCGCGAGGGCCTGGCGAAGGAGCCCCGCGCCACCCTCAACCGGCTGCTGTTCCCCGGTCCGACCCGCGACTTCGAGACCCACCGTCAGGCCTACGGCGACACCAGCGTGCTGGACAGCAAGGACTTCTTCTACGGGCTGCGCCCGGGCAAGGAGTACGCCGTCGACCTCGAACCGGGTGTCCGGCTGCTGATCGAGCTGGAGGCGGTCGGCGAGGCCGACGAGCGCGGCATGCGGACCGTGATGTCCACCCTGAACGGCCAGCTCCGCCCGATCCAGGTGCGCGACAAGGCGGCCGCCTCCGACGTCCCGGTGACGGAGAAGGCCGACCGCACCAACCCGGGCCATGTCGCCGCCCCGTTCGCCGGCGTGGTCACCCTCGCGGTCGCCGAGGGCGACGAGGTGGACGCCGGTGCGACGGTGGCCACCATCGAGGCGATGAAGATGGAGGCCGCGATCACCGCCCCCAAGGCGGGCACCGTCGGTCGGCTGGCCATCAACAGGATCCAGCAGGTGGAGGGCGGCGACCTCCTCGTCGAGATCGGCTGAGCCGGGGCACTCCGCGGCGGGGGCCGGGGTCGATGCCGACGGCATCGACCCCGGCCCGCTGCCTCGACGTCGACCGCCGGCGGGCAGGTAAAGTCTGTGGGATGCCGAGAGTCAAGGTCAGTGTCGTCGTGCCCGTGTACAACACCGGGAAGTACGTCGACGAGTGCGCGCCGTCGCTGCTGGGACAGTCCCTGCCCGCCGACGAGTACGAGGTCATCTACGTCGACGACGGTTCGACGGACGACACCCTGGCCCGCCTGGAGAAGATCGCGGCAAAGCACCCGAACGTGCAGGTGCACACCCGCCCCAATTCGGGCTGGCCCGGCGCACCGCGCAACCTGGGCATGAGCCACGCCCGGGGCGAGTACATCCAGTTCGTCGACCACGACGACACCCTCGGCCCCGAGGCGCTGGAGCGGCTCTACGAGTTCGCCAAGCGCAACGACGCCGACGTGGTGCTCGGCAAGATGTCCACCACCATGGTCCGGCCCCGACGGCTGTTCCGGCACACGGTAGACGCCTGCACCATCGAGAACGACGAGCTCATGCAGAGCATGTCGCCGCACAAGATGTTCCGGCGCGCCTTCGTCGAGGAGCACGGCCTGCGCTTCCCGGAGGGTCCCTGGATCCTGGAGGACCTGCTCTTCGTCAGCGCCGCCTACCTCAAGGCGGAGCGGATCTCGATCCTCGCCGACTACCCCTGCTACTACTGGATGAAGCGGGACGACGGCGGCAACAACACCCAGCACCGGTTCAGCCCCCGGCACGGCTTCTGGTCCAACTGCCGCACCATCGTCCGTCAGATCAAGGACGGCACCGAGGCCTCCGACGACATCGACGCCCTGCAGAACCGGCTTCTGCACCGCCTCTACCACGTCGAGATCCTCTCCCGCACCCGCGAGCCCGAGATCCTGCGCGAGGACCCGGCCGAGCAGAGGCAGCGCTTCGAGGCGGCCCGCGAACTGGCGCTGACGGAGTTCCCGGCGGCCGTACGCGAAGGCCTGCCCACCGTGTCCCGGCTGCGCGCCGACCTCCTCGAACGCGGCGACTTCGACGGCGCGGTGGCTCTGGCCGAGCGGGTCCGCGAGGTGAAGGCCCGCAGCGAGGTCGGCGCACTGCGCTGGGAGGGCGGCCGGCTGGTTGCCGACGTCACCCTCGACCTGCTGCGCGGTGACGGCGAACCCCTGGCCCTCGTCGAGCGGGACGGCAAGCGATGGCTGGACCCCGAGCTGCTGGCCGGCGTGCCCGGCGCGGAGGACGGCTGGGAGGTCCGCGACCCGTTCCGGCTGGCGTACGCGGAACTGGTGGTCAAGGACCGCGACCGCGAGGACTGGTGGTACCCCGAGGGTGACCTGGAGGTGCGCCTGGAGCCGCTCGGAGAGGGCCGCTCACGGCTGGTCGCCTCCGGACGGCTGCTCCTCGACCCCGAGCGCCTGGCCGGCGGCCGTCCGCTGGAGCGCGGGGTGCACGACGTGTGGGCGTACGTCCAGCTCCTCGGCATCGACCGGATGGTCCGCGTCACCGGCGACGGCACCCCGGGCGCCCCGGCCACGGGCCCGGCACTGACCGGTGGCCGCCTCGCGCTCCCGTACTGGACGGCCGGCGGCCAGCTCGCCCTCGACGTGGACCAGCGCCAGCGCAGGCTCGGCCCCGACACGGCCGGCGCCGCCGCGGCGAACACCGGACGCGGCAGGCGTTCCCTGCCACTGCCGTACATAGCGGCGGCGGCCGGAGCCCCGGCCCGCATCAAGGTCACGGTCTCCTCCCTGACCCTGGACGCCGAGCTGATCCCCGCCCCCGAGGGCATAACGGCCGAACTGCGCCTGCCCGCCCGTCTCGCCCTTCCGGCCGGCCGCCACCCGGTCACCCTTCCGAAGACGGACACCCCGGTCGCCCACGCCGTCGTCCGCGACGGCGCCCTGCTCCGCCTGGAGGGCCCGGCGTACGAGCCCGGCACCGGCCGCCGGCTCCTCGACTCGGTCGCGGACAACGGGCAGGTACGCCGGGTACGGCGGCGGTTGGGCCGCTGAGTCTGCGGCCCTACCGGGTGCCGGCGGACCGGCGCAGACGGACGGTGGGGGATTGAACCGGAGCCGACACCGGGGCGCCGCGCAGGCCCGGGAAACAGGGCTTCGGCGTTGGTGCGGTTGACGGCCGCGAGTATGCCGGGATCGACGCCGGTGTCCAGGCCGTTCGCGGAGTACTGCCCGGCCGCGGTCGGGGCGAAGGGCCAGTCGCTGCCGAAGAGGACGTGTCCGGGGCGGGCGAAGGCGAGCAGGGGGGCGGGGCCGCCTGGCCGCAGGACAGCGGGGTGTCGAACTAGCAGCCGCGCAGGTCGTTCGGCGGGCTGCGTCCGGTGTCGCTCGCGATCGCGACGGCCTTCCGGTGTGAGGCGTACGGCACGAAGCCGCCCGCGTGGCCGAGGCTGCAGTTGTCGTGACGATCGCTACGGCAAGAGGGGCGGAAACGTCCGTCAATGGTTGGGATCGCCGATGTCGACCGCGCGCCTCCGAGAGCCTTGACCCGGCGTCTGTGCTCCAGGATGCTGTGTTGCGGCACATGAAATCTGTGCCGTATTGAGCAACATCTGACTCAGTCTCGTACCAGCCGAGGAGTGGCCATGACGCACCAGGTCCGTGGAGTCGTCGCGCGGGGCAAGGGCGCCCCCGTCAGCCTGGAGACGATCATCGTGCCCGACCCCGGTCCGGGCGAGGCGCTGGTGAAGGTCGAGGCCTGCGGGGTCTGCCACACCGATCTGCACTACCGCGAGGGCGGCATCAACGACGAGTTCCCCTTCCTGCTGGGCCACGAGGCCGCGGGCGTGGTGGAGTCGGTGGGGGAGGGCGTCACCGATGTCGCCCCCGGTGACTTCGTGATCCTCAACTGGCGTGCCGTGTGCGGGCAGTGCCGGGCCTGTCTGCGCGGGCGCCCCTGGTACTGCTTCAACACCCACAACGCCAAGCAGAAGATGACCCTGGAGGACGGCACCGAGCTGTCCCCGGCGCTGGGCATCGGCGCGTTCGCGGAGAAGACGCTGGTCGCGGCGGGGCAGTGCACCAAGGTCGACCGCGCCGCCTCTGCGGCCGCCGCCGGCCTGCTGGGCTGCGGCGTGATGGCGGGCATCGGCGCCGCGATCAACACCGGCAACGTCGGCCGCGGGGACAGCGTGGCGGTCATCGGCTGCGGTGGCGTCGGCGACGCCGCGATCGTCGGGTCGAACCTGGCCGGCGCCGCGAAGATCATCGCGGTGGACCTGGACGACCGGAAGCTGGAGACCGCCCGCAAGCTGGGCGCGACCCACACCGTCAACTCCAGGGAATCCGACCCCGTCGACGCGATCCGCGAGCTGACCGGCGGCCACGGCGCCGACGTCGTCATCGAGGCGGTCGGCCGCCCGGAGACGTACAAGCAGGCCTTCTACGCCCGCGACCTCGCCGGCACGGTCGTCCTGGTCGGTGTGCCGACCCCGGAGATGAAGCTGGAGCTGCCGCTCCTGGACGTCTTCGGACGCGGCGGATCGCTGAAGTCGTCCTGGTACGGCGACTGCCTGCCCTCCCGCGACTTCCCCATGCTCATCGACCTCTATCTGCAGGGCCGTCTGGACCTGGACGCCTTCGTCACCGAGACCATCGCCCTGGACGAGGTCGAGAAGGCCTTCGAGCGGATGCACGGCGGCGACGTGCTGCGCTCGGTGGTGGTGCTCTGATGGCCGCCCGCATCGAACACCTCGTCACCTCGGGCACGTTCTCGCTGGACGGCGGCACCTGGGACGTCGACAACAACGTATGGATCATCGGCGACGACCACGAGGTGATCGTCATCGACGCGGCCCATGACGCCCAGGCCATCGCCGAGGCCGTCGGCGACCGGACCCTGCGGGCGATCGTGTGCACCCACGCCCACAACGACCACATCGACGCCGCGCCCGACCTCGCGGCGCGCACCGGCGGCCCGGTCCTCCTCCATCCCGACGACCTGCCGCTGTGGAAGCAGACGCACCCGGAGCGTGCGCCCGACGCGGAACTGGCCGACGGCCAGGTCCTGACGGTGGGGGGCGTCGAGCTGACCGTGCTGCACACGCCCGGCCATGCCCCCGGAGCGGTCTGCCTGTACGCGCCGGCGCTCGGCGCTCTCTTCAGCGGTGACACGCTCTTCGCGGGCGGACCGGGGGCCACGGGAAGGTCGTACAGCCACTTCCCGACCATCATCGAGTCCATCCGGGAACGGCTGCTGTCCCTGCCCGGCGGCACCGTCGTGCACACCGGCCACGGGGACGCGACCACCATCGGTGCGGAGGCCCCGCATCTGCAGGACTGGATCGCACGCGGTCACTGACCTGCTGACCTGCTCGAAGGCACTGATCCTGGTGCCGACCCCTGCCTTGCTGCTGTTGCCTATAGCGCTCACTGTTGCGCTAAATGGAACATCCGGCAGGGGTCATCGGGGCCCCTGAACTCCTTGACAAGGGTTCAGGGCGACCTCAGACTGATGTTGCGCTTACCGCAATCCGTTTCGTTATACGCACCGAGGTGTCATGATGATTCCCGTGTGCCGTCTCGCGGATCTCCCGCGAGGTGAGGCCTTCCGGCTCGACATCGATCCGCCGGTCTCGGTGTTCCATACCGATGACGGCGAGGTCTTCGCCATCGATGACACCTGCACCCACCAGGACGCCTCGCTCGCCGACGGCTGGCTGGAGGGCTGCGAGGTGGAATGCCCGCTGCACGCTTCCAAGTTCGACCTGCGCACCGGCGCCGTCGACGCCCCGCCGGCCAAGCTGCCGGTGCGGACGCACGAGGTGGTCGTCGAGGACGGCATGATCTACGTCCAGGTGTCGACCGACGCCCCCAACCTGCCGCCCTGCATCGCCTCCCGCCTCGCCGGAGGTCCCGCGTGAGAACGGTCGCCGTGGTCGGCGCCTCGCTGGCCGGCCTGTCGGCGGCACGCTCACTGCGCAGGCAGGGCTACGACGGGCGGCTCGTCGTCATCGGCGACGAGACCCACCGCCCGTACGACAGGCCACCGCTGTCCAAGGAGTTCCTGGCCGGCACGATCGGCGAAGCCGACCTCGTGCTGGAGACGGACGACGAGGACCTGCAGGCCGAGTGGCTGCTCGGCGCCCGCGCGAGCGGCCTCGACCGCGACCGCCGTGCCGTGCGGCTCGCCGACGGCAGTGAGCTCCGCGCCGACGGCATCGTCATCGCGACCGGCGCCGCCGCACGCACCCTGCCGGGTGCGGAGGGGCTTTGCGGGGTGCACACCCTGCGCACCCTGGACGACGCCCGCGCCCTGCGGGACGAACTGGCCCGCGGTGGACGCCTCGTGGTGATCGGCGGCGGCTTCATCGGGGCCGAGGTCGCCTCCACGGCCTACGCCCTCGGGCTCGACGTGACGGTGATCGAGGCGGCCCCGACGCCGCTCGCCGGCCCGCTCGGCGAGACCATGGGCGCCATCGTCTCCGCGCTCCATGCGGATCACGGCGTACGGCTGTTGTGCGGTGTGGGCGTCAAGGGGCTCAGCGGTGAGCGTCAGGTCGACGCGGTCCTGTTGGAGGACGGTCGCAGCGTCCCCGCCGATATCGTCGTCGTCGGTGTGGGTGCCCGCCCGTGCGTCGAGTGGCTGGAAGGCTCCGGCGTCGCCCTCGACAACGGGGTGAAGTGCGGCGCGGACGGCCGCACCAGCCTCGCCGGTGTGGTCGCGGTCGGCGACTGCGCCAACTGGTACGACCCCCGCGCGGGCACCCATCGCCGCGTGGAGCACTGGACCGGCGCGCGCGAGCGCCCGGACGCCGCCGTCGCCACGCTGCTGGCGGGCGGCGCGGTGGAGCCGGGTGTGCCCCGGCCGCCGTACTTCTGGTCGGACCAGTACGGCGTGAAGATCCAGTTCGCCGGTCATGCGGCCGGCGCCGACAGTGTGACGGTCGAGGAGGGCGCTGCGGACGACCGCAACGTCCTGGCCGTCTACCGGCGTGCCGGACAGCCGGTCGCCGTGCTCGGGATGAACCAGCCGCGGCTGTTCACCCGCTGGCGCAAGCAGCTTGGCGCTCCGCGGTGAGCAGCGAGATGGGTCGTGTTTCGCCCGCGCCGCCGTTGTGGCTGGTCGCGCCCCCCGGCGGAGCCGGATATCGATACAGCCCCGCGCCCCTTCGGGGTGCTTCCCAATCCCCTCCGAGGAGTGCACCGTGACCTCGACCAGCCTGCCGGACAGCCTGATCGCCACCCTTCCCGGCTCCTCCTACACGGATCCGGCGATCTTCGCCCAGGAGCAGGAGCGCATATTCGAGACGATGTGGTTCTGCGTCGCGCGCTCCTCCGAGCTGGCCAAGCCCGGCGCCTTCCGCACCGTCGACGTGGGCCGCGAGAGCATCCTCGTCACCCGCGCCCGGGACAACTCGATCCGCGCCTACTTCAACGTGTGCCGCCACCGCGGTGCCAAGCTCTGCACCGAGGAGACCGGCGAGGTCAAGCGGGCCTTCCAGTGCCCGTACCACGCCTGGACCTACGACCTGAACGGCAAGCTGGTCGCGGCCCCCAACCTCACCAAGATGCCCGACGTCGGCCGCACCGAGTACGGCCTGGTCAGCGTGGCCGTGCGGGAATGGCTCGGCTACGTCTGGGTGTGCCTGGCGGAGAACCCGCCCTCCTTCGAGGAGGACGTCGTCGGCGAGGTCGTCGCCCGACTCGGCGACGTGGAGTCGATCGAGCACTACGACATCGACAACCTCTCCGTGGGCAAGCGGATCGTCTACGACGTGAAGGCGAACTGGAAGCTCATCATCGAGAACTTCATGGAGTGCTACCACTGCGCCACGATCCACCCCGAACTCACCGAGGTGCTCCCGGAGTTCGCCGACGGCTACGCCGCCCAGTACTACGTCGGGCACGGCGCCGAGTTCGGTGAGGAGGTGCAGGGCTTCACCGTCGACGGCTCCGAGGGCCTGGACCGCATCCCCGGGGTCGCCGAGGACCAGGACCGCCGCTACTACGCGATCACGGTCAAGCCGCAGGTCTTCATCAACCTCGTCCCCGACCATGTGATCTTCCACCGGATGTACCCGGTGGCCGTCGACCGCACGATCGTCGAGTGCGACTGGCTCTACCTCCCGCACGTCGTCGAGAGCGGCAAGGACGTCAGCCGGTCCGTGGAGCTCTTCGACCGCGTCAACCGCCAGGACTTCGACGCCTGCGAGCGCACACAGCCGGGCATGAGCTCCCGGATGTACGCCAAGGGCGGTGTGCTGGTGCCCAGCGAGCACCACATCGGAGCCTTCCACGACTGGGTGAACGAGCGCCTGGGTCTCTCGCAGGCGTGACTCAGCCCAGGTAGCCCATACGGTGACTGATCTCCTCCGCACCCTTGATCAGCACGGGCGCGAGCTCGCGCATCCGCTCCTCCGTGAAGCGGTACGAGGGCCCGGAGGCGGTGACCGCCGCGATGACCTCGCCGTCCCGGTCCAGGACCGGGGCGGCCATGGCGTGCAGACCGATCTCCAGTTCCTCCATGGTCCAGGCGTAGCCGGCCTCCCGTACCTCGGCAAGGGTCTTCTCGAGCTTCGCCTTCGAGGTGATGGTGTGCGGCGTGACCTTCTTCAGGCCTGCCTCGGCCAGCAGCGCGGCGCGCTCCTTGGCGGGCAGGTACGCCAGCAGGCACTTGCCGCTGGACGTGGCGTGCAGCGGGGTCAGCTGTCCGACCCAGTTGTGCGCGGTGACCGCTCCGGGGCCGCGCACCTGGTACAGGTTGATCGCGTAGTGCTCCTGCAGCACCGCGATGTTCACCGTCTCACCGATCTCCTCGGCGAGCCGCTCGCAGACCGGGCGGCCCTGCTGGGTGATGTCGATGCGTCCCGTCACCGCGCCGGCCAGGCGTACGATGCCGAAGCCGAGCCGGTACTTGCCGCGCTCGCCCGCCTGCTCCACCAGACCGCGCGCCTCCAAGGCGCCGAGAAGGCGGAAGGCGGTGGACTTGTGAACATCGATCTCGGCGGCCACTTCACTGACGCCCGCCTCGCCGCGCTGCGCGAGGATCTCCAGGACGCTGATGGCTCGGTCGACCGACTGCACTCCGCCGGCCTGCGAATTTGACGTTTCGGTGTCTTGGCTGTGGTTGCTCACTCCGAAACTATACGCGCAGTAAACAACACGACTGCAAGTAACCGTGGCGAAATCAACAACCCGTAAGTTGCGTGGCTCGCAACCTAGTGCGTATAGCGCTACTGGTACTAGCATGCCTCGCGTATCTACGGCGCGAGCGAGACGAGGCACCATGGCTCCCCAATACGACTTCGTCATCGTCGGCGGCGGTTCGGCCGGCAGTGCACTGGCGAACAGACTCTCAGCTGATCCGGCGAACAAGGTGCTGGTCCTGGAGGCAGGCCGCTCCGACTACCCCTGGGACGTCTTCATCCACATGCCCGCGGCACTGACGTACCCGATCGGCAGCCGCTTCTACGACTGGAAGTACGAGTCCGAGCCCGAGCCCCACATGGGCGGCCGGCGCATCTACCACGCCCGCGGCAAGGTGCTCGGCGGCTCCAGCAGCATCAACGGCATGATCTTCCAGCGCGGCAACCCCATGGACTACGAGCGCTGGGCGGCCGACCCCGGCATGGAGACCTGGGACTACGCGCACTGTCTGCCCTACTTCCGGCGGATGGAGAACTGCCTGGCCGCCGACCCGGACGACGAGTTCCGCGGCCACGACGGCCCCCTCGTCCTGGAGCGCGGCCCGGCCACCAACCCCCTCTTCGGCGCCTTCCTCAAGGCCACCCAGGAGGCGGGCTACGCCCCCACCGAGGATGTCAACGGCTACCGGCAGGAGGGCTTCGCCAAGTTCGACCGCAACGTCCACCGCGGCCGCCGTCTTTCGGCCTCGAAGGCGTACCTCAAGCCCGCCAGGAAGCGGCCCAACCTCACCGTCACCACCCGTGCCCTGGTCACCCGTGTCCTCTTCGAGGGCAAGAAGGCCGTCGGCGTCGAGTACCAGCGCGGCAGGGGCGCCCTGAAGCAGGTCCGCGCCAAGGAAGTCATCCTGTGCGGCGGCGCGATCAACTCCCCGCAGCTGCTGCAGCTGTCCGGCGTCGGCAACGCGGAGGAGCTGCGCGCCCTCGGCATCGACGTCGTGCACCACCTGCCGGGCGTCGGCGAGAACATGCAGGACCACCTGGAGGTGTACATCCAGTACGCCTGCAAGCAGCCCGTCTCCATGCAGCCGTATCTGGCCAAGTGGCGGGCCCCCTTCATCGGCCTGCAGTGGCTGTTCCGCAAGGGCCCCGCGGCCACGAACCACTTCGAGGCCGGCGGCTTCTGCCGCAGCAACGACGACGTGGACTACCCCAACCTGATGTTCCACTTCCTGCCCATCGCGGTCCGCTACGACGGCTCCGTGCCCGCCGGCGGCCATGGCTACCAGGTCCACGTCGGGCCCATGTACTCCGACGCCATCGGCTCGGTGAAGATCAAGAGCAAGGACCCGCGCGAACACCCGGCGCTGCGCTTCAACTACCTCTCCACCGAGCAGGACCGCCGGGAGTGGGTCGAGGCGATCCGCGTCGCCCGCAAGCTCCTCAACCAGCCCGCGCTCGCGCCCTTCAACGACGGCGAGGTCTCGCCCGGCCCGTCCGTGGAGACGGACGAGGAGATCCTCGACTGGGTCGCCAAGGACGGCGAGACCGCCCTGCACCCGTCCTGCACCTGCAAGATGGGCACCGACGAGATGTCCGTCGTCGACCCCACCAGCATGCGCGTGCACGGCGTGGAGGGCCTGCGGGTGGTCGACGCCTCGGTGATGCCGTACGTCACCAACGGCAACATCTACGCCCCCGTGATGATGGTCGCCGAGAAGGCCGCCGACCTGATCCTCGGCAAGGAGCCCCTGGCGCCGTCGAAGGCCGCGTACTACCGCCACCGCGACGCCCAGAAGCAGGCCGGGTAGCAGGCCTTGGACGCCACCGGGCTGAGGGCGCTGCTGGACGGCGTCCGCTACGAGGTGCTGCCCGCGAAGGCCACCGAGGACAAGGTCCTCGCCCATGTCCCGCGCGACGTCGTGGTCACTGTCACGGCGTCGCCGGTCAAGGGTCTGGAGCCGACCCTCGCCCTGACGGGCCGGCTCGCGGCGCACGGCTACCGCGTCGTGCCGCACGTGCCCGCACGGCTGCTGCGGGACGAGGTGCATCTGAAGGAGGTCGTCGAGCGGCTGCGCGAGGCGGGCGTGGACGACGTCTTCGTGCCGGCGGGGGACGCGGACCCGCCGGCCGGGGTCTACGACGGGGCCCTGCCGGTGCTGCGCAGGCTCACCGAGCTGGGCGAGCCCTTCGCCCACGTGGGCATCACCGGCTACCCCGAGAGCCATCCCCTCATCCACGACGACCTCACCATCCAGTCGATGTGGGACAAGCGCGCACACGCCACGTACATCGTCAGCAACCTCTGCTTCGACCCGCGCGTGCTGGGGGAGTGGATCGCCCGGATACGGCGGCGGGACGTCTCCCTGCCCGTGTACGTGGGTGTCGCCGGGCCCGTGCAGCGGACCAAGCTGCTGGCGATGGCGACGAAGATCGGGGTGGGGGAGTCGACGCGGTTCCTGACGAAGCACGCATCGTGGTTCCTGCGGTTCGCTGCACCCGGGGGCTATTCGCCTGACCGGTTGTTGCAGCGCAGCGAGGCTGCCCTCATCGCGCCTTCGGCGGGAGTGGCGGGCCTGCACGTGTTCACTTTCAACCAGATCGCTGAGACCGAAGCGTGGCGGCGGGCGGTGCTGGAGAGGCTTGGCGGCTGAGGGGGGTGCAGCGGGCGTGCTGGGGGCTGCGCCCCCAGACCCCCCTTCGGCCCTTAAGGGGCCTTGTCCTCAAACGCCGGACGGGCTGGATGTGCCGGCCGGGCTGAGAGGGCCGGCCGGGCTGAGAGTGCCGGCAGGCGGCCGTATACGAAGGCGGGGCGGGTCCGATCCGGACCCGCCCCGCCTTCACCCTCCGCTCAGCGGAAGACCACCGTGCGGTTGCCGTCCACCATCACGCGGCTCTCGCTGTGCCACTTCACCGCGTGCGCCAGTACCTGGGCCTCCACGTCCCGGCCGACCGTGACGAGCTCGCCGGGGTCGAGGGAGTGGTCCACGCGGACCACGTCCTGCTCGATGATCTGGCCCTCGTCCAGGTCCGAGGTGACGTAGTGCGCGGTCGCGCCGACGAGCTTCACTCCGCGGTCGTAGGCCTGGACGTACGGGCGTGCGCCCTTGAAGCTGGGCAGGAAGGAGTGGTGGATGTTGATCGCGCGGCCCTCCAGCTGCTTGCACAGGTCGTCGGAGAGGACCTGCATGTAGCGGGCGAGCACCACGAGGTCGACATCCAGCTCGCGCACCAGCTCCAGCAGCCGCGCCTCCGCCTCCGGCTTGGTCTCCTTGGTCACCGGGACGTGGTGGAAGGGGATGCCGTAGGTCTCCGCCAGGCCCTCGAAGTCCCGGTGGTTGGAGACGATCGCGGGGATCTCGATGTTGAGGGCGCCGGTGCGGCGGCGGAAGAGCAGGTCGTTGAGGCAGTGGCCGAACTTGGACACCATGATCAGCGTCCGGGTCGGGGTCGAGGCGTCCCACAGCTTCCAGGAGATGCGGTAGGCCTCGGCGACGGGACCGAACCGGTAACGCAGAGTTTCCAGATCCGCGTTTGGATCGGAAACGTCGAAGTGGACCCTCATGAAGAAGCGGCCCTGGAGTCGATCATCGAACTGCTGGCTTTCCAGGATGTTGCCGGAGTTCCTGACGAGGAAGCCGCTCACGGCATGGACCAGTCCCGCGCTGTCGGGACACGAGAGAGTGAGGACGAACTCACGGCCAGGTTGCGGGCGAGGGGACATGTGCGGCCTCCGTCGGTGCGTATTGCACAACAAGGTGAGCGATACGCAACATGGTCAGGCCGGTGGGGCCCTCGGTCAAGAGAGGAAGGGGCATTGGGTCCCTTGCGAAATCGTCATCCGCCAACCTCTTGACGTCTGTCTGGACATTCGTCAGGGTGTTCCACCACAAGCAATTGAATGCACGATGCGCAACGAATTTCGGTTGAAAGGCTTGGCGCGTGGCAGATCTGTATGTGGACGGAGAGTGGCGCGAGCCGGTGGCCGGCGGGCGCCGAGACATCCGCTGCCCCGCCGACGGCACCCTCTCGGCGACCGTAGCCGAAGGGACGCGTGCCGACACGGAGGCGGCGATCGCCGCGGCCCGCCGGGCCTTCGACGAGGGCCCCTGGCCCCGCACCCCCGAGCGTGAGCGCGGCGCACTGCTGCTGCGCACCGCCGACATCCTCGAGCGCGACGCCAAGGAGTTCGCCCGCGCCGAGTCGCTGGACACCGGCAAGCGGCTGGTGGAGAGCGAGTACGACATCGCCGACGTCGTCTCCTGCTTCCGCTTCTACGGCGGGATCGGCGGCACCGACGCCGGACGGGTGATCGACACCGGCCGCGAGGACGCCATCAGCCGCGTCGTGTACGAGCCGGTCGGCGTGTGCGGACTGATCACCCCCTGGAACTACCCGCTGCTGCAGGCCAGTTGGAAGGTCGCCCCGGCGCTGCTGGCCGGCAACACGATCGTCCTGAAGCCCAGCGAGCTCACCCCCTCCACCTCCATCCTGCTGATGAAGGCACTGGAGGAGGCCGGACTCCCGGCCGGCGCCGCCAACCTCGTCCTGGGCACCGGCCCGGAGGTCGGCGCACCGCTGTCCGAGGACCCGCGCGTCGACATGGTCTCCTTCACCGGGGGCCTGGAGACCGGCAAGCGGATCATGGCCACCGCGGCCGCCACCGTGAAGAAGGTGGCGCTGGAGCTCGGCGGCAAGAACCCCAACGTCGTCTTCGCCGACGCCGACTTCGAGACGGCCGTGGACATGGCTCTCACGGCCGTCTTCCTGCACTCCGGGCAGGTCTGCTCGGCCGGTGCCCGGCTGATCGTCGAGGACTCGCTGCACGACCGCTTCGTCGACGAGGTGGTCCGTCGCGCCCGGCTGATCCGCCTGGGCGGGCCCTTCGACGCCGACGCCGAGACCGGAGCGCTGATCTCCGCCCAGCACCTGGCGAAGGTCGAGGCGTACGTCGCCGCGGGCATCGCCGAGGGCGCCGTACTGCGCTGCGGCGGTCAGCGGCCCACCGACCCCGACCTTGCGAACGGTCACTACTACCCGCCGACCGTGCTCGACGCGTGCACGCAGGACATGCGGGTGGTGCACGAGGAGTCCTTCGGACCCGTGCTGACCATCGAACGCTTCACCGACGAGGACGATGCCGTACGCATCGCCAACGACACCGAGTACGGTCTCGCCGGCGCCGTCTGGACCGAGGACGCGGGCAAGGCCCAGCGGGTCGCCCGGCGGCTGCGCCACGGCACGGTGTGGATCAACGACTACCACCCCTACGTGCCGCAAGCGGAATGGGGTGGCTTCGGGCACTCGGGCACGGGCCGGGAGCTGGGACCGACCGGCCTGGACGAGTACCGAGAGCCCAAGCACATCTGGCAGAACATCCAACCCCGGCCGCAGCGCTGGTTCCGCGGCTGAACGCCGAAATGAGGTCGATCGTGACCCCCACACAGACAGAGGTGCCGCAGCGGCGTGGCACCCCCCAGGACTCGGACGGGACGCCCGTCATATCCGTGCGCAATCTGTGGAAGGTGTTCGGGCCGAAGGCCGACCGGGTGCCGGGCTCAGAGGAGCTGTGCGGTCTTTCCCGCCGCGAGCTGATGGACCGCACCGGCTGTACCGCCGCGGTCCGTGACGTGAACTTCGACGTCCGCAAGGGCGAGGTGTTCGTGGTCATGGGACTGTCCGGCTCCGGCAAGTCCACCCTCGTACGATGTCTGACCCGGCTGATCGAGCCCACCTCGGGTGAGCTCGTCTTCGAGGGCCAGGACATCCGCGAGGCGGACGCGGCCAAGCTGCGTGACCTGCGCCGCCGCAAGTTCTCCATGGTCTTCCAGCACTTCGGGCTGCTGCCGCACCGCCGGGTCGTCGACAACGTGGCCTTCGGCCTGGAGATCCGCGGCATGAGCAGGGCCGAGCGCACCAAGCGGGCCCTGGAGGTCGTGGAGCTGGTCGGCCTGGCCGGCTACGAGAACTCCTACCCCGACCAGCTCTCCGGCGGTATGCAGCAGCGCGTGGGCCTCGCCCGGGCGCTCGCCGGAGACCCGGACGTGCTCTTCTTCGACGAGCCGTTCTCCGCGCTCGACCCGCTGATCCGCCGTGACATGCAGAACGAGGTCATCCGGCTGCACCACGAGGTCGGCAAGACCATGGTGTTCATCACCCACGACCTCTCCGAGGCGCTGAAGCTGGGCGACCGCATCCTGATCATGCGCGACGGCAAGATGGTCCAGTGCGGCACCGGCGACGAACTGGTCGGCGCCCCGGCCGACGACTACGTCCGCGAGTTCGTGAAGGACGTGCCGCGCGGCGACGTCCTCACGCTGCGCTGGATCATGCGGGCGCCGGAGGACGGCGACGAGCTGGACGGACCGGAACTGGGCCCGGACGTCGTGGTGAAGGAGGCCACCCGGGCGGTGCTGGCGGCCGACAAGCCGATCAAGGTGGTCGAGGACGGCAAGCTGCTCGGCATCGTCGGCGACGAGGAGATCCTCGCGGTGGTCGCCGGGCAGGAAGGCGGCGCGTGATGACCGTCGCCGTAGAAAAGCCCGAGCAAACGGAGACGGCAGAGCCGGTCGCGCCCGTCAAAGCGGCTCGAAAGATCAGCCGGCCCATGGTCGTCGGCGCGATCGTGGTCGTCTGGCTGGTGCTCTTCGCCGTACTGCGCGGCAAGCAGACGCTGTCCCTTGCGGCGGCCGACCTGACCGATCTGCACCGCTGGATCAACGACTTCAACGACTCCATCGGCGCCAACCGCAACTCCAACCCGCTCTTCCTTTACTTCTTCAACGAGATCCGGCTGGTCATCGACAACCTGGTGACCTTCATCCAGCATCTGATCTCGCAGCCGACCGGGGCCCGCCCGGTCCCGGAGATCGGCTGGCTCGGTGTCGTCGGCATCGCCGGCTATGTCTCCTGGGCCGTGGGCAACTGGCGGGTCGCGCTGCTGGCCGTCGCAGGGTTCACCTTCTTCGGGCTGCAGGGGCTGTGGCAGGAGAGCATGGACACCCTCTCCCTCACCCTCTCCGCGGTGTTCGTGGCGCTGCTGTTCGCGATCCCGCTCGGGGTGTGGGCGGGGCTGTCGGACCGGTTCAACCGGATCGTCACGCCCTTCCTGGACTTCATGCAGACGATGCCGACCTTCGTCTACCTGGCACCGCTGACGCTGTTCTTCCTCATCGGCGGCGCCTCCGCCACCATCGCCACCGTGATCTACGCGGCGCCGCCGACGATCCGTATCACCGCGCACGCCATCCGCAACGTGTCCAAGACGACGGTCGAGGCGGCCGACTCCCTGGGAGCCACCCGCCGCCAGTCGCTGCTGAAGGTCCTGCTGCCGATGTCCAAGCGGACCGTGGTGATGGGCGTCAACCAGACCATCATGGCCGCCCTGGCGATGGTGACCATCGCGGCCCTGATCAACGCGCCGGGCCTTGGTGTGATCGTCCTGCAGGCACTGCAGTCGCTCGACGTCGGCACCGCCTTCAACGCGGGCCTCGCCATCGTCGTCATGGCGATCGTCCTGGACCGGGTCACCACCGCGGCGGCCGCACGCGAGGAGAACGCGCGCAACGCCAAGCACGACTTCGCGAAGTGGCGGCGGCCGCTGCTGGGCGCCGGCGCGGCCGTCACCGCGGTCCTGATCTATCTGTCGCACACCTATCTGTGGGCGGCCGACTTCCCCGGTGACGGCACCGTCGGCAGTCACATCGCGAGCGCGGCGGACAGTGCGACCAACTGGGCGCAGGACAGTCTCTCGGGCGTGACCAACGCCATCCGTGACGTCATCACCAACGGCCTGCTCAACCCGTTCCAGACGCTGGTCACCGACTCCCCGTGGTGGCTCGTCGGCGCGGTGCTGGTGGCACTGGGCGTGGTGCTGGGCGGCTGGAAGTCCGGGGTCACCACGGCCGTGTGCGTGGGCCTGCTGGTCGGCACCGGTCTGTGGTCGGACGCCATGACCACGCTGGCCTCGACGCTCGTCGCGACGGTGCTGGTGATGGTGCTCGGCATCGTCTTCGGGGTGTGGATGGGGCGCAGCATGATGGTGGACCGGCTGATCCGGCCCACCCTGGACGCCGCCCAGGTCATGCCGCCCTTCGTCTACCTCGTGCCGTTCCTCGCGCTGTTCGGCCCCACGCGCTTCACGGCCATCGTCGCCGCGATCGTCTACGGGGCCCCCGTCGCCATGAAGATCATCGCGGACGGGATCCGGGCCGTGCCCGAGACCACCGTGGAGGCGGCCACCTCCGCCGGGTGCAACACCTGGCAGATCATCACCAAGGTTCAACTGCCGATGTCACGCAGTGCCCTGACGCTTGCGACCAACCAGGGCCTGATCTACGTGCTGTCGATGGTTGTTGTGGGCGGCCTGGTAGGGGCAGGCGCTCTCGGCTACGACGTCGTGGCCGGTTTCTCACAGGGGCAGCTGTACGGGAAGGGGCTTGCCGCGGGTCTGGCCATCGTCCTTCTCGGAGTCATGTTCGACCGGATCACTCAGGCCGCGGCGCGCCGCGCCAGCGCATAAGGAGCACGACACCATGGCAAGACACTGGCGAGCCGGCGCGGCCGGCCTGGCCGTCCTCGGCCTCACCCTCACCGCGTGCGGCGGGGCGAAGGTCGGCGACAGCTCCTCCGCGGGCTCGGGAAGCTCGGGCAAGTGCGGCACCTTCAATCTGGCCGTCAACCCGTGGGTGGGCTACGAGGCGGACGCGGCGGTCGTCGCGTACGTCGCGCAGCACAACCTCGGCTGTACGGTCACCAAGAAGAACCTCAAGGAAGAGATCGCCTGGCAGGGCTTCGGGACCGGCGAGGTCGACGCCGTCCTGGAGAACTGGGGCCACGCCGACCTGGTGAAGAAGTACATCGACCAGCAGAAGACCGCCGTGGACGCCGGGCCGACAGGCAACAAAGGCATCATCGGCTGGTACGTGCCGCCGTGGCTGGCCAAGGCGCACCCCGACATCCTCGACTGGAAGAACCTCAACAAGTACGCGTCGAAGTTCCAGACCTCCGAGTCGGGCGGCAAGGGCCAGCTCCTGGACGGCGACCCGTCGTACGTCACCAACGACGAGGCGCTGGTCAAGAACCTGAAGCTGAACTTCAAGGTGGTGTACGCGGGCAGCGAGACGGCGCTGATCCAGGCCTTCCGCACCGCCGAGAAGAACAAGCAGTGGGTGATCGGGTACTTCTACGAGCCGCAGTGGTTCATGTCCGAGGTCCCGCTGAAGAAGGTCACCCTGCCCGCGTACAAGACGGGCTGTGACGCCGACGCGGCCAAGGTCGCCTGCGACTATCCCGTCTACGACCTGAACAAGGTCGTCAGCGCGAAGTTCGCCAAGTCCGGCAGCCCCGCCTACAACCTGGTGAAGAACTTCACCTGGACGAACGACGACCAGAACGAGGTCGCCAAGTACATCGCCCAGGACAAGATGACGGACGACGCGGCGGCCAAGAAGTGGGTCGAGGCCCACAAGGACAAGGTGGACGCCTGGATCAAGTAGCCCGGCCCCGACAGCCGGACTAGGAAGACGGTCGAACATGCCCGGCGGGCGGCGTGCACTGGTGTGCGCCGCCCGCCGGGCATCGCCATGTCCCGGGCGGCTTCTCCGGTCCGTTTTCCGACGTCACGCACCCCTTGACACCCCCTCCCGCGACGGGCACGCTGAGTTGCGCAACCTGAATCACGTTGCGCAGAAAGCAACTCGACGGTTTTGAATTTCGGAGGTGCGGCGATGGCGGGACCCCGAGTGGTGATCATCGGAGCGGGCGTCGTGGGAGCGGCCCTCGCTGACGAGATCTCCGCGCGAGGCTGGACCGAAGTGACCGTGGTCGACCAGGGCCCGCTGCCCGCCACGGGAGGCTCCACCTCACACGCGCCGGGCCTGGTCTTCCAGACCAACTCCTCCAAGACCATGACCGAGCTGGCCCGCTACACGGTCGAGAAGTTCTGCTCCCTCGACGTCGACGGCAAGCCCTGCTTCCTGCAGGTCGGCGGCCTCGAAGTGGCGACCACCCCGGAGCGCCTCGCGGAACTGCACCGCCGGCACGGCTGGATCACCGCCTGGGGCATCGAGGCCCGGCTGCTGAGCGCCGACGAGTGCGTCGAGCAGCACCCGCTGGTCAACCGGGACAAGGTCCTCGGCGGCCTCCTCGTCCCCACCGACGGGCTGGCCAAGGCGGTCCTCGCGGTGGAGGCACAGATCCGCCGCGCCACCGAGCGCGGCGTCACCTTCCTGGCCCGCCACGAGGTCCTCGACGTCCAGCAGGCCGACGGCCGCGTCACCGGCGTCCTCACCGACCAGGGCGAGATCGCGGCCGACATCGTCGTGTGCTGCGCCGGCATCTGGGGCCCGAAGATCGCCCGCATGGTGGGCATGAACCTCCCGCTGACCCCGCTCGCCCACCAGCTCGCCTGGACCGGCCCCGTACCGGCACTCGCGGGCCAGACCGAGGAAGCGGTCCGCCCGATCCTGCGCCACCAGGACGCCGACCTCTACTACCGCGACCGCTTCGACGGCATCGGCATCGGCTACTACGGCCACCGCCCGATGCCGATCACCGCCGACGAGATCCTCTCCTTCGACGAGTCCGCGCCCATGCCGTCGGTCCTGAAGTTCACCGAGGAGGACTTCGAACCGGCTTGGGCCGAGACCCAGTCCCTGCTCCCCGCCACGCAGGAGGCCAAGGTCGAGGAGGGCATCAACGGCCTGTTCTCCTTCACCACCGACAACTTCCCGCTGCTCGGCGAGTCCCAGGACGTCAAGGGCTTCTGGGTCGCCGAGGCCGTGTGGGTCACACACTCGGCGGGCGTCGGCCGGGCCATGGCCGAGTGGCTGGTCGACGGCTACTGCTCGTCCTTCGACCTGCACGAGTGCGACGTCAACCGCTTCGAGCCGCACCAGCTGTCCCCGGAGTACGTCCTGGCCCGCGACTGCCAGAACTTCGTCGAGGTCTACGACATCCTCCACCCCCTCCAGCCGTCCGGGAAGCCGCGCCCGATCCGCACCAGCCCCTTCCACGCCCGCCAGCAGGAGCACGGCGCCTTCTTCCTGGAGGCCAACGGCTGGGAGCGCCCGCAGTGGTACGAGGCCAACGCCTCCCTCGTCGAGGGCCGCAACATCCCCACTCCGAACGACTGGGCGGCGCAGTTCTGGTCGCCCATCGTCGGCGCGGAGGCGCAGGTCACCCGCGAGACCGTCGCGATGTACGACATGACGGCCCTCAAGCGCCTCGAGGTCAGCGGCCCCGGCGCCGCCGACTTCCTGGAGAAGCTGGTCACGGGCAAGGTCGCCAAGTCCGTCGGCTCGGTGACGTACACCCTCCTGCTCGACCACGACGGCGGCATCCGCAGCGACGTCACCGTCGCCCGCCTGGCCCGCGACCTCTTCCAGGTCGGCGCCAACGGCAACCTGGACCTCGACTGGTTCACCCGCCACCTCCCCGCCGACGGCACCGTCCAGGTCCGCGACATCACCCCCGGCACCTGCTGCATCGGCCTGTGGGGCCCGCTGGCCCGCAAGGTGCTGCAGCCGTTGACGGACGAGGACTTCTCCAACGAGGGCCTGAAGTACTTCCGCGCCAAGCGCGCCTACATCGGCTCGGTGCCGGTGACCGCGATGCGCCTGTCGTACGTCGGTGAGCTCGGCTGGGAGCTGTACACCACCGCCGACCAGGGCCAGAAGCTCTGGGACACCCTGTGGGAGGCGGCGCGGCCGCTCGGCGGCATCATCGCCGGCCGCGGCGCCTTCAACAGCCTCCGCCTGGAGAAGGGGTATCGGTCCTTCGGCACCGACATGACCTACGAGCACGACCCCTACGAGGCCGGCGTCGGGTTCGCCGTGAAGCTCGACAAGGGGGACTTCGTCGGCAAGGCGGCACTTGAGCGCCGCAAGGAGAACGTGCGGCGCAGGCTGACCTGCCTCACCATCGACGACCCGCGGTCTGTCGTCCTCGGCAAGGAGCCGGTGTACGAGGGTGACCGTGCGGTCGGGTATGTCACCAGCGCGGCGTACGGCTACACGATCGGTAAGGGCATCGCGTATGCGTGGCTGCCGAGCGAGCTGGCCGCTCCTGGGACCACGCTGCAGATCGGGTACTTCGACCAGCGCATCGAGGCGGTCGTGGCCGAGGAGCCGTTGTTCGACCCGACGATGTCCCGTCTCCGTGGGTGAAGCGTTCGTAGTGCCGCGATTCGTCGTCGATCGGCTGCAGGTTCGTTGTGGCTGGTCGCGCCCCGCGGCGGAGCCGCTGATGAATACCGCCCCGCGCCCCTATCGGGGCGCTCTACTCCCGCCCAGTCAGAAGGAGTGCCGTCGGTGACTGCCCAAGTGCTTGACGGGAAGGCGACCGCCGCTGCGATTCGGCGTGAACTTGCCGAGCGCGTCGCCAAGTTGACCGCCGACGGTGGGCGGCCGCCGGGGCTCGGTACTGTGCTGGTCGGTGATGATCCCGGCAGTCACGCCTACGTCGGCGGGAAGCACCGGGACTGTGCTCAGGTCGGGATCGCTTCCATCCGGCGTGATCTGCCCGCGGACGCGACCCAGCGGCAGGTCGAGGACGTCATCGACGAACTCAACGCCGATCCGGCCTGCACCGGCTACATCGTCCAGCTGCCGCTGCCGGGGCACCTGGACGCCAACGCGGTGCTGGCCCGTATGGACCCGGCCAAGGACGCCGACGGACTGCACCCCGTCAACCTCGGCCGGCTCGTCCTGGGCACCGAGGCGCCGCTGCCCTGCACCCCGCGCGGCATCGTCGAACTGCTCCGCCGCTACGAGGTGCCCCTCGCGGGCGCCCGGGTGTGCGTCATCGGACGCGGGATCACGGTCGGACGGCCCATCGGCCTGCTGCTGACCCGCCGCTCCGAGAACGCCACCGTGACCCTCTGCCACACCGGCACCAAGGGCCTGTCCTGGCACGTACGCGAGGCGGACATCGTCATCGCGGCGGCCGGCTCGCCCGGACTGATCACCAAGGACATGCTGCGCCCCGGCGCGGCCGTCCTGGACGTCGGTATCACCCGCACCGAGAACGGGCTGGTCGGCGACATCCACCCGGAGGCCGCCGAGGTCGCCGGATGGCTCGCCCCGATGCCCGGGGGTGTGGGCCCCATGACCCGCGCGATGTTGCTGGCCAACGTCGTCGAGGCCGCCGAGAGGAACGCGAACGCCGTATGAACGCGCTGAACACCCCCCTGGCGGAGCTGGACCCCGAGGTCCACGAAGCGCTCGCCGCCGAACTCCACCGTCAGCAGTCGACCCTCGAAATGATCGCCTCCGAGAACTTCGCGCCCACCGCCGTGATGGAGGCCCAGGGCTCGGTCGCGACCAACAAGTACGCCGAGGGCTACCCCGGCCGCCGCTACTACGGCGGCTGCGAACACGTCGACGTCACCGAGCGGCTCGCGATCGAGCGCATCAAGTCCCTGTTCGGCGCGGGCTACGCCAACGTCCAGCCGCACTCGGGCGCCCAGGCCAACACGGCGGTCTTCTTCGCGCTGCTCCAGCCCGGCGACACCATCCTCGGCCTGGACCTCGCGCACGGCGGCCATCTCACCCACGGCATGCGCATCAACTACAGCGGCAAGATGCTGAACGTGGTGCCCTACCACGTGTCCGAGGCCGACAACCTGGTCGACATGGACGAGGTCGAGCAGCTCGCCAAGGAACACCGCCCCAAGATGATCATCGCGGGCTGGTCGGCCTACCCCAGGCAGCTGGACTTCGCGGCCTTCCGCCGGATCGCCGACGAGGTCGGCGCGCTGCTGATGGTCGACATGGCGCACTTCGCGGGCCTGGTGGCGGCGGGGCTCCACCCGAACCCGGTCCCGCACGCCCATGTCACCACCACGACCACCCACAAGACGCTCGGCGGCCCGCGCGGCGGAGTCATCCTCACCAATGAGGCGGACCTCGCCAAGAAGATCAACTCGGCGGTGTTCCCGGGTATGCAGGGCGGCCCTTTGGAGCACGTCATCGCCGCCAAGGCGGTGTCCTTCAAGGTCGCCGCGTCCCCGGAGTTCGCCGAACGCCAGGCCCGCACCCTGGCCGGCTCCCGCATCCTGGCCGAGCGTCTGACGCAGCCGGACGCGGCGGCGGCCGGGGTGAAGGTCCTGACCGGCGGCACCGATGTCCACCTGGTCCTCGTGGACCTGCGGGACTCGACGCTCGACGGCCGTCAGGCCGAGGACCTGCTCCACGAGATCGGCATCACGGTCAACCGCAACGCCGTCCCCTTCGACCCGCGTCCGCCGATGGTCACCTCGGGCCTGCGCATCGGCACCCCGGCGCTGGCCACCCGCGGCTTCACGGAGGAGGACTTCACGGAGGTCGCCGACGTCATCGCGCTGGCCCTCCAGCCCGAGCCCGACATCGCGGCCCTGCGCGCCCGCACCGTGGCCCTGGCCGCCAAGCACCCGCTCTACCCGCACCTTTCCGGTACTTCAGGAGACGCCCGATGAGCCCCACCACCCCCGGCGCCGACCTCCCCGACCACCCGGACTTCCTCTGGCGCACGCCCGAGCCGAAGCGGTCGTACGACGTCGTGATCGTGGGCGGCGGCGGCCACGGCCTGGCCACCGCCCACTACCTGGCCAAGAACCACGGCATCACCGACGTCGCCGTACTGGAGAAGGGCTGGCTCGCGGGCGGCAACATGGCCCGCAACACCACGATCATCCGCTCCAACTACCTGTGGGACGAGAGCGCCGGCATCTACGAGCACGCCCTCAAACTGTGGGAGGGCCTGGACGAGGAGCTGGACTACCCGATCCTCTTCTCCCAGCGCGGTGTGCTCAACCTCGCCCACAGCCTCCAGGACGTCCGGGACAGCGTCCGCCGTGTCGAGGCGAACCGTCTCAACGGCGTCGACGCCGAGTGGCTCGACGCGGAGCAGGTCAAAGAGGTCTGCCCGATCGTCAACATCTCACCCGACGTGCGCTACCCGGTCCTCGGCGGCACCTACCAGCCCCGCGCCGGCATCGCCAAGCACGACTACGTGGCCTGGGGCTTCGCCCGCTCCGCGGACGCGGCGGGCATCGACATCATCCAGAACTGCGAGGTCACCGGCCTGGACGTGGTCGGCGGCCGGGTCGTGGGCGTCCAGACCAACCTCGGCCCGATCGCGGCCGGCAAGGTGGCCCTCTGCTCCGCGGGCCACACCTCGGTCCTCGCCGCCATGGCGGGCATCGACCTCCCGGTCCAGAGCCACCCACTTCAAGCCCTGGTGTCGGAACTCCTGGAACCGGTGCACCCCACCGTGGTGATGTCCAACGCCGTCCACGTGTACGTCAGTCAGGCGCACAAGGGCGAGCTGGTGATGGGCGCGGGCATCGACGCGTACAACTCCTACACCCAGCGCGGCGCCTTCCACATCATCGAGGACCAGATGGCGGCGGCCCTGGAACTCTTCCCGGTCTTCGCCCGCGCCCACGTCCTGCGCACCTGGGGCGGCATCGTCGACGTCAGCCCCGACGCCTCGCCGATCGTCGGCCTCAGCCCCGTCGACAACCTCTACCTCAACTGCGGCTGGGGAACGGGCGGTTTCAAGGCCACCCCGGGCGTCGGCTGGGTCTACGCACACACCATCGCCCACGACACCCCCCACCCCCTCAACGCCCCCTTCTCGCTCGACCGTTTCACCACCGGCGCGCTCGTCGACGAGCACGGCGCTGCCGCGGTGGCCCACTAGGGAGCCCGAACCATGCTGTTGATCTCATGCCCGTGGTGCGGGCCCCGCGACGAAGCCGAGTTCCACTACGGCGGCCAGGCGCATGTGGCGTACCCGCAGGACCCGTCGGCGCTGACCGACGAGGAGTGGGCCAAGTACCTGTTCTTCCGCGACAACCCGAAGGGCCCCTTCGCCGAACGCTGGACCCACTCGGCGGGCTGCCGCCGCTGGTTCAACGCGGTACGGGACACGTCGACGAACGAGATCCTGGCGGTGTACCGGACGGGGGAGGCACGCCCGGCCACTGTCGAGCCCCGGCCGACCACTCCTGCCTCGCCGGCGGCCACTCTTGAGCCCCGTTCAGCAAATCCAGCCCGTCCGGCGTTTGAGGACGAGGCCCCTTCAGGGCCGAACGGGGGCCTGGGGGCAGAGCCCCCAGCGACGTCCACGGCGACGGGCCTCCGCCTCGCGACCGGCGGTCGCATCAACCGCGCCGAACCCCTGACCTTCACCTTCGACGGCACCGAATACCAGGGCTTCCGCGGCGACACCCTGGCCTCGGCTCTCCTGGCCAACGGCGTCATCGCGGCCGCGACCAGCATCAAACTCGGCCGACCCCGCGGCATCTTCTCCGCCGGTGTGGAAGAACCCAACGCCGTCATCCAGATCGAGGAACCCTTCCCCGAGCCCATGCTCCCGGCGACGACCGTCGAGCTCTACGACGGCCTGGTCGCCACCAGCCTCCCCGGCCAGGGCCGCCTGGCCACCCGACCGGACCCCGCCCGCTACGACGCCGTACACGCCCACTGCGACCTGCTGATCGTCGGCGCGGGCCCGGCCGGCCTCGCGGCGGCAGCGGCCGCCGCGAGCAGCGGCGCCCGCGTCATCCTCGCCGACGACCGCCCCGAACTCGGCGGCAGCCTCCTCGGCACCGGCGAACTCCCCGGCTGGGCGGACGAGTTGGGCGCCCGGCTGGAGTCCGCCCCCGAGGTCCGCGTACTGCGCCGTACCACCGTCTTCGGCTACTACGACGACAACCACCTCCTGGCCGTGGAGCGCCGCACCAACCACCTCGGCGCCGCGGCCCCGGCGAACATGTCCCGCGAGCGCGTCCACCGCATCCGCGCCCGCCGTGTCGTCCTCGCCACCGGCGCCCACGAACGCTCGCTGGCCTTCGCGGACAACGACCGCCCCGGCATCATGCTGGCCGCCTCGGCCCGCACCCACCTGCACCGCCACGGCGTCCTGCCCGGCCGTCACGCGGTCGTGTTCACCACCAACGACAGCGCCTACGCCGCCGCACTCGACCTCGCCGCGGCAGGCGTCCGGATCGCCGCGATCGTCGACACCCGCCCCGCACCGGGCGAGTGGGCGGACCGCGCCCGCGCCGCGGGCATCGAGGTGCTCGCCGGGTACGCGGTGACCGGCACCGAGGGCGAGGCGCGGCTGACCGCCGTGAGCGTGGCGCCGTACGGGGAGACCGCGGCGCAGCGGGAGTTCGCCGCGGACCTGCTGCTGGTCTCCGGCGGCTGGAACCCGGTGGCGCACCTGTTCAGCCAGGCGGGCGGCAAGCTCCGCTACGACGAGGCGCTCGGCACCTTCGTGCCCGACGTCGTCCGGCAGGCCGTCGAGGTCGCGGGCAGCGCGAACGGCACCTTCGACCTGGCGGCCGTGCTCGCCCAGGGTGCCGCCGCCGGTGCCCGGGCGATCGAGGCCGAGGGCTACACCCCGGACGCCCCGGCGCTCCCGGCCGTGCCCGCCCAGCCGCAGGGAACGCCTCCCATGCAGGTCTTCACCGTCCCCGGCCGCGAAGGCGCCCCCCGCTTCGTCGACCTCCAGCGCGACGTCACGGTCGACGACCTGGCGCGCGCGACCGGCGCCGGCATGCGCTCGGTCGAGCACACCAAGCGCTACACCACGGCCGGTACCGCCAACGACCAGGGCAAGACCTCCGGCGTCCTGGCCAGCGGTGTGGTCGCCGACCTGCTCGGCGTGGACATCTGCGCGCTCGGCACCACCACCTTCCGGCCGCCCTACACGCCCGTCTCCTTCGCGGCCCTGGCCGGCCGGGACCGGGGCGTGCTGAGCGACCCCGTCCGCACCACCGCCCTGCACGGATGGCACGTCGAACACGGCGCGCTGTTCGAGAACGTCGGCCAGTGGAAGCGTCCCTGGTACTACCCGCAGGACGGCGAGGACATGGACACGGCCGTGCTGCGCGAGTGCGCGGCCACCCGCGAGAGCGTGGGCTTCATGGACGCCTCCACCCTCGGCAAGATCGACGTACAGGGCCCGGACGCCGGCGTCTTCCTCGACCTGCTCTACACCAACATGATGAGCACCCTGAAGGTCGGCATGATCCGCTACGGCGTGATGTGCAAACCGGACGGCATGGTCTTCGACGACGGCACGGTCATCCGTCTCGCCCCGGACCGCTTCCTGGTCACCACGACCACCGGCAACGCGGCGACCGTACTGGACTGGATGGAGGAGTGGCTGCAGACCGAGTGGCCGGAGCTGAAGGTGCACTGCACCTCGGTCACCGAGCAGTGGGCCACCGTCGCCCTGGTCGGCCCGAAGTCCCGCGACGTCCTCGCCTCCCTCGCTCCCCAACTGGCCGTCTCCAACGACGACTTCCCGTTCATGGCCTGGCGGGAGACGACCGTCGCGGGCATCGAGGCGCGCGTGTGCCGGATCAGCTTCTCCGGTGAACTCGCCTATGAGATCAACGTGTCGCCG
Organism: Streptomyces longisporus; assembly: GCF_039532765.1. NCBI lineage: Bacteria > Bacillati > Actinomycetota > Actinomycetes > Kitasatosporales > Streptomycetaceae > Streptomyces > Streptomyces longisporus. The sequence continues at coordinate 215,852 of NZ_BAAASG010000004.1, forward strand.
TGGGAGGCCCTCGCCCTGTGGGAGGCCGTGTACGAGGCCGGTGCCCCGTACGGCATCACCCCGTACGGCACCGAGACCATGCACGTCCTGCGCGCCGAGAAGGGCTACCCGATCATCGGGCAGGACACCGACGGCACGATCACCCCGCACGACCTGGGGATGAGCTGGGCGGTGTCGAAGAAGAAGCCGGACTTCATCGGCAAGCGCTCCTTCGCCCGCGCCGACACCGTACGCCCGGACCGCAAGCACCTGGTCGGCCTGCTCCCGGAGGACCCCGGCACCTTCCTCCCCGAGGGCACCCAGCTGGTCGCCGACAGCGAGCTGCCCGCGCCACCCGTCCCGATGCTCGGCCATGTCACCTCCAGCTACCGCAGTGCCGCCCTGGGCCGCACCTTCGCGCTGGCCCTCGTCAAGGGCGGCCGGGACCGCATCGGCGAGCGGCTGTACGCACCCGTGGGCGACCGCCTGGTCCCGGTGACCGTGGCCGGCCCCGTCCTCTACGACCCCGAGGGAGCCCGCCGCGATGGCTGACACCGCACTCACCACCCCGCCCCGCAGCCCCCTGGCGCCCTACGCCGACCGCCTGGCCGCGGCGACCCGCACCTCCCAGGGCGCCGTCCGGCTGGCCGAACTCCCCTTCCTGGCCCAGGTGAACGTCCGTCTGGACGCCAAGGGCGGAGCGGCCGACGCCGTCGGGCTCGCGCTGGGCCTGCAGCTGCCGCTCGAACCCAACACGGCCGTCCGCGCGGGGGAGTCGACCGCGCTGTGGCTCGGCCCGGACGAATGGCTGGTGGTGGGCCCGCCGGGCAGCGAGCGGGACCTGGAGAACCGGATCCGGGCGGCCGCCGGAGAGGAGCCCGTCGCCGTCACCGACGTCTCCGCCCAGCGCACCACCCTCCTCGTCTCCGGCCCCAGCGCCCGCGACCTGCTGGCCCACGGCTGCGCACTGGACCTGCACCCGCGCGCCTTCGGCAGCGGCCGCTGCGCCCAGACGACGCTGGGCCGCACCCAGGTCGTCCTGGTCGCCCGGGACGAACCCGGCGCCGGATTCTGGGTCCTGGTCCGTTCGTCCTTCGCCGGCTACCTGACGGACTGGTTGTTGGACGCTGCGACCGAATACATCTGAGCGGGCGGTGCGGGGGCGCGGCCCCCGCACCGCAAGCCCCCGCGGCCGCTACATCCGCTGCCACAGGGCCGGCGTGCCCTCCGGTGACCAGGCACCCTGCGCCTGGTGGGTCTGCAGGCACTGGTAGCGCACGCCCGCGACGGTCACCGTGGCGCCGACCTCGTAGACACGGCCGACGGACCATGCGCTCGCCGTGGCGGAGCCCTGCGGGGCGGGCGGGCCGGTCTGCACGGACGCCGTCTTCAGGGTGAGGCCGAAGGTGCTGAGGATCGGGTTGACCGGCTGGAAGAAGGTGGTCCCGCCGGCCGTGCAGTCGCCGGAGCCGCCGGAGGTGACGCCCTGCGCCTGGGCGCCGGAGAGGAACGGCCCGCCGGAGTCACCCGGTTCGCTGCACACCGTGGTCCGGGTCAGGCCGTCGACGGTGCCCTGGGCGTAGTCGACCGACGCGTTGTGCTGCTCGATCGTGCCGCAGTGCCATCCGCTGGTCGAGCCGGAGCGGCAGACCGACGCCCCGACGAGACCCTGGACCGAGCCCGCGACCTGAGTGTTCCTGCCGCCCGAGCCCTTGACGTCGGCCGTGGCGGTCCAGTTGCTGTTGACGGCCACCCAGGACATGTCCTTGCCGGGGAAGGTGGACGCCTGGAAGGTGCCCTGGTCGGCCTTGTTGTAGCCGGTGGTCTTGTCGCCGGCCTTGCCGCAGTGGCCGGCGCTGACGAAGCCCTGCTGCTGGCCCTTGGTGATGGAGAAGCCGATGGAGCAGCGGGCGGCGTTGTTGATGTAGTAGGCCTCGCCGCCGACGAGGTCCGCCATCAGCCGCGGCCGGTCCTTCGTCAGCCGGACCGCCACACCGCGGTCCGCCACCCCCGCGGCCTTGAGAAAGGCGGCGGCCGCCGACTGCCTGGTCGCCTCGACGACGACCCGGTTCGCCGGCACGTCCACGTACCAGACCGGGGTGTCGTGCGTCTTCACACGGACGGCGGCCGCGTCCAGCTTCGCCTTGACGGCATCGAGGGCGCTGAGCGGCGCCTTGACGACCACGGCCTTGGCGCCCTGCGCCTTGATGGCGGGCACGTCCTCGGCATGGGTGGTCGCGACGGTGAGCTCGGCGGAGGTCTTCCCGCTCACCCAGGCTCCGGCGAAGTGCCCGCCCAGGGCGTTGTGCAGCCGGCCCGCACGGGTGCCCGCCTCCTCCTCGTTGACCAGCCGGGTGGCCGCCTGCGCCCGCGTCAGATGCAGGTCGCGCTGCATCGCGCTGAGGATCTGCGCGGACGGTTTGTCGGCGCCGAGCGACCGGGCTCCGGCGGGCAGGGGCCCCGGTGCGGGCGGCGGGGCGGCCGCCGCGACCGCGGGGATCCCGGTGAGGACGAGGGTGCCGAGTGCGGCCAGGGCGGCGCGGTGCCTGCCCGCTGCATGTCTGCCGACCATGCGGTGTACCTCCTGAGTACGGGGGAGACTGAGGCGAATCCGTAGGCGGCCTTGCCGCAAAGGCCCGGAACGATGTCAAAGGCGAGCGTCTTTCGCGCTTTGGGGGACGCCTGGGGTGCCATGTGCAGTACGACGGGCATGGGTGAGCGTCGGCCGGAGGCAGTTCCCGTGCGGCCGTCTTCGCAGGAGCGCTACAGGCTGACGACCACCAGCGCGGTGTCGTCGGTGTTGCCCGTGGCGGGGAGGAGGTCGGCCAGCAGGGCGTCGGCCAGGTCCTCGGGAGCGGTCCGGCGGTGGCGGGCCAGGCAGTCGGCGAGGCGGCCCAGGCTGGTGTCGATGTCCTCGCTGCGGCGCTCGATCAGACCGTCGGTGTACAGCACCAGGGTGTCGCCCTGTGCGAAGGGAACACGGGCCTGGGGGCGGGCGACACGGCCGGGGCGCGCGTCGATCGGCGGGTCGGTGGCCTGGTCGAGGAAGGACACGGTGCCGTCGGGGTGCAGTACGGCGGGCGGCGGATGGCCGGCGCAGCTGTAGGTGATGCTGTGCCCGCCCCAGTCGATGAAGGTCGTCGCCACCGTGGCGGACTCGGCCCCGTCGACGGAGCAGGCGTACATGTCGAGGGCCTCCAGCGCCTGCGCAGGTCCCTCGGCGACCCGGGTGGCCGCGCTCAGCGCGCTGTGCAGCTGCCCCATGGCGCAGGCGGCCGCCAGACCGTGACCGACGACATCGCCGACCGCGACCGCCATCCGGTCGCCCGGCAGGTCCACCAGGTCGTACCAGTCACCGCACACGTTCAGGTCACCGATGGCGGGCCGGTAGCGCACGGCGGCCTGATGAGGACCGAGATGCCTCGGGGTGGGCATCATCGCCGTCTGCAGGGCCAGGGCGACCTCGCGCTCATGGGCGTGGGCCCTGCGCAGCCGCTCGTTGACCTCCTGCAGTTCCCGGGCGCGGGTGTAGAGCTCGGCCTCCAGCACGCTCGCCCGGTCGCTGTCGGCCAGGCTGCCGCGGGCACGCAGGAGTTGGGTGACCTCCTCGACCCGGTGCACGACCAGCACCACCTTCCCGTCCGGGCCGAGGACGGGGGCGTTGACCGGGCTCCAGAAGTGCTCCTGCCAGTGGCCGGGGCGCTGGGCGTCCTCGATGTCGTAGCGGAGCACCGCCATGGTGTCCCGCTCGCCGGTGGCCACCACGCGCAGCATCGACTCCCGGGTCTCCCGCATGCCGGCGGCGGCCGGGTCGTTGGGGTTCTCCGGAAAGACGTCGAAGATGTAGCGGCCGAGGAGCTGCTCCCGGGAACGCCCGGCCAGCTGCGCGAAGTCGTCGTTGACGTCGACGTAGACCAGCTCGGGCGTCAGCAGCGCCACCATGCCGGGCAGGGCCTGGAAGACCGCCGCGTAGTCGATCGGTTGCGGTTTCCTCATGTGCTGCCTGCCTTGGCGCCAACCATCAGTGTGTTCCCACGATAGAAGCGAATGCGGCAGGCGGCCGTTCAGACAGAGGGCGAGGCCGACATACGGGCGCGGCGTCGAAGAGCAGCCGCGCGTGCAGCTCGAACACCGCCACCAGGTCGACGGCATCCCCGTTGATCTCCCGGTGCACGAACAGGCCGTCGGCGCCGGCGAGGGCGTAGCCGGTCAGGATCTGTACGTCGGCCTCGGCCAGGTCCGGGAACAGTTCCCTGACCACCTCGGCCGTCCGCTGCCGGGCGATGTCGCGGACCTGGAGGAACACCGCGCGGCCGCGCGGCTCCGTGGGGCGGCGCTCCAGGGCGAGCATCAGGCCCAGGCGCAGGAAGTCCGGGACGTCGACCAACGCCTTCGCGACGTTCGCCGCCATCGCCGTGACCCGCTCCAGCGGCGTTCCGTCCTCTTCACCCGGCAGCTCGACGGCTGGCGAGCAGCCCGCACTTGGCGCCGACCGCCGCGATGGACGTGCCCTCGTAGCCGCGCTCGCCCGCGATCTCCACGGTGGCGTCGAGAATGCGGCGGCGGGACTGCACACCGTTGGCAGGCGCTACAGCAGGATCGAGGGGCGGTTGCGGACATCAGCCCTGTGGGAGGTCCTTGACGAATACGATCCCGTCGCTGTCCGCCAGGTGGGCCGGGTCGAACGGGGCGTAGCCGAACCAGGGGGACACGCGGAGCGCGGGCCGGGTGTCGCCTAGGGCGGCGGCCAGCCGGGAGGCGTCCACGACGCACCGGTCCTCGGGGAGGGCGTACAGGAGCCCTTCGAGGGTGTCCGGCGGTGGGGTGTCCACTCCCTGGTGCCGGATCGTGCCGAGGGCCGTGGCGACGAAGGCGTACGCCTCACCCAGCCGGGTGCTCGCGAGCGCACCTGCGCTCCACCACTCCAGCCGCATCCCGCCCATCCGCATCGAGCTCTTCTCCCGCTGGAGATGGGCGTTGTGGGCGTGGACGAGCACCGGGCCCCGTTCGGCGAGGGCGAGCAGGTTGTGGGCCATCATCTGGTCGCGCACGCTCGCCAGTCGGGCCAGGCGGGCCGGTGAGGTGTCGGCCATCCAGTGGTGGTAGCGCAGCAGGCCGGTTGCGGTACGTCCGTACAGGCGCGCCCGGTCCCAGTCGTCCCGGGAGGTCGCCGCGATCAGGTGCGGTGTCTGCGCGTCGAGCAGCGCCACCAGGTCGTCGGTGAGAAGTCGCAGCTCCCGGGCCTCGGCCGACCGCCCGACGGACCGGGCCGGGTCCGTCATCACCGCGGGATCGGTCCACCGGTCGTCGGTGCCGAGCAGGCGGTCGAGGCTTTCCGCGGTGCAGGGGAGCAGGGCCGTGTCCACCCGGGCCGCCAGGTAGTCGTGGAGCGCGGTGAGAGCCTCGCGGGGGCTCGCGGCGCCGGTCATCTCCAGGGGGCCGTCGAGACCGGCGAAGCGGAGCCGCTCGGACTCGGGGCGGCCGTCGTTGTGGGAGCGCATCCAGCGGACCAGTGCGCGGTTGGCCGCCAAGGCGCCCCAACCGTGGCTGAATCCGTGCTCCATGACCTCGTCGAGGGTGCCCGTGCCGGCGCTGACGTACTCGTCCACGACCAGGCCCCGCAGGCAGTCGCTCTCGATCGTGATCGTCCGGTAGCCCTCCTGCTCGACCAGCTGCCGGAAGAGCTCGTTGCGCAGGTCGAGCAGGGCGTCCTCGCCGTGGGTGGGCTCACCCAGCGCGAGGATCCGCGGACGGGCCGGCAGCAGCCCCATGACGGCGGCCGCCTCTAAGGCATGGGTGGTGTCCTTGATGTCGGGTGCCATGCCTTCAACGCTATCGTTGAACCTTCGGTGGAGACTTTCGCGCGGAATCGGCGGACTCGTGGGACGTAACCCTCAAAGCGGTGAGCGGCTCAGACCGGTTGATCTGGCGCGCGGTCATGGTCTGTCCACGCAGGCGATCAGGAACTACGAGGAGGCCGGCATCCTTCCGGCCGCCGCTCGCACACCCCACGGCTACCGCACCTACACCCCGCTGCACGCGGCAGCCCTGCGTGCGTTCCTCGCCCTGCTGCCCGGCCACGGCCATCGGACGGCGACGTCGATCATGCGGGCCGTGAACGAGGAAGCGGCCGAGGAGGCGTTCCGACTCATCGACGAGAGCCATGCCCAGCTCCTCGAAGACCGCCGTACCCTCCAGGCCGTGGAGAGCGCCCTGCGCGACCTGGGCCCCCGCACGGCGTCCGAGCCGGAGGCAGGCGCCGGGGGCGTGTTCATCGGTCCGCTGGCGGGCAAGCTCGGCATCCGGCCAGCGACCCTGCGCAAGTGGGAGCGCGCCGGGCTGGTGCGTCCCGGTCGCGACCCGCTGACCGGGTACCGCGTCTACGACGAGTCCGCTGTGCGGGACGCACGGCTGGTCCACCAGCTCAGACGGGGCGGCTATCTGCTGGAGCAGATCGCCCCGCTGATCGAGCAGGTTCGGGCGGCCGGCGGTCTTGAGCCGCTGGAGGCCGCACTGGGCGACTGGCGCAGCCGGCTGTCCGCCCGCGGGCGGGCGATGCTGACCGGCGCCGCCGAGCTGGAGGCGTACCTCCGCAAACGTGGCTGAGACTCCTGCGTCGCCGCAGGCACCGCTGGAATTGCCGAGCGGGCACCGCCAAGGTGGTGACCATGTGCTGGAGTGCGACGGCCGATCTCGCGGCGGGTGCCGGGATCACCTGCGTCGGGGTGGCCTGCGTGACGCGCGTGCACCGGATCGGCGATCTCCCCCTTGCCGCGCTGCCGGTGCTGCTCGGCGTCCATCAGCTGGTCGAGGCGCGGGTCTGGCAGGTCGGGGGCGGCACCGGATGGGCCACTGTCGCCTGGGCCGTGATCGCACTTCCCCTGCTTGCGGTGTGGGTGCCGCTGGCCGTGCTCAGCGCCGTTCCGAGGGATGCCGCAGCCCGGCTGACGATTCCCCTGGTCTGCGGCGTCGCGACCGCGGCCGTGCTGGCGTACGCCGTCGCCACCCGTCCCGTGCGGGCCGAGATCCGCGGGCACACCGTCGGCTACGTCATCGGGCTGCCCTATGCGGGCCTGCTCATCGCGGGGTATCTGCTGGCCACGGTCGGGGCGTTGCTGCTGTCCGGTGACCGCTGGCTGGTGGCGCTCGGCGTGCTGGCCGGGGTGGGGGCGCTGGTGTGCTGGGCGCTGTGGCGGCTGGAGTTCGTCTCGACCTGGTGCGCGGTCGCGGCGGCGTGCTCGGTGGTGGTGCTCGGGTGGGTGGTGGGCCGGCGGCCGAGGTCTCGCAGCACCGTTCGGCCTGCCCCCGACACGGTGTGAACCGGCGCGCTGAGGACGCTTCCGCGGCCGGGAGACGCAGGTCACATTCGGCCATGTCACAGGGGGCCCGGCCACCCCGTCTCAGAGGGTGTGGGCACTGACGACGGCAGGGGAGCGCACACCATGGACGCGTGCCGTGGGGGCACCTCGGGGGGAAGGGGATCGGCGTGAGCAAGGTCGAGGAGTTCGAGGAGCTGCGGCCGCTGCTGTTCTCGATCGCCTACCGGATTCTGGGCAGCGTGAGTGAGGCCGAGGACGCGGTGCAGGAGGCGTGGCTGCGGTTCGACGGCTCGGCGACCCGGCCCGCGTCGACCAAGGCGTACCTGTCGGCCGTGGTGACCCGGATCTCGATCGATGTGCTGCGTTCCGCGCGGGTGCGGCGGGAGGAGTATGTCGGGCCGTGGTTTCCCGAGCCGCTGCTCGCCGACCCGTACCAGGATCCGGCGCGGTCGGTGGAGCTGGCCGACTCGGTGTCGATGGCGGCGCTGGTGCTGCTGGAACGGCTCAGCCCGCTGGAGCGGGCGGTGTTCGTGCTGCGCGAGGTGTTCGCCTTCGGGTTCGACGACATCGCGGCGGCGGTGGGGCGCTCGGAGGCGGCATGCCGGCAACTGCTGGTGCGGGCGCGGCGGCACATGCAGGACGGACGGCCCCGGTTCGCGGCGGACCGTGAGGGCCGGGAGGAGCTGGCGACGCGGTTCTTCGACGCGCTGAGGAACGGCGATGTGGGCGGGCTGCAGAGCCTGCTGGCCGCCGATGCGCAGCTGGTCGGGGACGGTGGCGGCAAGGCCCCGCAGCTGGCCAGGGCGGTCATGGGCGCGGAGAACGTGGCCCGGCTGCTGGGCACGGTCTTCCCCTGGCTGATCCGGGTCGACGTGACGTTCGAGCTGCACGAGGTCAACGGCCAGCCCGGCGCGATCTTCCGCGACCGGGACGGCAGGATCCTGCAGACCATGGCCCTCGATGTCCTCGACGGCCGGATCCAGACCGTCCGCGCGGTGCTCAACCCCGACAAGCTCGGCCACCTCGGCCCGGTCGGCGACGCGTGGGCCGTCGACCGCGAGGTCAAGCGGGCCCGCCGCCAGGGCAACTGACCGCCGAGAGGTCCGCCTGCTCATGACGTGGTGCTCACGCGGGTGCGGATCGCCACCGTGTCGCCGAGGACCGGTCGGCAGTTCGGCGCGCGTCACTGCCAGCCGAAGCGGCGGTCCACCAGGGCCGCGAACTCCTCCAGGGTCAGTATGGCGTCGCCGTTCTGGTCGGCGGCGTCGAAGAGGGCGGAGGAGTCCTCGGCGTCCCCCAGGGCCCAGAACGGCAGATCTCCCGACGCGGCCAGGGTCGGGCCCTTGGTCCGCAGGGCGATGATCACCTCTTCCCGGGTCAGCGTTCCGCTGTTGTCGAGATCGAGCGCCTCGAACAGTTTCCGTGCCTTGTCACTCATCTTGTCGCCCCCGTTTCCTTTCACCCGTCACGAAGGAGAACGCCTCTCCCGTCACCCCGGTTCCCCGCCGTACCCGCTAGAGGGCCCGGGCGACGAGCAGGGCGACGTCGTCGTGGTCGTCGGGGTGGCGCAGCCCGTAGAGCAGGAGGTCGCAGGTCTCCTCCAGGGAGCGGTGGGGTTCGTCGAGGAAGCCGAGCAGGACGCCGAGGCGGTCGTCGATGGGGTGGTGGCGGGTCTCGACGAGGCCGTCGGTGTACAGGACCAGCAGATCGCCGGGGTCGAGCCGGGCGGTGGTGGTCTCGAAGGCGATGCCGCCGACGCCGAGCGGGGCACCGGAGGGCAGGTCGAGCAGCTCGGCGGCGCGGCCGGGGCCCGCCAGGGCGGGCGGCATGTGGCCGGCGTTGGCGAACTGGCACCGCCGCGTGTGCGGGTCGTAGACCGCGTAGAGACAGGTGACGATGTAGTGCTCCAGATCGCAGGTGATCTTGTCGAGGTGCTGGAGCACGGCGTCGGGGGCGAGGTCGAGGTCCGCGTAGGCGCAGGTGGCGGTGCGCAGCCGGCCCATGGTGGCGGCGGCGTCGATACCGTTGCCCATGACGTCGCCGACGACCAGGGCGGTCCGGTCGTCGCTGAGGGGGATGACGTCGTACCAGTCGCCGCCGACCTCGCTGGTGGCCTGGGCGGGCTGGTAGCGGGAGGCGAGTTCCAGCCCCGCGTGCTCGGGCGGGTGGTCGGGCAGCAGGCTGCGCTGGAGGGTGAGGGCGGTGTTGCGCACGCTCTGGAACCAGCGGGCGTTGTCGATGGCCACGGCCGCACGCCCGGCCAGCTCGCTCGCAAGGACGACGTCGTCCTCGTCGAAGGGGAGCGGGTTGGTGGTGCGCTTGAGGTCCAGGGCGCCCAGTATCTCGCCGTGCGCGATCAGCGGTACGGCGAGATAGGAGTGGACGCCGGCCCGGGCCAGCAGCGAACCGGCCTCGGCGTCCCGGGCGATGCGCGGCAGATCGCGCTCGCCGACATGCCGTACCAGCACCGGCCGGCCGGTGTGCACGCACAGGGTGACCAGGCGGTCCCCCTCGTAGGCCGCGAGGCCGCCGGGCGGGTCGGCCGCGCGCAGCGCCACGGTCGGCTGGGCCGCCTTGAGCGCGAGGGCACGGAAGAGCTCCGGGCCGTCGTCCGGCCGGCGCGAACGGCGACAGGCCAGCGCGGAGTCGAGGACGTCCACGGCGACCACGTCGGCGAGCTGCGGCACGGCGATCTCGGCCAGTTCACGGGCGGTCTCCTCCACCTCCAGCGTCGTGCCCACCCGCACCGAGGCGTCCGCGATGAGGGCCAGGCGGCGCCGGGCCCGGTCGGCCTCGGCGGCGGCCCGGTGCCGTTCGGTGACGTCGACGACCGAGGCGGCCGCACCCAGCACCCGCCCGCCGGGATCCTCCAGACGGTAGAAGGACAGCGACCAGGCGTGCTCGTGCTCGGGATCGGTCCGCGGGCGGCCCACGTGGTACTGGTCGAGCAGCGGGGTCCCGGTGGTGAGCACCTGCAGCAGCGCGCTCTCGATGGTGCCCACGTCGGGCAGCGGCAGGGTCTCCCTCAGTCCACGGCCCACATGGTCCTCGGCGGGGATGCCGTCGATGCGCTCCAGCGCCGGGTTGACCAGGAGGTACCGCAGATCCGGATCGAGCAGGGCCAGGCCGATCGGGGACTGGTTGATCAGCCGCTCGCACAGGGCCAGGTCGGTCTCGACCCGCTGCAGCAGATTGTGGTCGGCGGCGATGCCGAGGGCGTACATGTCCCCGAGGTCGTCCTGGAGCCGCATGTTGCGGAACTCCATCAGGCGGGTGCTGCCGTCCTTGTGCCGGATGGGGAAGGCGCCCGCCCAGCTCCGTCCGGTCTCCAGCACCTCCGCGAAAAGCTTGACCACGGACTTCAGGTGCTCGGGGTGGATGAACAGCCGGGCCGCGTACTTGCCGAGGGCCTCCTGTGCGCTGTATCCGAACAGCTCCTCGGCCTGCGGGGTCCAGAACACGATGCGTCCGTCGGCGTCGACGACCGTCGCGGCCACGCTCAGGACGTCCAGCAGACCGGTCGGCGGGGGCGACTCGAAATCGTCCGCAGCACCGTCGGACCCGAAGGATTCGGCTGTCATCCCGCAACCACCTCCACCGTTCGGCGGGATCCGCGGACCCCGGCCGACATCACCGCCATCCGGGTTCCGACCAGCGGCACTTCCATGCTCCCTCCGGTCCGCGAAGGGCGGAAGCGCTGCGGACGGGGCGGGGGAGTCCGCCAGAGCCGTGCGGATCGGGCGGACAAGCAGGAACATGGTCGTGTAGAGGACGGCACCCGGATGGCACCCATGGATCCTGCGCGAGAAGCATCCGACGGGCCGACGCCCTCAGGGCCGCGCGAACTCCTCGACGCGTCCACCGACGCGGCGGCGGTCGTGTCCGCGGCGGGCGTCGTGCTCGGCTGGACCCGGGGCGCGGAAGCACTGCTCGGCCTCCCCGCGTCCGAGGTGGTCGGCGGCTCCGCCGCGCGCCTGGTGGCGATGCCCGCCGACCCGGCACGGGTGGCTGCCGTGGCGCAGCGGTGCCGCGCCGGAATGGGCTGGAGCGGTCTCATCTCCGTCCGGCACCGTGACGGCCGGAGCCTCGATGTCGACCTGCGGGTCTCCGCGTCCTTCCGGATCGGCGCGGACGAGTGCTTCCTGCTGTCGGCACGGGAGCGGCGGCAGCAGTGGTCGGTCGGCCAGTCCGTCCTCGACGGGTTCCTGACGCGTTCCCCCATCGGCATGGCCGTGATGGACGAGGAACTGCGCTATGTCTGGCTCAACGACACCCTGGAACGCTTCGGCGGAGTGCCCCGCGAGCAGCGGCTGGGACGTCGGCTGAGTGAACTGCTGCCCGGGCTGCAGGGGGCCGCCATCGAGGGACTGATGCGCAAGGTCCTGGACACCGGAGTCCCCGTCACCGACTACGAGTACCTCGGCTGGAGCTGGGCCGACCCGCACCGCCAGCACGCCTACTCGACGTCCTTCTTCCCGCTGGTGGACGCCGACGAGTCCGTCACCGGAGTCTGCTACATGGTCCAGGACGTCACCGAGCGGTGGACCGCCCGCCGGCTGCTGACGCTGGTCAACGAGGCCGGCACGTGCGTCGGCACCACCCTGGACGTGATGCGGACGGCTCAGGAACTCGCCGACTTCGCCGTACCCCGCTTCGCCGACTTCGTCGTCGTGGACCTGCTGGAGCCCGTGCTCAGCACCGAAGGCCACGGCGCATGGCTGACCGACGCCGGGCCGGCCTCCGTCGGACCGGTGATGCGTCGCGCAGGAATGAGCTCGGTGCGCGAGGGCTGCCCGGAGGCCGTGGTACGGGTCGGGGACCGAGCGGGATTCCTGCCACCCGCGCACGATGTGAACCTGCTCGTCGACGGCGAGCCGATCCTGCTGCCCGTCCTCGATCCGTCCGACGAGCGATGGATCACCGAACAGCCCGAACGAGCAGCAAAGATAAAGGAGTTCGGGCTGCACTCCTTCATCGCCGTGCCGATGCGGGCACGCAACACCATCCTGGGCATCACCACGTTCATGCGGTCGCTCAATCCCGTCCAGTTCCAGCCCGACGACGTCCTGCTGGCCCGGGAGCTGGTGGCACGGGCGGCGCTGTGCGTCGACAACGCCCGCCGGTACACCCGGGAACACACCGCGGCCGTCACCCTGCAGCGCAGTCTGCTGCCGCAGGCCCTGACCGGCGGAACCGCGGTGGAGGTGGCCTCGGCCTATCTGCCGGCGGATCCGACGGACGGGGTGGGCGGCGACTGGTTCGACGTGATCCAGCTGTCCGGGGGCCGGGTCGGCCTAGTCGTCGGCGATGTGGTGGGGCACGGCATCACCGCCGCGGCGACCATGGGACGGCTGCGCACGGCGGTGCAGACCCTCGCCGACATGGAGCTGCCGCCCGACGAACTGCTCGCGCACCTCGACGACCTGGTGCTGCGGCTGAGCGCCGAGCGCACCGACGACGAGGCGGCCCACCGCAGCACCACCGCCTTCCTCGGGGCGACCTGCCTGTACGCCGTCTACGACCCGGTCACCCGGCGGTGCACGATGGCCCGCGCCGGACACCCGCCGCCGGTCGTCGTGGCACCCGACGGGCAGGTGTCCTTCCCGGAGCCGCCGGCCGGGCCGCCGCTCGGCCTCGGCGGGATGGCGTTCGAGGCCACCGAGATCGAGCTCGCCGAGAACAGCCTGATCGGCCTCTACACCGACGGCCTCATCGAGGGCTCCGACGGCGACATGGAGCTGGGCATGTCCCGGCTCGGCGAACTGCTGTCCCGCTCCGACCTCGACCTCTCCACGCTGTGCACCTCCGCGGTACGGCAACTCGTGCCCGTGCCGCAGCCCGACGACATCGCCCTCCTCCTGGCGCGCACCCACGCCCTCGGTGCCGACCACGTCGCCTCGTGGCAGGTGCCGGTGGACCCGGCCGCCGTCGCCGACGTCCGCGCCCGCGCCACCCGCCAGGTCGCCGCCTGGGGGCTGGAGGACCTGGCCATGACGACGGAACTCGTCGTCAGCGAACTGGTCACCAACGCGATCCGCTACGCCGAACCCCCCATCCGGCTACGGCTCATCCGCGACTCCCACCTGACCTGCGAGGTCGCCGACGCCAGCAGCACGGCCCCCCGGCTGCGGCACGCCCGCAGCACCGACGAGGGCGGCCGCGGCCTCTTCCTGGTCGCCCAGCTGACCGATCGCTGGGGCGCCCGTTACACGCCCGACGGAAAGATCATCTGGGCGGAGCAGGAGATTCCGTGACGGGGTGCGGCGGGGCGACTCCTTGACAGACGCCGCCGGGCGACTCCTTGACAAGGGTGGCGGCCGACCCGAGACTGACGTTGCGCTGCGCGCATACAGTTTCGCAATACGCACCGAGGTGGGTCATGAAGCTTCCGGCGTGCCGTCTCACCGATCTGCCGCGAGGCGAGGCGTTCCGACTCGAGTCCGACCCGGCGGTGGCCGTGTTCCACACCGATGACGGCGAGCTCTACGCGATCGACGACACCTGCACCCACCAGGACGCCTCGCTCTCCGAGGGCTGGCTGGAGGGCTGCGAGGTGGAATGCCCGCTGCACGCCTCGAAGTTCGACCTGCGCACCGGCGCCGTCGACGCCCCACCGGCCCGGCTGCCCGTCCGCACCCACCGGGTCCTCGTCGAGGACGGCACGATCCACGTCGAGCTGTCCGAGGCCCCGCCGAACCTCCCGCCGACATGCGTGGCCGCCCGCCTCCGGGGGACTGCGCCGGCGGGAGGGGTGGCGTGAGGACCGCCGCGACGAGCCTTGTCACCCCGGCGACGGGCAGCCGGTCGTCGGGGCCGCCACGACCGCCTTCGCCGACCGGCGGGCACCGGCGGGAGACCGGTTGGATCTCGCCCGCCCCCTGTGCTGCTGCATGTGGCCGGGACCCGTGGGCGTGGTGGTCGCCGACAAGGAGTGCTGCATGCGTACCAGGCGGCCGTTCGCCGGTGCACCGGGAGGTCGGTTGGGCCTTGTCCTTCGTGCCCGGCGCGGTGTTGGGGTGCGATCTGCGAGGGGCGGGGCCGTTGACGGCGAGTGCCGTCGTGCGTGCGCCGGACGGCTGGTCGGCGGGTCTGGCCCGGGCGTCCTCGCCGGTCCGCTGGGAACGGGGAGGGCCTGGTTGGGCCTTGTCCTTCGTGCCGGGCGCGGTGTGGGGTTGCGATCTGTGAGGGGCGGGGCCGTTGGCGGCGAGTGTCGTCGTGCGTGCGCCGGACGGCTGGTCGGCGGGTCCGGCCTGGACGCCCTCGCCGGTCCGCTGATGACGGCGAGCCCCGGCCTCGGCTCCCCGGTACCGCCCGGCACCCCCGCAGAGCGCTGCGGCGCGGGCCGTTGCCGCGTCCACCGCAGACAGCACCGCGCAGTCCGGTGGCCCGCCGTCGTGCTCCCGGTACGCGGCCCCGGCTCCCGCCCCGCAGCCGAGCCGGGCCACGGCCGTCGCCTCGTTGGAAGCGGCGAGCGTCCGTCGTACCGGTACCGAGTGCGCAGCCAGTTCGACGCAACCGGTGTGCACCCGACCCGCCCGTGTCCTCGTAAGGCCGGTTCCTCGTGACCGCCATGGTCCAGGCGTCCGCCCCGCCGCACCCGGGGATTGCGGAACTGCATCCGCAGGGACTGCCGCGGCCCGGCCGGACGTTGGTGATGGGCGTTGTGAACGTCACCCCGGACTCGTTCTCCGACGGCGGGCTGTCGTTCGCCCCGGAGGCGGCCGTCGCGCATGGACTTGCGCTGCTCGAGCAGGGGGCGGACATCGTCGACGTGGGCGGGGAGTCGACCCGTCCCGGCGCCGCGCGGCCGACGCTCGAGGAGGAGCTGCGGCGCGTCCTGCCCGTCGTCCGGGAACTCGCCGCGGCGGGCGCCGTCGTCAGCGTCGACACCATGCGGGCCGAGGTCGCCGCCCGTGCGCTCGACGCGGGCGCACGGCTGATCAACGACGTCTCGGGCGGCCTGGCCGACCCCGCGATGCTGCCGACGATGGCCCGCGCCGACGCGCCGTACGTGCTGATGCACTGGCGCGGCCACGCCACCGGGATGCAGGCGAACGCCGTCTACGGCGACGTCGTCACCGAGGTGGTCGACGAACTGCGGCTGAGGATCGAGGCCGCACTGCAGGCGGGCATCCGCCCCGGCTGCCTGATCCTCGACCCCGGCCTGGGCTTCGCCAAGGAGGCGGAGCACAACTGGCAGTTGCTGGGCCGCCTCGGGGAGATCCGCGCGCTGGGCCACCCCGTCCTGGTCGGTGCGTCGCGCAAGTCGTTCCTGGGGCGTCTGCTGGCGGATCCGGCAACCGGTCAACCCCGCCCGGCACAACAGCGCGACGCCGCAACCACCGCTGTCTCCGCACTCGCCGCCGCGCAAGGCGCCTGGTGCCTACGGGTACACGACGTGACGTCGACACTCGACGCGGTACGGGTGACGGCCCGCTGGCGCGCGGAGACACCTGCCTGACGGCAACCAAGCAGCGCGGCGCCTAGCCCAGATACCCCATCCGATGACTGATCTCCTCCGCCCCCTTGAGCAGCACCGGCGCCACCTCGCGCATCCGCTCCTCGGTGAACCGGTACGCCGGCCCGGACGCACTCAGCGCCGCGATGACCTCGCCGTCACGGGAGCGGATCGGCGCCGCCATGGCATGCAGCCCGACCTCGAGTTCCTCCAGCGTCACCGCATAGCCGCGCTCCCGGGCCGCCGCGAGGTCCTTCTCCAGCTTCGCCCTGGCCGTCAGCGTGTGGGGCGTGAGCTTCTGCAGCCCGGACGCCGCGAGCACGTCCGCGCGTTCCTCCGGCGACAGATGCGCCAGCAGGATCTTCCCGCTGGACGTGGCGTGCACCGGGGTGAGCTGCCCGACCCAGTTGTGTGTGCCGACCGCGCCCGGACCGCGCACCTGGTAGAGGTTGACGGCGTAATGCTCCTGCAGGACCGCGATGTTGACCGTCTCGCCGATCTCTTCGGCGAGCCGCTCGCACACCGGCCGGCCCTGCTGGGTGATGTCGAGCCGGCCGGTGACCGCACCGGCCAGCCGCACGATCCCGAAGCCGAGCCGGTACTTGCCCCGCTCGGCCGTCTGCTCCACCAGACCGCGTGCCTCCAGCGCGCCGAGCAGGCGGAACGCGGTCGACTTGTGGACGTCGATCTCGCCGGCCACCTCGCTGACGCCCGCCTCGCCGCGCTGGGCGAGGATCTCCAGGACGCTGACGGCACGGTCGACGGACTGCACCCCGTTCACCGCGGGAGCAGCAGTTTCGCCGTCTGCCGTGTAGTTGCTCATGACGCAACTATACGCATGCGTCCTGCTCGATGATCGGGCCTTCGTCGAGCTCGTGATGGGCGCATCGGGGAAGCGAAGTCCACTGCTGCAACCTCGTCCAGCCCTTCTGGAGGTTGCGCATCGCGCAACCTTCCGCGCTATTGCGCACTGATGTCGCCCGTCTCTTGACAAGCGCCCGACCTCGCCCCAAGCATGTTGCGCATAGCGAGCTTTGTTGTGTAATTCGAGACACCCGGTCGGGCCGCCCGCAACCCGGAGGTTCCTTATGAGCATCACCGTCGTCGGCGCGTCGCTGGCAGGCCTGAGCACGGTCCGCGCGCTGCGCGCAGAGGGCTACGACGGCGAGATCGTCGTCGTGGGGGAGGAGCGCCACACCCCCTACGACCGCCCACCGCTGTCCAAGGACTTCCTCAAGGGGGACATCGACGCCGAGGCGCTCGCGCTCGGCGACGCGGACGAGTACGAGGCCCTCCAGGTCACCTGGCTGCTCGGCGAGCGCGCCGTACGCCTCGACCCCGCGGACCGCTCCGTCACCCTCGCCAAAGGACGCCGACTGCGCGGCGAGGGCGTCGTCGTCGCGACCGGCGCCAGCCCCCGCCTGCTCCCCGGCATGGACGGACTGGCCGGGGTCCACACCCTGCGCACCCTCGACGACGCCGAGACCTTGCGCACCGAACTGCTCGACGGACTGCCCCGGGTCGTCATCATCGGCGCCGGCTTCATCGGCGCCGAGGTGGCCTCCACCGCCCACCGGCTCGGCCTGCACGTCACCGTCGTAGAGGCCGTCGACGTCCCGCTCGAACGCCAACTGGGCCGCGAAATGGGCCTGGTGGTCTCCTCCCTGCACACCGACCACGGAGTGCGCCTGCTGTGCGGAACCGGCGTGGCGGGACTCACCGGCGAGGACCGGGTCACCGGGGTACGGCTGGCGGACGGGCGCGTGCTGCCCGCCGACATCGTCGTGGTCGGCGTAGGCGTACGGCCCGCCACCGACTGGCTCGCCGGCTCCGGCGTACAGGTGGACGACGGCGTGGTGTGCGACGCGGGCGGCGCGAGCAGCCTCCCGGGCGTGGTCGCCGTCGGCGACGTCGCCCGCTGGCCCAACCCCTTCACCGGACACCACGCCCGTATCGAGCACTGGACCAACGCCACCGAGCAGGCGAAGACCGCCGCCCGCACGCTGCTCACCGGCGAGTCGGCCGCGCCCGCCCGGGTCACCGCGCCGTACTTCTGGTCCGACCAGTACCAGGTGCGCATCCAGCTCGCGGGCCACGTGGCCCCCGGCGACCGCCCCGAACTCATCGAGGGCAGCCTCGACAGCCGCTCCTTCGTCTCCGTCTATCTGCGCCAGGGCACCCCGGTCGCCGTGCTCTCCCTCAACCAGCCGAAGCTCTTCAACCGGCTCCGCCGCACCCTCGCCCCCGCCGCCGCGGCCGCCGTGTCATGAGCCGCACGCCTCAACAGCCCCTGAAGGACACGCAGACGACCGCCGTCCCGCGGCATCTGCGCTACACCTGGGACCACGAGTGGCTGGTCGTGGACGAGGGCAACGCCACCGTCGGCATCACCGCGTTCGCGGCCGATGCCCTCGGCGACGTCGTCCACCTGCGGCTGCCCGAGGTCGGCAGCCGCGTCGAGGCGGGCGAGAGCTGCGGAGAGATCCGGTCGCTGACGGCCGTCAGCGGCCTGTACGCCCCCGCCTCGGGCGAGGTCCTCGAAGTCAACACCGCGCTGGCCGACGCGCCGGGCGTCGTCAACACCGCTCCCTACACCGTCGGCTGGTTGTTCCGGCTGCGGGTCGAGAACATCGCCGGCACCCTGTCCGCCGACGCGTACGCAGCCCACTGCGCCCACACCCGAGGAGTCCGCCGATGACCCTGTTCAGGGCGCTCGCCGACAAGCACCCCCTCTACGCAGGTCTGTAACCGACAACCAGCCCGCAGGGGCGTGCCCGCGACCCGCGTCGGCACGACCCGCCAAACCCCCCGGAGTGTGGCGTGGCAATCAGCGTCTTCGACCTGTTCTCCATCGGCATCGGTCCGTCCAGTTCGCACACCGTCGGCCCGATGCGCGCCGCCGCGATGTTCGCCGCCCGGCTGAAGCAGGACGGCCTGCTCGCCCAGACCACCGCGGTACGGGCGGAGCTGTTCGGCTCCCTCGGCGCCACCGGCCACGGCCACGGCACCCCCAAGGCCGTGCTGCTCGGCCTGGAGGGCAACGAGCCGCACACGGTCGACGTCGCCCAGGCCGACCTCGACGTCGAGCGCATCCACGCCACCGGGCGCATCCGTCTCCTCGGCGCCCAGATCGGCCCGGCCCACGAGATCGGCTTCGACGTCTCGACCCAGCTGGTCCTGCACCGTCGGCGCTCGTTGCCGTACCACGCCAACGGCATGATCCTCTTCGCTTACGACGCCGACGGCGTGCCGCTGCTGGGGAAGACGTACTACTCGGTCGGCGGCGGCTTCGTCGTAGACGAGGACGCCGTCGGGGCGGACCGGATCAAGCTCGACGACACGGAGCTCGCCCACCCCTTCAGCACCGGCGACGAGCTGCTCCGACTGGCCCGGGAGACCGGTCTGTCGATCTCCGCGCTGATGCTGGAGAACGAGAAGGCCTGGCGGACGGAGGAGGAGATCCGCTCGGGGCTCCTCGGCATCTGGCGGGTCATGGAGGGCTGTGTGTCGCGCGGCCTGGCCCTGGAGGGCATCCTCCCGGGCGGCCTGAAGGTACGGCGCCGGGCCGCGGCCGCGGCCCGCCAACTGCGCAGCGAGGGCGACCCGTTGGCCCGTGCGATGGAATGGGTCACGCTCTACGCGATGGCGGTGAACGAGGAGAACGCGGCGGGCGGCCGGGTCGTCACCGCCCCCACGAACGGCGCCGCGGGCATCATCCCGGCCGTTCTGCACTACTACCTCAACTTCGTGCCCGGCGCCGACGAGGACGGCATCGTCCGCTTCCTCCTCGCGGCGGGCGCCATCGGCATGCTCTTCAAGGAGAACGCCTCCATCTCCGGCGCCGAGGTCGGCTGCCAGGGCGAGGTCGGCTCCGCCTGCTCGATGGCCGCGGGCGGCCTCGCCGAGGTGCTCGGCGGCAGCCCCGAACAGGTCGAGAACGCAGCCGAGATCGGCATGGAACACAACCTCGGCCTCACCTGCGACCCGGTCGGCGGCCTGGTCCAGATCCCCTGCATCGAGCGCAACGGCATGGCCGCGGTCAAGGCGGTCACGGCGGCCAAGATGGCACTGCGCGGAGACGGCCGCCACCACGTCTCCCTCGACAAGGTCATCAAGACCATGAAGGAGACCGGCGCCGACATGAAGGTCAAGTACAAGGAGACGGCGCGGGGCGGGCTTGCCGTGAATGTCATCGAGTGCTGAGAGCGCCGGCGCTGCCCCGAGGGTCCGCAGAAACTGGCGGCCTGCCTGGGCATCTTCGACCTCGTACTGTTCCGGCCGCCGGTGGACCAGGAGCAGCTCGCCGACTGGTACCGGGCGGCGTCCGTCCTGGTCATGCCCTCCCACAGCGAGTCCTTCGGCCTGGTCGCCGTCGAGGCACAGGCGTGCGGCACCCCGCCGAGGCCCGCCACGCCCGCTCCTTCGGCTGGGACACCGCCGCGGCGGCGACGGCGAAGGTGTACACGGCGGCGATGCGCGCGCGCCGCCTCGTCGGCTGAAGGGCCCTATGACGCGATCGACACGAACTGCACACCTGTAGTGCGAAAACGTCGGTTAGTGTGCATTGCTGAGTGACGAAAAGGGGGCAGAGCAGGCGGAGGGCGAAGCAGTGTCGGACGAAGGGCGGCTCGTCGCCGGGCGCTACCGGCTGGTCGAGCGCATCGGCCGGGGCGGTATGGGCACCGTGTGGCGCGCCGAGGACGAGGAGCTCACCCGTCAGGTCGCGCTCAAACGGCTCCACACACCACCGCACCTGTCCGACGCCGAGATCACCACGCTGTACGAGCGCGTCCGCCGCGAGGCGCGCAGCGCCGCCCGGGTCGTGCACCCCAATGTGGTCGTCGTCCATGACGTCGTCGACGACGACGGGCAGCCGTGCATCGTCATGGAGTACGTCCCCGCCGGCACCCTCGCCGATGTCCTCGACGGCGGCCGGACGCTGCCGCCGGAGGAGGCGGCACGCATCGGCCTCGGTGTGATCTCCGCCGTACGGGCCGCGCACGCGGCCGGCGTGCTGCACCGCGACATCAAGCCCGGAAACGTCCTGCTCGGTCCCGGTGGCCGGGTCGTCCTGACCGACTTCGGTATCGCGCAGACCGCCGGGTCCTCGACCCTCACCCAGACCGGGGAGATGATCGGCTCCATCGACTTCATGGCCCCCGAGCGGATCCGCGGCCACAAGCCCGGCCCGGCCTCGGACCTGTGGTCGCTGGGTGCGACGCTGTACCAGGCGGTGGAGGGACGTCCGCCGTACCGTCGCGACACGCCCATGGAGACCGCGTACGCCATCGCCGTGGACCCGCTGGAGCCGATGCTCAAGGCCGGTCCGCTGGAACCGCTCATCGAGGCCCTGCTGTCGAGGGACCCCGAGGACCGGCCCACGGCGGAGCAGACGGAACGGGCGCTGCGGGCCACCTGGTCCACGGGGCCGCCGACCGAGCGGTCCTCCGTCGTCCCCGCCGACCCCCGGGACGACGCCTCGACCGCGCACCACACGTCCGCGGCGCCGCCGACACCACCGGCGCCGACCGGCAGGAGCGCACGGCGTCGCCGTCGCGGCCGTAGGGGCCGTGTCCTCGTGCCGGTCCTGGCGGTCCTGGCCGTGGCCGCCACCGCCGTGACGCTGTACATGTCGTCGCACCGGGCCGGCCGGGACGGAGCGGGCGCGGTGACCACGCCCACCGCGTCCGTGTCGCCCTCGCCCGTCCCCGACGGCTACCACCTGGTCCGCGCCGACCGGCTCGGCGTCTCCTTCCCCGTGCCGGACGGCTGGCAGCCGAAGAAGCAGTCGAGCGACGAGGTCACCTACACCGACCCGACCGGCCTGGCCGGCATCACCATCGGCACGGTGGACCCCGCGGGCTCCAACCCCGTCGGCCACTTCAAGGACATCGAGGCGAACACCAAGGCCAACTACTCCGTCTACCGCAGGCTGCGCATGCAGGAGACGACCTTCCGGGGCAAGCCGGCGGCCGTGTGGGAGTTCACCTTCCAGGGCCGGGCCCGCGTCTTCCGCGCCATCGACCTCGGCTACGGCACCGCGGGCGGCCGGGAGTACGACATCTATCTGTCGGCCCCGGAGGCCAAGTGGAGCACCTACCGCCCGGTCTTCGACAACGTCAGGGACGGGTTCACGGAACAGCCGCGGTGACCCCGACGCGCTGCTGAGCCCTATGTGCTCGGGAACGGGCCGCGGGCGGGGCGAGGGGCTGCCGTGACCGGTGACGGGGCTGTACATCCGTACTCCGCCCGGGAACTCGTCCACGGCAGGGATCTCGGACCGTACCCGCCGCCGACCGGCCATCCTGTCCGGCGCGCGCTGCACGAAGTGCACCCGGAATCCGACCCGGGCGGCCGGCTCGCACCGGCCGACCTCGGGCACGGGCACCGCATCCGTCAGGTCTCGCCCGGGGTCCGGCGCTGTTCGAGGCCCAGTCGGCCCTGTGGGGCGTTCATGGTTCCCAAATATACCCCCTGGGGTACCCGTGGTACTGTCGAGGACAGATACCCCAGGGGGTATTTTTCGACGGAAGGGAGTGCCTCGTGTTCTTCGTCGACACGATCGAAGTGGCCGGCCTCGGCAACCGGAGCTACCTGGCGGGCGGCGGGCTGACGGCCGTCGCGGTGGATCCGCCGCGCGACATCGACCAGGTGATCGCGGCGGCGGCGCGGCGGGGAGTGCGGATATCGCACGTGGTCGAGACCCACCTGCACAACGACTACGTCACCGGCGGCCTGGAACTGGCCCGCGTCACGGGCGCCGCCTATCTCGTCCCGGCGGGGGCCAGGGTCGCCTTCGAGCGGGTGCCGGTCGACGACGGGGACCGCACCGAGATCGATGCCGACGGCGGGCTGGTTCTGCACGCGGTGGCGACCCCCGGCCACACCCCGCACCACATCTCCTACGTCCTGGAGGAGCACGGAACGGCGGTCGCCGTGTTCACCGGCGGCTCGCTGCTCATCGGCACCGTCGGACGGCCCGACCTGGTCGAACCGCGGCTGACCGAACGCCTCGCCCGCGCCCAGCACGCCTCCGCACACCGCCTCGCGGCCGAACTGCCCGACGAGACGCCGGTTCTGCCCACCCACGGCTTCGGCAGCTTCTGCTCCTCGGCCCAGGCGGAGGGCGGCGTGACGACCATCGGCAAGGAGAAGGCGTCCAACGAGGCGCTCACCCGCGATGCGGACACCTTCGTCGCCGACCTGCTGGCCGGACTGGACGACATCCCCGCCTACTACGTCCACATGGGCCCCGCCAACGCCGCCGGACCCGCGCCCGTCGACCTCACCCCGCCCGCCCCTGCCGACGCCGACGAGATCGCTGCCCGGCTCGCGGCGGGGGAGTGGGTGGTGGATCTGCGCAACCGCGTCGCCTTCGCCGAAGGGCATGTCGCCGGCTCCGTCAACTTCGAGGCCGAGGGGCAGCTCGCCACCTATCTGGCCTGGCTGATCCCTTGGGGCAAGCCACTGACGCTGCTGGCCGAGTCGGCCGAACAACTCCTCGCCGCCCAGCGGGAGTTGGCCCGGGTGGGCATCGACCGCCCGGCCGCAGCGGCGACCGGTGATCCGTCGGACTGGGTGCGCGCGGGCGAGACCCCCGTCTCCTTCCCGCGCGCCACATTCGCCGACCTGGCGGACCGCCGACGGGACGGGCACGTGGTCGTACTCGACGTCCGGCGGCAGAGCGAACGAGCGGGCGGCTTCGTGGACGGGGCCGTCCACATCCCCCTCCATACCCTGCACCAGCGGCTCGGCGAGGTCCCCGACGGTCAGGTGTGGGTGCACTGCGCCGGCGGTATGCGCGCCGCCATCGCGGCATCCCTGCTGCATGCGTTTGGCCGGGACGTCGTCGCCGTCGACGACGCCTTCGACGCGGCCGAGAAGGCCGGACTGACCGTGAGGAGCGGACCGTGTCGTTGAACCGGTTCAGGAGCGGGCCCGGCCGGGTCGATGCGCTGCGGGCCGCCGAGCGCACCGGACACCTGGACGGCTTCCCGGCGGAGCAGGACGCCGTACTGCTGGACGTCCGCGAGTCGTACGAGTGGCACACGGGCCACGCCCCGGGCGCGGTTCACGTCCCCCTGTCCGCGCTGGCGGCGGGTGCCCCGTTGCCCGAGCGGGTGGCGGGCCTGCCCTTGGTGGTCGTCTGCCGTTCGGGCAACCGGTCCCGGCAAGCGGCCGAACTCCTGGTCGCACGGGGCGCCGACGCGGTGGACGTGATCGGCGGGATGCGCGACTGGGCCCGCCTCGGCCTGCCCGTGGTGGACCGGTGCGGCGAGAGCGGAACGGTGACGTGAGCGTTCTCCTACTGGCCCTGGTGGCCGGTGCCGTCATCGGTCTGGCGCTCGGCGCGCTCGGCGGAGGCGGCAGCGTCCTGGCCGTCCCCGCCCTGATCTACCTGCTCGGTTTCACCCCGGTTGCGGCCACCACCGCCGGACTGGTCATCGTGGCCGTCACCACGGCCACCGCACTGCCCGCGCACGCCCGGGGCGGTCATGTCCGCTGGCGCACCGGACTGCTGTTCGCGGCAGCGGGCATCGGACCCGCCATGCTCGGCGGCCTGGTGGCGGCGCGGCTGCCTGCGGCGGTGCTCACCGCGGCCTTCGCCCTGGTGGCGCTGGTCGCAGCGGTGCGCATGCTGCGCCCGCGGCCCGGCCCGCCCGATGCCGTCCCTACGGTCCGCCCCGGCCGGGCGGCCGCGGCGGGGGCCGGGCTCGGGGCGGTCACCGGAGTCCTCGGAGTGGGCGGCGGCTTTCTCGCCGTACCGGCCCTGGTGAGTGTCCTCGGGCTGCGCATGCGGGCGGCGGTGGGGACGAGCCTGCTGGTCATCACCCTCAACTCGGTCGCCGCCCTGGCGCTCCGCGCCGGCACGGCCGACGGACTGGACTGGGCCGTGATCGCGCCGTTCGCCGGAGCCGCCGTCCTCGGCGCCTGGGACGGCAGGCGCCTCGCCACCAAGGTGTCGGGGCAGGCACTGCAGCGGATCTTCGCCCTGGTGCTGCTGGGTGTGGCCGGTTTCATGCTGATCGGCTCCGCCGTGTGAGGACCGCCGACGCGTACGGCCTCCTCAGGCCAGTGACAGGAACAGCTTCTCCAGACGGGCGCGCATCTGCTCGACGTCCTCGCCGTTCCTGCGGCCGGACTCGACGTCGGTCAGGCACTGCTGCAGACCGGTGGCGATGATGGCGAAGCCCGCCCGGTCCAGGGCGCGGGAGGCCGCGGCGAGCTGGGTGATGACGTCCTCGCAGTCGCGCCCCTCCTCGATCATCCGGATCACACCGGCGATCTGGCCCTGAGCGCGACGCAGCCGGTTCAGCACTGCCTTCAGTTCCGCACCCGCGAGCTCCATGTCCACGACGACTCCTCCGTCAACGTATACCCCTAGGGGTACTGTACGTCCCGATTCGGGACGGCGTCGAACACCCACGAACTCAGAGCTCGACAAAGGATCACAACTGCCGTGACTGCTTCCCCCGTTCCCTCCGCCCTCGCCACCGACCAGATCCATGGCCTGCTGCACCGGCTCACGGTCATCGACGTGCGCACGCCCGGCGAGTACGCCTCCGGCCATCTGCCCGGTGCGCTCAACATCCCCCTGGATCAGGTCCGCCGCGCCCTGCCCGACATCCGGCACGCCGCCGGACGCGGCGACGTCCTGGTCGTGTGTGCCTCCGGGGGCCGTTCGCAGAACGCCTGCGCGCTCCTTACCGAGCAGGGCATCCCGGCGGCGACGCTGACCGGCGGCACCGCCGCCTGGGCCGCCGCAGGACACGACCTGCACCGGCCGGCTCCCCGGGCACGGGCAACCTGGGCCATGGAGCGCCAGGTGCGCTTCACCGCGGGCACGCTGGTGCTCCTGGGGCTGGCGCTCGGCCTTCTCGTGCACCCGGCCTTGCAGCTCGTCTCGGCAGCGACAGCGGGCGGCCTGGTCTTCTCCGCGCTCACCGACACCTGCGGAATGGCGGCCCTGCTCGCCGGACTCCCGCACAACCGGCCCCGCCCGGCCGACCTCGACGCCACGTTGACGGCGCTCCGCAGCGGCTGACATCCGGGACGGCCCGTCGGCCAGCCGGCTCGTGCGCGGGCCGCCCGCCTTCAACTCGCGGTCGCCTCGCCGGCTTACGCACGGTCGCCGAGCACCAGATGGGCGTCGCGCGCGTGCCGGAGGACGTCGGCCTCCCGCCGCCGGCCGTACGCGAAGGTGACACGGACCCGGTCGTAGGGCAGCCGCAGGCCTTCGAGGGCTGAGCGCCTGCTCGAACTCCGTGCGGGCAGGACGTTGGCGCAGACGTCGGGCCAGAGCCAGAAACCCGGCTCGTCGACGGCGCGGCGGGCCTCGTCGCCTTCACCGCGTGCGCCGGTCGCTGCTATCGGCGACGGTGCGGACCGCCGCGATCTCCGAGTGCCACGGCCCCCGGAGATCGGAACCACTCCGCTAGTCTGACAGCGGAGGTGGTCAAGTGGCCGAAAAAGCAGGGGAGTTGACGGAGGCCCCGGAGTCCACGACCGTCGTCGTGATCGGTGCGGGCCCGGCCGGTCTGACGGTCGCCAATCTGCTGCGACGCAGCGGGATCGACTGCATCGTCCTGGAGCGCCGCAGCCGCGAGTACGTGGCGCAGCGCCAGCGGGCCGGCATCGTCGAAACCCGCGCCGTGCGGATGTTCGACTCCTGGGGGCTGGCCGACCGCGTCCTCGGCGGGATCCCGTACGACGGCATCCTGGAGCTCCGGGTGGACGGCGAGAGCCACCTGGTGTCGGACGACGACGGCTCCGAAGGCCCCCGGGCCCGCCTCTGCCCCCAGCAGGTACTGGTCCAGAAGCTGACCGCCGCATACCTCGACGACGGCGGCGATCTGCGTTTCGAGGCCGCCGACGTCTCCCTGCACGACCTGACCGGCGACCGCCCGACCGTCCGCTACCGCACCGCCGACGGCACCCCCCGCAGCATCACCTGCGCCTTCGTCGCCGGCTGCGACGGGGACCACGGCACCAGCCGCACCGCGCTCCCCGCCGGCGCCCTCACCGCGTACTCCCACGACCACGGCATCGGCTGGCTCACCGTCCTCGCCGACGCCCCGCCCCCGGCCCACCCGCTCCTCGCCGTCAGCCGCGACGGCTTCGCCGCCCACTTCCCCCGCGGACCGCAGACCAGCCGCTACTACCTCCAGTGCCCGCCCGACGACCACCCCGACGCCTGGCCCGACACCCGCATCTGGGACGCCCTGCGCACCCGGCTCGCCGACCCCGCCCTCCCCGCGGGCCCGATCACCGACCGCGAGACCTTCCGCCTCCGCAGCCTCGTCCACGACCCCATGCAGTACGGCCGCCTCTACCTGGTCGGCGACGCCGCCCACATCGTCTCGCCGATGGGCGGAAAGGGCATGAACCTCGCCCTCTACGACGCCGACGTCTTCGCCCGAGCCGTCCGGGACTCCGTCCGCGACCACGACGACACGGCCCTGCGCAGCTACTCGCAGCGCTGCCTGCGCCGGGTCTGGAACGACCAGGAGTTCTCCCACTGGCTCACCCGCACCCTCCACGACGCGGGCGACGCCACCGCCTTGGGCCCCTTCCACCGCAACCTGGCCCGCGCCCGCCTGGACCGTCTCCTCACCTCACCCACGGCGGGCCGCGCCTTCGCGGAACTGATGACGGGGCTTGACCTGGCCCAGTGATCGCAGAGCCCTGAGGGCCGAGGGATATCGGATGGCAAGAGTCGACCGCGAACTGGCACGCTGCGTCTCATGGATCACGCGGAGGTGCTGCTCATCGGAGGACGCGCCGGGGTCGGCAAGACGACCGTCGGGTGGGAGGTGTCGGCTCTGCTGCGGGCCGCGGCCGTCGCTCACGCGATCATCGACGGTGACTTCATGGGACAGGTGCACCCGGCCCCGGAAGGCGATCCGCATCGCGCGGAGATCACCGAGAGCAATCTGACCGCGGTATGGGCGAACTTCGCCCGGCGCGGTTACCGCCGTCTGATCTACACGAACACGGCGAGTGTGCTCCCCGAGGCGGCGGGCATGTTCGAGCGCGCCATGGGGGCGGAGGTGCGGGCCGTACGGGTCCTGCTCACCGCCTCCGATGCCACCGCCCGAGAGCGGCTCGTACGGCGGGAAATCGGCTCGGAGCTGCAAAAGGAGCTCGAGGGCAGTGCCCGCAAGGCCCGGATCCTGGACCGGCGGGCCCCCGCGGAGGCGGTGCGTGTCATGACGGACGGACGCACCGTCGGTGACGTCGCGCGCGAGGTCGTCGCCCTCACCGGCTGGGCGGGGCAAGGGAGTTGACCTCATCACGGAGCACCGGCAACCGTCGGGTCGCGCCGTAGGGTGGCGGACATGAGCATCGACGGTGTTGCGCTGCGTCCGGTGACCGAGCCCGACCTGCCTGTCATGGAACGCTTCCTCATCGATCCGCAGACCGTTGTGCCGTTCCAGTGGTGGGGCTGGTCGGACACCGGGCGCTGGCGGCGCCAGTGGGCGGAGAACGGCCTGCTGGGCGACGACGGAGGGTATCTGATGGTGGTGCGCGGCGCGGAGCGGCTGGGGTTCGTCGCCTGGCGGCAGGTCAGGCCCACCCGGACCACCACCTACTGGAACATGGGCATCAACCTGCTCCCGGAGGCGCGCGGACAGGGCGTCGGAACCGAGGCGCAACGGCAGTTGGTCCACTATCTCTTCGCGCACACCACGGTCGTACGCGTCGAGGCGGACACCGAAGCGGACAACATTGCCGAACAACGGGCCCTGGAAAAGGTCGGATTCACCCGCGAGGGCGTCCTGCGCAGCATCGCCTTCCGCGACGGACAGTGGCGTGACGGAGTGCGCTACAGCATCCTGCGCGGCGAACTGGCCTGAGCACCGCCCTCAGAACCCCGAGCACCCCGCTCACAAAACAAAGGCAAGGAGGTCAGTCACTCCTTGCCACTCTCAACTTATAGCGCACCGGGGGGCTTGCGGCAAGGCCCCCGGTCGTGCCGCACAATCGCACGCCGAGGCCACAAGCTGCGGAAATGGGAGTTTCACGACGTGCATGTCCTGTCTGGTGACACGACCCCCCTGACCACCCGTGCGTTCGACCTTCCCGACCGACTCGCCCACAAGGCCGACCCGGCCCTGATCGCCGGCGACGAGCAGCACTTCGCCGCGATCGCCGAGAACCTCGGGCAGACGATCGCCGACCTGTCCGCCCGCCTGGAGACCGAGCTCAAGGGACCCGGCGGCCTCGGCCGGCAGGCGATGGACCGTGACATGGAGGTGCACCGGCTGACCGGCCGACTGCGCGCCCTGCGCCGCTTCGGCCTGGACCTGTGCCTCGGACACATCGTCAGCGCGGACGACCCCGAGCCCGTCTACATCGGACGACTGGGACTGACCGACAGCACGGGCCGGCGCCTGCTGATCGACTGGCGCTCTCCCGCGGCCGAGCCGTTCTTCGCGGCGACCCACGCCAACCCGATGGGCCTGGTCAGCCGCCGACGCTATCGCTGGACCCGCGGCCGGATCAGCGACTACTGGGACGAGGTGTTCACCACCGACGGGCTGGAAGGGCGCGCCGCGCTCGACGACCAGTCCGCGTTCATCGCCAGCCTGGGCAGCAACCGTTCGGCCCGCATGCGGGACGTGCTCGCCACCATCCAGGCCGACCAGGACGCCATCATCCGGGCGGGATCCCGCGGCGCTCTCGTCGTCGACGGCGGCCCCGGCACCGGCAAGACCGTTGTCGCCCTGCACCGCTCCGCCCACCTTCTCTACTCCGACCCCCGCCTCGGTCACCGTCGGGGCGGCGTACTGTTCGTCGGCCCGCACCGGCCCTACCTGGACTATGTCGCCGACGTCCTGCCGAGCCTCGGCGAGGAGGGCGTGCAGATCTGCATCCTGCGGGACCTCGTCGAGGAGGGAGCCGAGGCGGGCGTCGAGAGCGACCCCGAGGTGGCCCGGCTGAAGTCGTCCGCCGAGATGGTGAAGGCGATCGAGAAGGCCGTCCGGTTCTACGAGGAGCCGCCCACGGAGGCGATGACGGTCACCGTCGACTGGACCGACATCCGGCTGAGCGCCGACGACTGGGCCGAGGCGTTCGACGCGCCGGAACCCGGCACCCCGCACAACGAGGCGCGTGAGCAGATCTGGGACAAGCTGCTCACGATCCTGGAGGACCGATACGACGGCGACGACATCCCGCCGGAGCAGTTCCGCAGGGCGCTGCGGCAGGACAAGGAGCTGGTCGGGACCCTCAACCGGGCATGGCCGCTGCTCGAAGCGGCCGACCTGGTCTCAGACCTGTGGTCGGTGCCGGCCTATCTGCGGATGTGCGCGCCCTGGCTGGGCCGCGAGGACGTCCGCAGGCTGCAGCGGGCGGATGCCCAGGCCTGGACGGTGTCCGACCTGCCGCTCCTGGACGCCGCCCGGCAGCGGCTCGGCGACCCGGAGACCGCCCTGCGCAAGCGCCGGCACGCGGCCGTCCTCGCCGCCCAGCGCGAGCGCATGGCGCAGGTCGTGGACAACCTCATCGACGCGGCGGCCGATTCCGGCGCCGACGGTGACGACGGCGAAGGCCTGGTGAGGATGTTGCGCGGCCAGGACGCCAAGGTCAGCCTGGTCGACGAGGCCGAACTGACCGTCGTCGAACCGGATCTGCTGGCCGGCCCGTTCGCGCACGTCGTCGTGGACGAGGCCCAGGAACTCACCGACGCGGAATGGCAGATGCTCCTGCTGCGCTGCCCGTCCCGCAGCTTCACCATCGTCGGTGACCGCGCGCAGGCCCGGCACGGGTTCACGGAGACATGGCAGGAACGGCTCGGACGGATCGGGCTCGACCGTGTCGACGTGGCCTCCCTGAGCATCAACTACCGCACCCCGCAGGAGGTCATGACGGAAGCCGAGCCGGTCATCCGGGCCGTACTCCCGGACGCCAACGTGCCGACCTCGATCCGCAGCAGCGGCATCCCGGTCGTACACGGCGCCGTCTCGGAGCTGGACTCGATCCTGGACACCTGGTTGGCCGAGCATGCCGAGGGGATCGCCTGTGTCATCGGCGACCCCGCTTTCCCGGCCACATCCCGGGTCCGGTCGCTGACCCCGGAGCTGTCGAAGGGCCTCGAGTTCGACCTGGTCGTCCTCGTCGACCCGGAGGCGTTCGGCACGGGCATCTCAGGAGCGGTCGACCGCTATGTCGCCATGACCCGAGCGACGCAGCAACTCGTCGTCCTCACCAGCTGAAACCTTCGGCAGCCGTCGAAGATCCCGTCGGAGACGACGAAGCCCTGCTCGCGGCCGCCACGGCAGCGAGCGGGCCGTATGCGGCGAGGCGGACGCACTTGGCCCCTGCCATCCTTGGCATAGCAGCTTAAACCAGGGCAAAATCGGGCGGGAGGTGCAAGGCTCCCCGGCGCCCGGGGGCATCGAGGCGCTTCACGGAACAGGCCCGTGGGAGACGTGGATGGAGTGGCTGGTCTCGCTGGTCGGCGTCGGACTGGTCCTGGCTGTCCTACGGGATCTGTTCCACACGCTCTGGCACCCCACCCGTCACGGCGGCATCAGCCGATTCGTCATGACGAGCATGTGGCGACTGGCCCGCCGCTCCCGGCTCCGTCCCCGCATGCTCGGCCTCGTCGGGCCGCTGGCCATGGTGACGGTGGTGGGACTCTGGGCCGTCATCATCATCCTGGGCTGGGCGATCATCTACTGGCCCCATATGCCGGGCGCGTTCACGCTCACCCCGGGTTCCAGAGCGGCGCAGCAGCCCGCGCTGCTCGACTCGGTGTACCTGTCCCTGGTCACCGTCGCCACCCTCGGCCTGGGGGACATCACGCCAGGCGAAGGCTGGCTCCGCCTGGCCTCGCCGTTGGAGGCCCTCGTCGGCTTCGCCCTCCTGACGGCCACGGTCTCCTGGGTCCTGGAGATCTACCCCGCGCTGACCCGCAGACGGGTTCTGGCCATCCGGCTCGCGCTGCTGCACCGATCGGCTCCGACGACCGAGCACATCGACAGCGTGGCCGGAGCGGCGCTGCTGGACGGCCTCGCCACCGAGGTCGTACGAGTCCGTATCGACTTCACCCAGTACGCCGAGGCCTACTACTTCCACGACGGCGAGGACCACTCCTCCCTGGCGGCCGTCCTCGGCTATGCCGTC
Source organism: Streptomyces longisporus (assembly GCF_039532765.1). Classification (NCBI taxonomy): domain Bacteria; kingdom Bacillati; phylum Actinomycetota; class Actinomycetes; order Kitasatosporales; family Streptomycetaceae; genus Streptomyces; species Streptomyces longisporus. The sequence goes on from NZ_BAAASG010000004.1 coordinate 247,739, forward strand.
GCCCTTGCCCGGCAAGGGCAGGCGGCTCGGCGGCCGGACGTGCGACTGGCCGGGGACCTGCTCGCCGGCGCCCTTGACGACCTCGCCACCATTCTCGACCAGCGCTTTCTGCACCTGGACGGCACCACGACGGAGGTCTTCGCCGCGTACGCCGCCGACCACGACCGCAAAGTCACGCAGCCCTGAGCGCTGCGGGCATGGCGGAGGCAGGACCGCGGCAGGTACGTTTGTATCGCTACAAGAAAGCGGTTGCCATGTAGCACTCGCCCCCCTCCTCGACCCGACACAGGAGTACGTCCGTGCCCAACGCCACCGCGGTCATCAACCTCGACATCGAGGGCCCGAGGATCAGCCGTCACCTCTACGGTCACTTCGCCGAGCATCTCGGCCGCTGCATCTACGGCGGTTTCTGGGTCGGGGAGGACTCGTCGATCCCGAACGAGGGCGGTATTCGCCTCGACGTCGTGCAGGCGTTGCGTGCCCTGGACATCCCCAACCTGCGCTGGCCGGGCGGCTGTTTCGCCGACGAGTACCACTGGCGTGACGGCATCGGCCCGCGCGAGCAGCGGCCGAGCATGGTCAACACGCACTGGGGTGACGTCGAGGAGAACAACCACTTCGGCACCCATGAGTTCATGGCGCTGTGCGAGCTGCTCGGCGCCGAGCCGTACATCAGCGGCAACGTCGGCTCCGGCACCGTGCGCGAGATGAGCGAGTGGGTCGAGTACCTCACCCGCGACGGTGACAGTCCCATGGTGCGGCTGCGCAAGGCCAACGGCCGCGAGGAGCCCTGGCGGGTGAAGTTCTGGGGCATCGGCAACGAGACCTGGGGCTGCGGCGGCAACATGCGCGCCGAGTACTCCGCCGACCTGGCCCGCCAGTACGCCACGTACTGCCGCGACCACGGTGACAACAAGCTCTACCGCATCGCCTCGGGCGCCTCGGACGCCGACTACAAGTGGACCGAGACGCTGATGCAGCAGATCAGCTGCTTCGGCTGCGAGGCCACCCCGAAGAACTTCTTCCAGGGCCTGTCCGTGCACTACTACACGCTGGCGGGCCCCTGGGAGGCGAAGGGCAGCGCGACCGTCTTCGACACCGACGACTACTACCGCACCATGGTCGCGGCCCGCCGCATCGACCGCATCCTGACCGGCCACTCGACCGTCATGGACGTCTACGACCCGGGCCGTACGGTCGGGCTGGTCCTGGACGAGTGGGGCACCTGGTGGGACGTCGAGCCGGGCACCGACCCGGGCTTCCTGTTCCAGCAGAACACCCTGCGTGACGCGCTGGTGGCCTCCACCCACTTCGACATCTTCCACCGGCACGCCGCCCGCCTTTACATGGCCAACATCGCGCAGACGGTCAACGTCCTGCAGGCCATGCTCCTCACCGACGGCGACAGCCTGGTGCTGACCCCGACCTACCACGTGTTCGAGATGAACAAGGGCCACCAGGACGCCACTTCGCTCGCCGTCCATCTGCGCGGCGACGCCCTGCGGCGAACGGTCGGCGACACGGAGCTGGAGACCCTGTCCGCCTCGGCCAGCGTCAAGGACGGAGCGGTGCTGATCTCGCTGTCCAACCTGGATGCGGAGGAGCCCGCGGAGGTGACGCTCGACCTGCGCGGCTGTGCCGTCGGCGAGCCGAACGCCCGCATCCTGACGGCAGACCGGCCGCAGGACCACAACACGCCCGGCACGCCTCAGATGGTCGCCCCGCGCCCCTTCGACGGCCTCAAGGCCACCGACCAGGGGCTCGCTCTCACACTGCCGCCGCACTCGTTCGTCACGGTCAGCGCCCCGCTCGCCTGACGCGACTCGACTGCGATCTCCGACTCCGGCCGCCCGGGCACGGTGTGCAAGATCCCGCGGCTCTCTCTTCGCGGCCCCGTGCACTCGGGTGCGGTTTGGCATGCGACTGGATTCCGGGACGGCAGACCAGGGGTGAGGGTGACCACGATCCAGGACGTGGCGAAGGCGGCCGGGGTCTCACCGATGACCGTCTCGAACGTCATCAACGACCATCCGAACGTCCGACCCGCGACGCGCGAGAAGGTGCTCGAGGCCATGGCCCGGCTCGACTACCGGGTCAACGTCGCGGCCCGCAATCTGCGCAAGGGCCGAACCGGAACCATCGGCCTCGCCGTTCCGGAGGTGAACAGCGCCTACTACGGGCTGCTGGCCGCCACCATCATCGCCGCAGCCGAGCGGCGCGGACTCAGGGTGAGCATCGAGCAGACCGCCTCCCGGGACAACGAGCTGGACGCCCTGTCCCTCTCCCGCAACCGGCTCTACGACGGGCTCATCCTGAGTGCCGCGGGCATGGGGCAGGGCGATGCCGAGCGGCTCAGGGTGGACCATCCGGTGGTCATCCTCGGCGACCGGATCTTCGGCGGCCCCGTGGACCACGTCGCCATGCCCAACTTCGAGGCGTCCCACGCCGCCACCCGGCATCTGATCGAGCGGGGCTGCCGGCGTATCGCGTTCGTGTGCGGGGCGGTCGAGGAAGTGGACACCTCCAGCCTGCGCATCGCCGGCTACCGGAGGGCCCTGGAGGACGCGGGCCTGTCCGCGGACCGCGCCCTGGTGCAGCACGTGGGCCGTCTGGGCATGCGCGAAGGCGCCGAACGGGCCCGCGAGATGGCGAGGAGCGGGCTCGACTTCGACGGCGTGTTCTGCGTGACCGACTCCCTCGCCATGGGCGTGCTGCGGGGCCTCGCCGACGTGGGGACGCGCGTACCCGACCAGGTGAAGGTGATCGGCTTCGACAACGTCTCGGAGAGCGAGTTCTTCATCCCCTCGCTGTCCAGTGTCGATCCGGACCACGACGGCATGGCAGAGCGGGCGGTCGACCTCCTGATCCGGCGCATCGGACAGACCGAGCCCCCGGCCCCGCACCAGGACGTCGTCGGCGGCTTCTCCCTGGTGATCCGGGAGTCGACGGGCGGCTGACCCACCTCGCCCCTGAGTGACCGCACCCCAATGGCTCCACGGTGGGGAAGTTTTTGCCTGTGGCCGATTCCCGGCGCAGGCGGCCCGGTGACGCGGGGCTCCGCGGGTTTCGCCGATGCAAAGTGGGGCCGAAAAGGGGGGGTCAGTGGGTTGCTGATGTTACGGCCGTGTTGACCACGTCCCTGGCGCGGCGCACCCTCGCATATGCGTGGCAGTTACATCTTGTCTGCTGGTGAGTCGTCGTCGCGTCCGGGAAACCGCAGGTGCGACGGCATCCATCGTGCAGACCTGGAGCAGGAGGCACCGCATGTGCGGCATCACCGGCTGGATCTCCTTCGACCGCGACCTGCGCACCGAGGCGGCCGTATTGGATGCAATGACCGAGACGATGGCCTGCCGTGGCCCCGACGACCGCGGCACCTGGGTGCAGGGACCCGCGGCCCTCGGGCACCGCAGGCTGGCGATCATCGATCTGCCCGGCGGCCGCCAGCCGATGACCGTCGACACCCCGCACGGGACCGTGGCACTCGTCTACTCCGGGGAGACATACAACTTCACCGAGCTGCGACGTGAACTCACCGGCCGCGGCCACCGTTTCACCACCGACTCCGACACCGAGGTGGTCCTGCACGGCTACCTCGAATGGGGCGAGCAGGTCGCGGAACGGCTCAACGGCATGTACGCGTTCGCCGTGTGGGACGGCCGCCGGGACAAGCTGGTGATGATCCGCGACCGTATGGGCATCAAGCCCTTCTACTACTACCCGACACCCGACGGCGTCCTGTTCGGCTCCGAACCCAAGGCGATCCTCGCCAATCCGCTGGCGCCCGCCCGCGTCGCACTGGACGGCCTGCGCGAACTGTTCACGATGATCAAGACGCCGGGGCATGCCGTGTGGGAGGGGATGGCGGAGGTCGAACCGGGCACCGTCGTCACCGTCGACCGCACGGGGGTGCAGCGCCGCGTCTACTGGCAGCTGGAGACCCGGCCCCACACCGACGACCGCGACACCACCATCGCCACCGTACGCTCCCTCCTCGACGACATCGTGCGCCGACAACTCGTCGCCGACGTGCCCCGCTGCACCCTGCTCTCCGGCGGCCTCGACTCCTCCGCGATGACCGCGCTCGCCGCCCGCCAACTCGGAGAACACGGCGAGAAGGTACGCAGCTTCGCCGTCGACTTCGTCGGCCAGACCGACCATTTCGTCGCCGACGAACTCCGCGGCACGCCCGACACCCCGTTCGTCCACGACGTGGCCCGCACCGCCCACACCGAACACCAGGACATCGTGCTGGACGCGCAGGCACTCGCCGATCCCGACATCCGCGCGAAGGTGATCCGGGCCCGCGACCTGCCCGCCGGGCTCGGCGACATGGACGCCTCGCTGTATCTGCTGTTCCGTGCCATCCGGGACCAGTCGACCGTCGCCCTGTCCGGCGAGTCCGCCGACGAGGTCTTCGGCGGCTATCTGCAGTTCTTCGACGAGGAGGCCCGCCGCGGCGGCACCTTCCCCTGGCTGGTCAACTTCCGCCGCCACTTCGGCGAGGACGCCGAGGTCCTGCGCCCGGACCTGCTGGCCTCCCTCGACCTGGACGGATACGTCGACGACGGCTACCGCACCGCCGTCGGCGGTATCCGCCGCCTGGACGGCGAGAGCGACTTCGAGTACCGGATGCGGCAGATCTGCCATCTGCACCTCACCCGCTTCGTCCGCGTCCTGCTCGACCGCAAGGACCGCGCGAGCATGGCCGTCGGTCTCGAGGTCCGGGTCCCGTTCTGCGACCACCGCCTGGTGGAGTACGTCTACAACACGCCCTGGTCGCTGAAGTCCTTCGACGGCAGGGAGAAGAGCCTGCTGCGCGAGGCGACCGCCGATCTGCTCCCGAAGTCGGTGTACGACAGGGTCAAGAGCCCCTATCCGTCGACCCAGGACCCCCGGTACGCCACCGCGCTCCAGGACCAGGCCAAGGACCTGCTGGCCCAGCCCGCCCACCCCGTCTTCGACCTCGTCGACCGCGACCGCCTGCACCGCGTCGCCCACCGCGACACACCCGTGAACACCCAGTCCGAACGGCGCGGCCTGGAACGCGCGCTGGACCTCGCGGTGTGGCTGGACATGTACCGGCCGGACATCGAACTCGACTGAGGCGGGCGCGGTACCGCTTCAGCAGCGGGGCAGCGGATCGGTCTCGTCGATGACGTCGCTGTCCTTCACGAAGCCCCAGCCGCCATGACTGAGGTGAGGGGTGTCGGCGAGTGTGTAGATCCAGCGGTTGGGGTGCGGACCGCCGCCGCCCGTGGGATCACCCTCGTATCGACAGGTGAACCAGTTGGTGTCGGAATTGAGGTAGCCGACGGTCTGCCCGGCCCACTGGACGCGGATCCCCGGCTTGTTCCGGCACCACCAGTGGTTGCTGAGGGCGTCGACGTCGCAGTCGTACGCGACTGCGCGGCCGGCTGCGGCACTGCCGGAGGGCTGCGCGGCGGCGGCACTCGTCAAGGTGCTGACAAGGACGAACGCGCACGCCACGGAGCCTGCGAGCCGGACGGCGCGGGGCGAGGTCTTGTTCATGAGCATCCCGAAAGTAGGTGACGTCGTTGCGGTGTCCGGAGCCGGCGCGGTTCAGCCGGCGTGGACCCTGCCCTGCTTCACGACGTAGTGCGCCGGCTGGGAGCAGCCGATGGACGGGGTGATCAGCAGGCTGACGGTGAGGGGCGCGGGTTCCATGCTCGCGGTCGAGAACTCGCAGACGGACCGGCTGCCGGTCAGCGGGTACCAGAACCATCCGTCGACCTCGCCCACCGTGACCCGGTCGGACTCCTTCCACGTGCCGCCGGTGTGCGTGTAGACCTGCAGCCGCACCGAGGCGGCGTACTCGTCGTGAGTCGATCGCAGCGCGGTGAGCGTGATCTTGTAGTCGCTGCCGAGGACGGACGAGGCGATCTGCTGGGTCCGGGGTGCCGCGGTCCGGGCGTTGGAGGCGGTGGCTCCGGCGGTCCCGAGGACGCCCGCCAGCAGAAGGGTGACGCCCGTGGTTGCGGCGCGACGGGCGCGGTGATTGCGCAGCAGTTTCATGATTCCCCCGTTGGGTCGAGTGGCGCGGTGCGGCCGGTCGCCGCGGTGCTTGGCGGCCACGCCCCGCCGAGGATGTTCGTCCGTGTGCCGGGTGGGCGGGAAGCATTTCGAAGGTGGTCGAATCATGGGCGGTTCGTCTGGCCCGTCTGCTGCAACCGTCCTTCGTCCCCGTCCAGGAGCCGGTGGCCCATGAGCGTCACCGAGTGCCGTACGTACTGCCCCTCCCGCCTGCTTGCCACCAGCCCTCCGTCCCGGAGGACGGCGAGCTGGTAGCTGGCGCTGGGCAGGGCGATGCCGACAGCCGTCGCCACCTCGGAGGTGGTCCGGGGGCCGCCGCGGGCCACCTCGATGAGGACCGAGGCCCTGGTGCGGCCCAGCAGACGGTCGAGTCCGTTGTCGTTGAGGGGGATCGAGTCGAGCGGCCGTGCGGTGACCGGGTAGACCAGGACCGGCCCGAGGGCGGGATCGGCAAGGGCGGTGGGCCTGCGCCAGCAGAAGTAGGACGGGAGCAGAAGCAGCCCGCGGCCCTCCAGATGGAGGTCGCGATGGGTGGGGTACTCCACTTCCAGGACGGGTGCCCGCCACCGGGCGAGCGGCCGCAGGCTCTCCAGCAGGGCCAGGACACCGCCGTCGAGGAGGACACGGGAACGCAGGTCGACCTCGTCACGGATGGCTCTGCGAGCGTGGGCCCAGCGCGGTTCGAGCAGTGTCGTGGCGGAGACTTCCAGGGCCTTCGCCAGAGAGCGCAGGCCGCGGTCTCCCGGTCGGCCGAGTGCCGTGGTCCACCCGGGCAGCGGCCGAGCGGCAGCGAGCCTGCCCAACTCCTGCCGCAGCCGACCGGGAGGAGTGGCCTGAATCTCCTCCAGTGCCGCGGGCAGACCGCCTTCAAGGACGGTCGGGGTGAGGAAGTCGGGGATGTACCCGACGGGCGGGACGAGTGTCTGCAGCGTGTGCAGAGCGCGGCCGGCCACCGGGTCCGTGGCGATCCGTTCGCGGACGGAGCGACGCCATGACCCGAACTCGAGCGGCCCCTGGTGTGTGACCAACCGGCAGGTGGCGCAGACGAGTTCCCACAGGGGGTCGGGCCGACGTGCGATGCGGATGTTCTGTAAGTCCTGGGTGGTGAAATGGATACGGAGCATGCGGCCTCATTCGCGGACAGTGGGGGGTTGGCCGAGGGCGAAGAGCGCTGAGCGTCATCATGGGGGACGACTGACAAATACGGTGCTTGGTTGCGGCCTTGAGACAGACACCCGGGGAGATCGGCTGGATGCCGCCGTACTCGGCTGCCCCTGACCGAGCACGCCGCGTCGCACCGTGAAAACCCTGTGGAAGCGGTGTCAGTGGTGCCGTTTATGCTGCACCGGACGATCACGCGGGGACCAGGGGAGGGCGCGGCATGTTGGGGAGGCTGTTCGGCAGGGGCGCGGAGAGACCGGTGGCGGATCCGCACGCCCTTCCCGTTCCACGCCGGCAGAGGAACGGGACGTACACGCTGCACGCCCTGGGGGACGCGCGGGTGCTGGCCCTGGTGGAGGCCGCGAAGACGGCTGACTGGGAGGCGGTCAAGACGGCGCTTGCCCCCTTCGATCTCGGCCGCGACCACCAAGTCCTGGCCGAGCTGGCCGACTTGGACGGCCTGCAGGACTGGATCGGCCGCGCCGTCGAACAGGACAAGGAGCACCGGGCGACGGCCCTGCTGATATCCGGAGCGCGCCACATCACCTGGGGCTGGGAGGCGCGCACCTCCGCCCGTGCCGTGAACGTGAGCCAGGAGCAGTGGCGGGTCTTCCACGAGCGGCTGCACATCGCCGAGGAACATCTGCTGGAGGCCGCCGAGTTGCGGCCCGACTGGCTCACGCCATGGCGCCGCCTGCTCACCTCCGGCCGCGGCATGTCACTGGGCCGATCCGTCAACGAGGCCCGGCTCGACGCCGCCCTGCGCCGCGACCCGTTGGACCTGGAGACCCACATCGAATGGGTCTCGCAGCTCCAGCCCCGGTGGAGCGGCGAGGCGGGCGAGGCCCTGGCGTTCGCCCGCGAGGCGTTCGCCGACGCGCCCGAGGGCCATCGCATCGGCTGTGTCATCGCGATGGCACACATCGAGGACTGGGTCGAGTCCGACGACAAGAACTGCCTCGTCACTCCGGAGATCCAGGACGAGCTGCTGGAGGCGGCCGAGCACAGCATCCTGCATCCCGCCTACGAGCGACGCCCGGGCTGGCAGGAGGACTTCAACATCTTCGCCATGGCCCTGTCGCTCGCCTCCGAGCGCATCGCGCTGCCGCGCGTCTTCCGCGAGCTGGACGGCGCCTACACCCCATGGCCCTGGAAGTACATGGCCAAGCCGGAAGAGATGTACACCCGCGCCCGGCGCAACGCCTGAACCCCACCCGCCCGCTGCTCGTCGCTCACCACACCCCGGACTGCCTGATGACTCTGCCCGACACCACCGTCGAACCGGCCGGCGCCGACCGCACCTTCCAGGTGGATCTGCGCGGCCTCGTCGACCTCCTCTCCCACCACCTCTACTCCAGCCCCCGCGTCTACCTGCGAGAACTCCTGCAGAACGCGGTGGACGCGCTGACCGCCCGGCACGGCCTCGCGCCGGGCGCCCCCACCGACGCCTTCGGCATCCGCCTGTACGCCGACGGTTCGGTGGTACGGGTCGAGGACGACGGCGTAGGTCTCACCGAGGCCGACGTGCACACCTTCCTGGCCACCATCGGCCGCAGCAGCAAGCGTGCGGAGCGGATCGCGGAGCAACGCGCTGATTTCATCGGCCAGTTCGGCATCGGCCTGCTCTCCTGCTTCCTGGTCGCGGACGAGATCCACGTTCTGAGCCGCTCCGCCCGCATCCCCGACGCTCCCGCCGTGGAGTGGCGGGGACGCGGCGACGGCAGCTACACCGTCCGCACCCTGTCCGCCTCGGCCCGCCCTGGCCCCGGCACCACCGTCACCCTGACCCCGCGCGCCGACGCGGCCGAGTGGACCCGCCCGGCTCAGGTGCACGCCCTGGCCCGGCACTTCGGTTCGCTGCTGCGCCACCCCGTGACCTTCGACGACGGCACGGGCGGCCCGGGCGCACCCGTCAACCCCGAGCCCGCACCCTGGTCGCGCAGCCATCCCACACCGGGAGCCCGCTCGCGAGCGCTGGCCGCGTACGGCGAGGAGGTCTTCGGGTTCAAGCCGCTGGACACCGTCGAGCTGGACCTGCCGGCCGTGGGTCTCAAGGGCATCGCATGCATCCTGCCCGAGACGGTGCCGGCCGGACGCCGTCACGGCCACCGCGTGCACGTCAAGGGGATGCTGCTGTCCGAGCAGGCCGAGGAGATCCTGCCCGAGTGGGCCTTCTTCGTCCGCTGCGTCGTCGACGCCGAGAGCCTGCGCCCGACGGCATCCCGCGAGTCCCTGTACGAGGACGACACCCTCGCCGCGGTCCGTGACGCCCTCGCCGAGCGGCTGCGCGCATGGATCGCCCGCGCCGCCGCCAGCGACCCGGACCTGCTCGGCCGCTTTCTGCAGGCCCACCACCTGGCCGTGAAGTCGCTCGCGGTGCACGACGACGAGATCCTGCGGATGCTGCTGCTCTGGCTGCCGTTCGAGACCACCGACGGACACGCCACGCTGGACGAGTTCGCGCGCAGCCACCGCACCGTGCTCGTGACGTCGAGCGTGGAGGAGTTCCGGCAGGTCGCGGCGATCGCCTCGGCCGCCGGGCTCGGTGTCGTCAACGGCGGCTACACCTACGACCGTGAACTGGTCCACCGGCTGCCGGAGATCAGGCCCGAGGTCAGCGTCGCCGACCTCGACCCGGCGACCCTGACCGCCCACCTCGACCCCGTCGACCGGGAGACGGAACTGGCCGCCGCGGCCTACCTCGCCCAGGCCCGCGACGCCCTCGCCGTCTTCGACTGCGACGTGGCGCTGCGCACCTTCCAGCCGGCCTCCGCCCCCGCCCTCCTCCTCGACAGCCGCGAGGCCCGGCACGAACGCACCCGCTCCCAGCTCGCCCGCGAGCAGCAGGGCGGCATCTGGGGCGACATCCTCGGCGCTCTGCGCCAGGAGGCCCCGCGCGCCCAGCTGATCCTCAACCAGCTCAATCCGCTGGTGCGCACCGCTGTCACCATCGACGAGCCCGAACTGGCCCGCACCAGCGCCGAAGCCCTCTACGGGCAGGCCGCGATGCTGTCGAGGCGTCCGCTCAGGCCCGCCGAGTCGAGCCTCATCAACCGCTCCTTCCTAGACCTCCTCGCCCACGCCCTCCGCAAGGACAGCTGACGATGCCGACCGCACCCCAGAACACCGACGAGCTGTACCAGGCGCTCCAGGAGAACGATCGGCGCCCCTACGGCCGCACCCGTACCGTCATCGCCGAGGAACTCGTCGACGCCGCCGAGCAGTTCGCGGAGCCGCTTCCGCTGGTCCATGCACTCCTCGAACTCCAGGAGGCGTACACCTACGGCTCCGAACCCCGGAAGTCGCCCGTCGTCTTCGCCCGTCTGCTCACCCTCTTCGACGAGCAGCCCGACGTCTTCGACGACCGCACGCGCCACCAGCTGTTCTGGCGGTTCAAGTGGGTGGCCCACGCCCTGCTTCAGCTGCCCGAAGTACCGCTGCCCAGCTTGCGCCAGTGGCTGACGGAGATGCGCGACCGGTACGAGATGGCCGACCTCGGTCTGCAGCCCTACTACGGACAGGCCTACCGGCTCGCCGCCCACGTGGGCGAGGACACCGCCCTCGCCTACGAGCTGTGGGCGGGCCGCACCCGCACCAGGCTCAGCGACTGCGAGGCCTGCGAGATCTGCGAGCGCGCGCTGTACCACCTCGAAGCTGGTGACGACGAGCGGGCCCTGCGCACCTGGGAGCCTGTCCTGGCCGGGAAGGAGTCCTGCCACGAGGAGCCGGCCCGCTCCATCTCGTACGCGCTGTTGCCCCTGTTGCGCACCGGCGGCATCGATCAGGCCCGCGCACTGCACCTCGCCGGCTACCGCGGCTGCCGCCGCAACCCCTCCATGGCCCAGGAGGTCGCCCGGCACCTGGAGTTCTGCGCGCTGACCGGCAACGAGGCACGCGGACTGGAACTGCTCGCCGAGAACCGGAACCTGTTCGACGAGGTCGACTCGCCGCTGGACCAGCTCGGTTTCCTCACCGGCGTGGAGGTCCTCCTCCAGCGCATCGAGCTGCTCGGCCACGGCGAACAGCCCGCCGCCGGGTACGCGGGCCGCGCCTGGACGGTGGCCGGCCTGCGCGCCGAGGTGCGCGGCCGCGCCGACGACCTCGCCGCCCGCTTCGACGCCCGCAACGGCACCACGGCCCACACCGACCGCCGCCGCGCCCGCCTCGACCGTGCCCCGCTCCTGGACGCACTGGAACTGACCCTGCGTCCCCGCAGCCTCGACGACGTGGCCCCGGCCGCCCCGGTCGCCGCGCCCGCCGCCCGCACGGCCGCCGCCGTCCCAGACTCGCTGCCGGAACTCGTCCTCCGGGCAAGGAAGTTGGACGAGCAGGGGCACCCGGACGCCCAGGCCTGCTGGGCGCGGCTGCGCACGCTCGTCGCCGCCCGCGACTACACCCACCCCGAAGACCCGGCCGTGGGCCCGCTGGTACGACTGCGCGCCGACCTGCTGGCCGACGAGGCGAACCGGGCGGGCAACAAGGACGAGTTCGCCGTGGCCGCCGAGCTCCACGAGGAGGCCGCGGCCCTGTACGACGCCGTCGGACAGCCGGGAGAGGCGACGCTGGCCCGCGCCTGCGCTCTGCTGGCCGGCGCTGAGATCCGCGCGGAGAGCGCCACGGAAGGAGCCGATGAAGCCGAGGCGAAGGCCGCCGCGCTGACCGCCGCCCACGCGTCCATGGTCCGTCTGCACGAGGAGACGCCCGGACTGGCCCCGTTCCAGGAGGCCCGCCTGTTGCGACTGCGGGCGACCGCGCTCGCCCTGCGCCTGCAGACGTCACGGAGCGACGAGCACGTCGCACCGGTGCTCGCCGAGGTGGACCTGCTGCACGCCTTCGCCACCCGGCACGACATCGTCGGGCAGATCTCCGGCGCCCTGCAGCTGCGGGCCAGCACCTACGCCATCTCCGGACACCTGCCCGCCGCCGTCACCCAGACCGACGCTCTCCTCGACCGGCTGAAGGAGCACGGTCCCGCCTGGCACCTGCCCCGCACGCTCGGCCTGCGCGGCCGCCTCCAGCTCGGCCTGCGGGACGCCAAGGCCGCGCACGCGGACCTCAGCGAGGGGCTGCGACTGGCCGCCGACTGGCCGGCCGACGCCGTCGACACCACCCGCCTCCACGGTGATCTGGCCGAGGCCTGTATGCATCTGGGCCGCCCCGACGAGGCCCTGCGGCACCTGACGCGCTCCGCGGAGCTGGACCTGCGCCACGGCAGCCGCACGGACGCGTACTGCGCCTACAGCAACGCGGCCCGGCTCAGCCTCGACCTTGGCCGCGTGGAGGACTGCATCGCCCTGCTCGACTCCCTGCTGGCCGAACCGGACATCGCGGCCGGAGAGGTGGACGACCGGCTCGTCGCCCAGCTGCGCCTGACCCGGGCCCGCGCGCTGCACGAGGGGGAGGACCTCAAGGCCGCCACGGCGGAGTTCGTCGCCCTCGCGGCCGAGTCGGCCTGCTGGGACGACGACCCGGGAAGCCATGCCATGATCGCCGCCGAGACGGCCGTACTCCTGGGTGAAGCCGGTGAGTTCGGCCGGGCCCGCGAGGCCGCGGACCAGGCACTCGGCGCCCACGCCCGGGCCCCGCGTTATGAGCAGCTCAGCAACTGCCTGCGGGAACTCGCCCGCCTCCAGGCCCAGCAGCAGGGTCCCGACGGCCTGGCCGACGCCCGTGCCTTCCTCGCCGACGCCGGCCGGATAGCCGACGAGGCCCGCACCGCCGGGTACGAGGCCCACGGCCGCTCCCTGGACACCGCCCTGGCCTACGAGCACGGACGGGTCAACGCCTACGCCGGCGAGTACGAGGACGCCCTGGCCGCCCTGGACAAGGCCCTGGCGCTGCTCGGCGAACCGGGAACGGACGACGGCCGTGCCGGCGAGTGGGCCGAGTGCATCCGCCTCGCGGCTGCCGTCGAGGGCCTCTACCTGGAACGCCCGGCCCCCGCTCTCACCCGCCTCGACGCGGCGATCTCCCGCCTGACCGCTCTGGGCCACACGGAGCGGACCGAGCCGCTGACGTCCCTGGCGGGCCGGCTGCGCGACGAGGAGTGACGCGATGGTGTCGGAGCGACGTCCTGCCCCGGCACCCGACCCGCAGATCCTCGCCCACGCCCTGGTCGCCTGCGCGGAGCAGTTCGCCGCATCGCGCTCGCGGTCCCGGCGGATTCGGGTGATCCTCGGCGCCCTCTGGCCGTCTACGCGTTGACGGTACGTCAGTGACTTCAGGCCGTGACGTGGAGGACGGCCCATCTGGTGGTCCTCCCGGGGCGACAGGAGATTCCGTGCCGGGTGGAGAGGGCTGCGACGATGCCGGTCCCGCGGCCGTTCTCGTGGTGTTCGGCGAGGTGAGGGCCGCGGCGCGAAGGCCGTCGTCGACGTACGGGCCCCGCGTCGGTGACCTCGATACGGAGCCCGCCGCAGTGGCCGTCCTCAGGAATGGACAGCCGCAGCACTGCCGGGGGCTGCGCATGGACGATCGCGTTGGTGGTCAACTCCGAGATCACCAGGAGGGCGTCGTCGGTCGTCGCCGGGGGCACCAGCCACCGGGCGAGAACGGTACGTGCCCGTCGGCGTACGACGGAAACGGCCTCGGGGATGTGCGGCACCCGGAGGTCCTCGATCCGCGAGGGCGGCTCTGTCCCGGCGTCAGGCGTGTGCGTGGCGGGGGTGCTCACCTAGGTCGCCTCCACTGGTCTCTGCTTCTCGTGCGGCCGGTGGCGTCCGGTCACTCGGCTGTGGCGAGTATCTGTGCCAAGGCCGTGACGGCCTGTTCGGCGTCGAGGCCTTCGGCGCGGACGGTCACGGTGCTTCCGAGGGTGGCCCCCAGGGCCATGACGGCGAGCACACCCGTCGGATTGACCGTCCGGTCGCCGTACTCCAGCCGTATGGCACTGTCGAAGGTGGCCGCGGCCCGGGCGAGTCGACCCGCGGGACGGGCGTGCAGATTGGCGGGCAGGACCACGGCCGCCTCATGCCTGGACGGGGTCGTCGCGGTCGTGGTGGCGGGCTCAGAGCTTGTGGACATGACGGGCCTCCTTGGCGGCGTCGGCGACGGTCTTCAGGTCGGCGCCGGATGCGGCGGTGACGACGGCTGCTACGGCTCCTTCGACGAAGGGGGCGTCGACGATCAGCACGTCGGGGTGGGGATGGTCTTCCAGGACGGTGCGGGCGGTCAGCACGGAGCTGCCGAGGTCGGGCAGGACGACGACACCCTGACCGCGGTCGACGCCGCGGATGGCATCGAGGACGAGGTCGTAACTGGTGCCGATCCGGCCGTCGTCGGTGCCTCCGGCCGTTGCGAGGGGGACCGTGTCGGAGCCGATCTGCTGCACCAGCAGGCGAAGGCCCGCGGCGAGCTCGGCGCTGTGGGACACGAGTACGATGCCGACAGATGCGCTCATGAACAGCTAACGTAGATGTCGGAACAGCGTTCAGCAATAGTGAACCGAGGAGAATTTTTCGATGGTGCAGGCGGTGCAGCGAGCGGTGCAGATACTGCGGGAGCTCGCGTCCACCGGTCCGCGGCTCGGAGTGACCGAGCTGGCCGACCGCCTGGGCGTGGCCAAGCCGACCGTGCACGCGCTGCTGCGCACGCTGGAGGCCGAGGGTCTTGTGGTGCAGGACCGGGACAGTTCGAAGTACCAGCTCGGCCCGGAACTGGTGCAGCTGGGCAACGCCTACCTGGACACCCAGGAACTGCGAACCCGCTCGCTGACCTGGGCGGACCAGCTCGCGAACCGGACGAACGAGGCGGTCTGGGTGGCCGTGCTCACCGGTGATCACGTCCTGGTGGTGCACCATGCGTTCCGGCCTGAGGGCGCCGTGCAGATCCTCGAGGTGGGCGCCAGCATTCCGTGGAGCACGTGTGCCCTGGGCAAGGCGATCGTGGCCTTCCTGCCGGCCGGGGAGCGTGAGCGGCTGCTCGCGGGTGAGCGGGCGGTGCTCACGGGGGCCAGCATCACGGCCCCGGAGGAGCTGGCCGGGCAGTTGAAGGAGGTCCTCAGGACGGGCTATGCGATCGAGGACCAGGAGTCCGCCATCGGGGACGCCGGTATCGCCTCTCCCGTCTTCGACCGCTCCGGCGAGGTGGTCGGCTCGCTCGGCATCGTCGGCCCCGTCGAGCGGATTCTCGCCGAATCGGCACGTCAGGAGCTTGCGGTCGCCGTCCGGGAGACCGCCCGCAACCTCTCCCGCGACCTGGGCGCCCCGCGCGGGGCGGCCGCCCGCACCGCCTTGAGCTGACCCCTGCCTGATCCAGGCCCCTCGGCGTCCCGCCGGGGGGCCTTCTTCGTATCGGTCTGCCCGTCAATGCAACGCGAGGGCTGCCGAACCTCTTGACAGGCCGGAAACGTGGGCTTAATTTCCGGAACAACGTTCATCCATAGTGAACGACCTCTAGTCGGAGGCTTAAAGCCGCCCGGCTTTCCCCTCCCTTCACAGCCCGCTCCCCGCGGAGGAGGTGAGACGCCCGAGCCGCCGCTCGGCGCTGGGCGCCTTTCATGGAAGAAAACACCTACCCACAGAAGCTTCTGGCCGAGGTTCTGGGCACCGCGATGCTGGTGTTCATCGGCGTCGGTTCGGTTCCCGCCACCCTCATCGTCAACGGCAAGGCCCCGTTCACCTTCGCCGACCTGGGCATGATCTCGCTGGCGTTCGCCACGGTCGTCATCGCGATGATCTACGCGATCGGCCACATCTCCGGCTGTCAGATCAACCCGGCCATCACCCTCGCGCTCGCCGCGACGGGGAAGATGCCCTGGCGGGACGTCCCCGGTTACATAGCCGCCCAGGTCGCGGGCGCCGTACTGGGAGCCCTCGCGATCATCGGGGTGCTCGGCCACAAGGCCGTGACCGTCGGTCTGGGCATCGCCTCCTACGGCCCTCAAGTCGGCGCCGGCCAGGCCTTCTTCGCCGAAGCCGTCGGCACCGCCGTTCTCGCCTTCGTCGTCTTCGGTGCGATCGACCGCCGCTCGGCGGGAGGGTTCGCCGGGCTCGCCATCGGCCTCGCCGTGTTCGCCGTCATCATGGTCGTCGGACCCGCCACCAGTTCCGCCATCAACCCGGCCCGTGTCGTCGGGCCCATGCTGGTCGGCCAGTTGTTCAACGGCACGGTCCACTGGAACCAGCTGCCGGTCTATCTGATCGGCGATGTCGTGGGAGCGGTCGCCGCCGGTTTCCTCTACGTCGCCCTGAACGCCCGCCGAGGCATCGCCACGATCGCCGAGTCGACCCCCGAGCCCGTCGCAGCCGCCGAAGGAGCCCTGTCATGAAGAAGCTGATCAACGCGCCTGAAGCGGTACTGGCCGACGCGCTGTCCGGGATCGCCGCCGCGCACCCCTCGCTGAAGGTCGACGCGGAGAACAGGGTGATCGCCCGCGCCTCGGGCACCAAGCCGGGCAAGGTCGCCCTCGTATCCGGCGGCGGTTCGGGGCACGAACCCCTGCACGGCGGCTTCGTGGGACGGGGCATGCTGGACGCGGCCTGCGCCGGTGAGGTGTTCACCTCGCCCGTGCCGGGCCAGATGCTCACCGCGGCCCAGGCCGTCGACGGCGGCGCGGGCGTGGTGTTCATCGTGAAGAACTACACGGGCGACGTCCTCAACTTCCAGATGGCCGCCGAACTCGCCGTCGAGGAAGGCATCACCGTGGAGACCGTGCTGGTCGACGACGACGTCGCCGTCCAGGACTCCACCTATACGGCCGGCCGCCGGGGCACCGGCGCCACGGTCTTCGTCGAGAAGATCGCCGGGGCGCTCGCCGAGCAGGGCGCCGACCTCGCCGCCGTCGCCGAGATGGCCAAACGGGTCAACGCCTCCTCCCGGTCCTTCGCCGTGGCACTGACCGCCTGCACCACGCCCGCCTCCGGCAAGCCCGGCTTCGATCTGCCCGAGGACGAGATGGAGGTCGGCGTCGGCATCCACGGTGAACCCGGGCGGCGCCGCGAGAAGCTCCGTCCGGCCAGGGAGATCGTGGCCACCGCCCTGGACGCCATCCTGGGCGATCAGCCTCTCGACGCCGGTGACGAGACCATCGTCATGGTCAACGGTCTCGGCGGCACCCCGCTCATCGAGTTGTACGTGGTCTTCAACGAGGTCGCCGCCGCACTCGCGGACAAGGGCGTGGTGATTGCCCGTAACCTCGTCGGCAACTACGTGACCAGCCTGGACATGGCGGGTGTTTCCCTCACCGTGTGCAAGGCCGATGCCGACATGCTGTCCCTGTGGGACGCACCCGTGAACACCCCGGCGCTGCGCTGGGGCAGCTGAACCGAGCCGGGGGCGGGGCGCGGCCACCCGCGCGGGCCGGGCAGGTGCCTTCCCGCGGCCGGCCCGCCCGGACCGCACCCCCGCGCGCCGTCGCCCCCGCCCCCGGCTCACCACACCACCCGCCCACCCCGTACCGACCCCGAACGGAGACCCCGTGGACACCGACCTCGCCCGCACCTGGGTGCAGGCCATCGCAGCCGCCGTGGACCAGCACAAGGACCACCTCACCCAACTCGACTCGGCCATCGGCGACGCCGACCACGGCACCAACATGCACCGCGGCTTCTCCGCCGCCGTCACGGCCCTGGCCGACTACGAGCCGGACACCGTGGGGGCCGTACTGGTCAAGACCGGCACCACCCTCATCTCCACCGTCGGCGGCGCCTCCGGACCGCTGTACGGCGGCGCCTTCCGGGCCATCGGCAAGGCCCTGGACACCGCCACCGCCGACCCACAGCAGCTCGCCGCGGCACTCGCCGCCGGTCTCGCGAGCATCGAGAAGCTCGGAGCGGCCTCGCCCGGCGACAAGACCATGATCGACGCCTACGCCCCCGCACTGGCCGCCTTCCGGCAGCAGACGGACCTGGGAGCCGACTTGGGCACGGCTGCCCGGGCTGCTGCCGACGCCGCCGAACAGGGCATGCGCGCCACCGCCCCGATGCAGGCCCGCAAGGGCCGCGCCTCCTACCTCGGCGCCCGCAGCATCGGCCACCAGGACCCGGGGGCCACCTCCACAGCCCTCGTCTTCCGCGCCCTCGCCGAGACGCTGGGGGCCCGGTGACCGACCGCCGTACCTTCACCGGGCACACCGCCGCACCCGGCACGGCCCTGGGCGTCCTCCACCGCACCGACCGGCCCTTCACGAGGACGGCGTTGCCTCACCGCGCCGGCGGCGATCCCACGCAGCAGATCACGGACGCCTTCGACGCCGTCGCCGCACGCCTGCTCGAACTGTCGACCTCGCTGCGCGCACAGGGCAAGGACGAACAGGCCGACATCATGGAGGTCAACAGCTACATCGCCCAGGACCAGGATCTGCGCGACCAGGCCGTCAAGGGGGCGAAGGACGGCCGGCCGGTACCCGTCGCCGTACGGCAGGCCGTCGACGCCTACGCCGGAACCATCGCCGCCCTGGACGACCCCACCCTCGCCGAGCGCGCCGCGGACGTCCGCCAGGTCGGCCGCCGCGTCCTCGCGCACCTGCACGGCGACACGGGTCCCGCCCCGGACCAGCCCCTGGTCCTGGTCGCCCAGGAGATCGGCGCCGCCGACCTGCTGGAACCCGGCCGGACGGTGACGGCCGCCATCTCCCTGACCGGCGGCCCGAACTCGCATGCCGCCATCGTCGCCCGTTCGCTGGGCGTTCCCTTCCTGCTGGCCGCGGACCCGCGGCTGCTCGACCTGCCGGACGGCCAGGAGATCCTGCTCGACGCCGACCAGGGCAGCGCTGTCGCCCGCCCCGACGAGGAGGAACGCACCAGGGCGCTACGGGCGATGGAGGCCGCCCGGACCCGCAGGCTCGCCCTCGCCGAGGAGCGTGACCTGCCCGCGGAGACACTCGACGGTCACCGCATCGTGCTGCGGGCGAACGTGGCCACCCCGGCCGAGGCCCGCGCGGCGCTGGCCACGGGCGCCGAAGGTGTGGGCCTGCTCCGCACCGAGCTGCCCTTCCTCAACCATCGCGCCTGGCCCACCCGCGCTCAGCACGCGGCGACCCTCGTTCCCGTCCTGCGTGCTCTCACCGGGCAGGTCGTCACGGCGCGCACGCTCGACTTCGCCGACGACAAGCTGCCGCCGTTCCTCGCCGCAAGCCGCGAGGACGGGCGGCTCGGGCGCGGTCTTCCCCTCATGCTCGCCCAACCGGACGCGTTCGCCGACCAGTTCCGCAGCCTGCTCGGCGCCGGAGCCGACACCGACCTGCGCATCATGATCCCCATGGTCGCGAGCGTCGACGAACTCCGCGCCTGCCGACGCCTCCTCGAGGCCGCGGCCGCCGAAGCCGGCGTCCCGGTGCCACCCCTGGGCATCATGGTGGAACTGCCCGAAGCGGTCACCGCGGCCGACGACCTCGCCCGCGAAGCCGCCTTCTTCTCCATCGGCAGCAACGACCTCACCTGCCAGATCCTGGGTCTGGACCGGCGCGACCCCGCCGCCACCCCCGCCATGGCGGCACACCCCGCCGTACTCGACGCCATCGCCCGCGTGGTCACCGCCGCCCACCGCCACGACCGCCAGGTCTCCGTCTGCGGCGACGCCGCCGCACACCCCCTGGTGACCCCCCTCCTCATCGGCCTCGGCTGCGACAGCCTCTCGGTCGGCCCCGCCGCCCTCGACGAGGTCCGGTCCCGCATCCGCCGCCTGCGCCACGACACCTGTTCCTCCCTGGCGGCCGTCGCCCTCACCCGCGAGACCCCCGAAGAGGTCCGGCGACTCGTCGAGCAGTGCTGCGGACGGTCGCTGCCCTGGGAAGAGGGCACCTGAACCATGGGGAGGCGGCTTCGTCCGCGATCGGGAGCACGGGTTGGCGGGCACCGCCGAGAGAAGCGCCTCGGTGAGCAGGCCGACCTTCTCCGTCACCGATGTCGCGGGCCGGCCGGCCTGTTCGAGCAGCGCTTCGAACCGCCAGGCGTCGACCTCGTCGGCGGCGAGACGGATCGCGTAACCGGCACCCTCCCGTACGAGGACGCTGCTGCGGGAACCGGAGGTACGGGCAGGTTCCAGCTCCCGCCGCAGCCGCGAGACGTACGCCTGCAGAGCACCGACCGCGCTGGGCGGCGGATCCTCGTCCCACATGGCGTCGACCAGCCGGTCGCAGGTGACCACAGCGCCCCGCGCCAGCACCAGCAGCACGAACAGCGCACGCGGCCGGGGCCCGCCGAGGCTCAGGGCCCGTCCGCCACGCGTCACGGTCAGCCCACCGAGAACACCGACGTGCGGCCCGGCGGCCTCACGGGACTCCGGCCCCGGGGCGCCCGCTCTCGGCCCCTCACCGCCGGCGTGCTCCATACACCCCATAGTGCCTGGCATGCGCCCACGCAGAGTGGCCCCGCACGGGTGGCGGGGCCCCTGGTCGGCCGTGTGATCAGTGCCGCGCGAACTGGACCTGGGTCGGTTGCACGACGTCCGGCCGCAGGGCGATCCCGCTGACGGTCAGCTGTTCCCCGTAGATGTCCGTGACTCTGATCGAGCCGCCGCATCCGGCGCCGTCGGCGGAAACGAAGTAGTTGTAGTCGGTGCGCGGCAACTGCCGCCAGCCGCCCGAGGTGCGGACCTCCAGCCGCGCCACCGGGTTCCGGTGGCCGATCACCTGGATGCCGCACCAGTAGGGGCTGGACCCGGTCTTGTACCTGATCGACATCGTGCCGGCCGTGCCGGGGCTCACCAGCTGCCAGGTGATCGGCAGCCGGCCGACCTTGAGGTCGGCGAGCTTGGCGAAGGCCTGCTGGCTGAGGTCCAGTTGCCCGGGTGCGCAGGGCAGGGGGCATTCGTTGGTGATCCGTACGGTGACGGAGGCACCGTTGGCCGCGTGGACGAGCACGTACGCACCGCACGCCCTGGACGTCTCGTAGTCGGTGGTGTTCATCGCGGCGATCATGAGGTCGTCGCTGGGCC
This sequence comes from Streptomyces longisporus, assembly GCF_039532765.1. Classification (NCBI taxonomy): domain Bacteria; kingdom Bacillati; phylum Actinomycetota; class Actinomycetes; order Kitasatosporales; family Streptomycetaceae; genus Streptomyces; species Streptomyces longisporus. Next base: position 268,829 of record NZ_BAAASG010000004.1, read on the forward strand.
CGAACAGACAGGCGCCGTTTCCGTCACCGGCCGCGTAGGCAGTGGCAACCCCTGTATAGGTGGTGTTCGGCCTGATCCGACCGGCCGGTGCTGCCGTGGTGGACGCCGTCCGCCCGGAGTGTGGCGTGTCCTTGGCCGAGGGGCGAGCTGACGGCTTGGTCGCAGCGGCCTTCGGCGTCGGCGTGCCGGTCGTGGTCGGGGACGCCGACGTGGCCGCGGCGCGCGCCTCGGCCGAGCCGGCGGCCCTCACCTGGGAGGCGGAGGGGGTGCCTGCGGCAGACCCTGCATTCGCCCCGCCGCCGGGGAACACCCCCATGACCATGTAGGCGAGAACGCCCGCGGCGGCCAGTGCCCATGTGGTGCCCAGCAGGAGTCGGCGTCTGCGCCGGCGCTCCCGCGCGGCCTGCCTCGCTGTCTTCATACCTGTCCGTTCGGAAGAGGGAACCGATGCTGCAGTGCTCAGTTGCCGCCGACCGCGAAAAGGTTGCCGACCTTTTCCCCGGTGTGTTGCCGGCGGTTCCGGTCTTCCCAGCCGGACGGCGGCTGCGGCAGCGCACCAGAAGCACGCCACCGCAGCCGCTCGCAGGCCCCGAGGATCAGAGGGCCGTGAAGGTCCACAGCAGGTTCGTACTGCTGCCGTACGTCCACTGCTTGGTGACGGAGCCCGAGGCCGAGTTGCCGCCGCCATCGAGGACCAGGCCGGTGGTGCGGTTGGCGATCGAGTAGCTGCCGCCCCGGTTGGTGATCTTCCACTGCTGGTTGGGGCCGCCGTTCCAGGCGGCCTGTCGGGCTGGGGAGCCGTCCGTCGTGGCGCCCCAGCCGTCGGCGACCATGCCGTTGGTGCGGTTGACCAGCTTGTAGTAGCCGTCCGCCACCGACACCGCCTGCCACTGGAGGTTGGGACTGCCGTCCCAGGTCCACTGCTTGAGGTTGGACCCGGAGGCCACGTTGCCGCCGCTGTCCAGGGCGAGCCCGTCGGTGACGTTGGTGATCCGGAAGTACGTCGCTGGGTTGAACTGGACCCTCAGCGAGGTGATCTGGTCGTTGTTGCCGGTGACCCGCAGATCGGGGTTGTCGGCGGTGAAGGTCCAGGAGGTGCCGGTGAAGTTGTCCCCGGAGTAGCCGGTCACCTGGTAGCCGGGGGACGGCCGCAGGGAAGAGATGGTGTCCGTGCCCAGTCCGGCCGCGGTCAGATCGGCCGCGGTGTAGTCGCCCACGGCGAACACGGCAGAGTTACCGGTGTAGTTGACGTCCGTGAAGGCGACGGCGCCGGCGGCCGGCAGCAGGCCCGGGATCGTACCGGAGAAGGCCAGTTTCAGGACGTAGGCGTTGGCGCTGTACGGCGCCGAGGAAGGCAGGGTGACCGTGAGGCCGGAGGAGCTCTGGACCGGCGCGGGCAGGTCGATGTAGGTGCCGGCGGTGGTACCGAGGAGCTTCACCGAGGTCAGCGACGACAGGTTGATGCGGTCCGAGCTGAGCGTCTTGATCGTCAGCGAGCCGCCCGGCCAGCCCAGGACGGTGGCGTACAGGGTGTTGTCGGCCTTGTTGCGGGTGAAGCGGATGTCCTGCGCCGTACCGGCGTGCGGGGTGGTGAACGAACCGCCGCCCATCTTCGTCGGGCCCTCGCCGTACACCGCCCAGGCGCGGGTCCCGTACAACGACTCACCGAAGCGCTTCAGATGGTCGCCGATACCGAGCAGGATGTCCTTCTGCGCCTGGGGGATGGTGCCGTCGGCCATCGGCGCGATGTTCAGCAGCATGTTGCCGTTCTTGCTGACCCGGTCGATGAACGAGTGCAGCATCTGCTGAATGGTGTAGTAGCCGATGCCCTGGGTGTAGCACCAGCTGGAGCTGGAGATGCTGTCGTCGGTCAGCCAGTACGGGGTGGTGATGTCGGCCGGACCGCCGCGCTCGTAGTCGAAGACCTCGCCCTTGTTGTCCAGGCCGTCCTTGAAGGTGGCGACGACCTCCCGGCCCCAGCTGTTGGCCTGGTTGTAGTAGTACGACAGGAAGTTCAGGCGCTGGGTCTCGTCGATGGCGTCCAGCTTGAAGTCCTGCCACAGGATGTCGGGCTGGGCGCGGTCGATGACCTCCTTGAGCTTGTCGTACCAGAGCTGGTTCTCCGCGGCCGAGCCCAGCTGGCCGTAGAGCTTCTTCAGGCTCGGATCCGTCTGGGCGGGGGCGTACTCGTAGTAGCCGTTGAAGTTGTACGCGTGGTGCATGGCGACCAGCAGTTTGAGGCCCTTGGCGCGGATGGCCGTGGAGAAGAGCTGCAGCAGGTTCAGCCCCGGGCCCTTGTTCACCGAGTTCCACTCGTTGACCTGGCTGTCCCACATGGAGAAGCCGTCATGGTGCTCGGCGACCGGGCCGGCGAACCTGGCGCCCGCGTCGACGAACAGTTGCGCCCACTCGTCGGGGTCGAAGTTCCCGCCGGCCGACTTCAGCTTCGGCGCGAACTTCACGAAGTTGCCGGCCAGGTCCTGCGCTCCGTTGATGAAGTTGTGGTACGGCCATGCCGACGGCTGGCCGTAGGTCGCGATGTGGTGCTGGTTGGCGTTGCTGCCCGCGTTGTACATGTTCCGCGGGTACCACTCGCTTTCGTACGCCGGGACGCTGAAGACGCCCCAGTGGAAGTAGATCCCGAACTTCGCGTCCTGGAACCACTCCGGCGCCGGCGGGTGCTGGTCGACCGAGTTCCAGTCGGGCGTGTACGTGCTGGGCGCCGCCTGTGCCGTACCGGCGCCGAACACACCTCCGGCGACGGCGGCAGCGGCCACGCAGGTGGCGCCGGCCAGGAAGTGGCGTCTGCTGAGCGAACTGGACATGGAACATCCCTGGTTCAGAAGGGGACAGGGGAATGCAGCGGGCCGCTTGTTACGGATGAAGGTCCGCCATGTCTCCCGGGGATGTCAACCGGCGTGCAGGGATGAAAAGCACTGTGCAGTCAGGTGACTTGACCATGTTCTGGCGGATTTGGTCCGTTATGAGATCACGCAAACATGGCATGTCTGTCGTGGGTCTCGCGTGTCGAGAGGGCCGACTCAGTTCTGTGGATTGATGGGATGCATCTCCCGCCTTCGCGGCATCCGTCGCGCCTTCGAGACTGCTGTGACCTGGCATTTCATTTCGAGGTTGACGAGGGTCTGGACAGTTCACCGGAGTCGAGCCTATAAACATCCCATCTCTACCGCACGGCGATACGCAGATGTCGTCGAGGCGAAACATCTCCCGCCCAGGGACGAGCGCGAGGAAGCATCGATGAGACTCAGAACCGCCCTCTGTTCAGCCGTCTCCGCCGTGTCCGCACTGGCTCTGCTCAGTGCGTGCGGCAGCGGCTCCACCACCTCGGCGTCGTCGGGCGACAAGCCGCTGGTCGGCGTCGACTACCCGCGCTCCGACACCGACTTCTGGAACTCCTACATCAAGTACACGCCCCAGTACGGCAAGGAGCTGGGGCTGGACCTGAAGACCACCAACTCGCAGAACGACGTCGCCAAGCTCACCGCCAACGCGCAGACTTTCATCAGCCAGGGCGTCAAGGGCATCGCGATGGCCCCGCAGGACACCGCCGCCATCGCGCCCACCCTCGCGCAGCTGGAGGCGAAGAAGATCCCCGTCGTCACCGTCGACACCCGCCCCGACAGCGGCAAGGTGTTCATGGTCGTGCGCGCCGACAACCGCGCCTACGGCGAGAAGGCCTGCCAGTACCTGGGCACCAAGCTGGGCGGCAAGGGCAAGGTCGTCATGCTGGAGGGCGGTCTGGACTCCATCAACGGCCGTGACCGCACCGAGGCGTTCAACGACTGCATGAAGAAGAACTACCCCGGTGTCAAGGTGCTCGGTGAGGCCACCAACTGGGACGGCGCGACCGCCGCGCAGAAGCTCCAGACCGACCTGACCGCCAACCCGGACATCAAGGGCGTCTACATGGAGTCCAGCTTTGCCCTGGCCGGCACGCTCCAGGTGCTCAAGCAGAAGGGCTTGTTGGTGGACCCGAAGGACAAGAAGCACGTCTTCGTCGTGTCCAACGACGGCATCCCCGAGGAGCTCAAGTCCATCGCCGCGGGCAAGATCGACGCCACTGTCTCCCAGCCGGCCGACCTGTACGCCAAGTACGCCCTGTACTACCTGAAGGCCGCGATCGACGGGAAGACGTTCCAGCCCGGCAAGACCGACCACGACAGCACCATCATCAAGGTCCGCGACGGCGTGCTCGAGGACCAGCTCTCCGCCCCGCTCGTCACCGCCGACGGCGCCACCTACGGCGGTGTGCCCAGCGTCAAGAGCGACGACAAGTCGCTGTGGGGCAACAACCTCGGCTGATCCTCCCCCGGAACACGACGGCCCACGAGAACAAGGCGGTTGAGATGAGCGACGGGGAGCGAGCAGTGACCCCCGCGCCCGCCCCGGCGGACGACGGGCGGGCCCCCGCAGCCCCGCCCGTCGTCGAGGCGACGGGCATCGTCAAACGATTCGGTCCGACGGTGGCCCTGAACGGCGCCCGGATCACCATCAGGCCCGGCGAGACCCATGCGCTCGTCGGCCGCAACGGAGCAGGCAAATCGACCCTGGTGTCGGTCCTCACCGGCCTTCAGGCCCCCGACGAGGGAACGGTGACCTTCGGCGGGGAGCCGGCCCCCAAGCTCGGCGACCGTGACGCCTGGCGCCGGCGCGTGGCCTGCGTCTACCAGAAGTCGACGATCATCCCCACGCTGACCGTCGCCGAGAACCTCTTCCTGAACCGGCACGACCACGGATCGAGCCGTCTCATCAGCTGGCAGGCCACCCGCCGCCGCGCACAGGACCTGCTGTCGGCCTGGTCCGTGAACGTCGACCCGCAGACCCCGGCCGCCGAACTGAGCGTCGAGCAGCGGCAGTTCGTCGAGATCGCCCGCGCGCTGTCCTTCGGGGCCCGGTTCATCATCCTCGACGAGCCGACCGCCCAACTCGACGGGGCGGCCATCAACCGGCTCTTCGACCGCATCCGAGACCTGCAACGCCAGGGCGTCACCTTCCTGTTCATCAGCCACCACCTCCAGGAGGTCTACGAGATCTGCGACATGGTGACCGTGTTCCGCGACGCCCGGCACATCGTCACCGCCCCGGTCGCGGACCTGCCCCGCGCCGACCTCGTCGCCGCCATGACCGGCGAGGCGGCCGCCGACCGGCGCGCGGAACGGGCCGCCACCCTCGACGCCGGCGCCACGGCCGCACTGAACGTCCGCGCGCTGCAGGGCGAGGGGTACGACGACGTCAGCTTCCGGATCGGGGCCGGCGAGATCGTCGGCCTCGCGGGGGCCGCCGGCAGCGGTCGTACCGAGGTCGCCGAGACCGTCGTAGGACTGCGCGCGGCAGCGGCGGGTGAGGTGGAGATCGCAGGGAAGCGGCCACGGCCGGGCAGCGTGCCCGCGGCGCTCGCCGCAGGCGCCGGGTTCGTTCCCCAGGACCGCCACCACCAGGGCTTCGTGCCCGACATGTCGATCGCGGACAACGCCACGCTGTCCGTGCCGAAGCGGCTCGGTGCGAACGGGTTCCTGAGCCGCAGCCGCCGGGACCGGCTCGCCGAGGGCATGATCGAGAAGCTGGCGATCAAGACTCCCGGCCCCGACCTGCCCGTCTCCGCGCTCTCCGGCGGCAACCAGCAGAAGGTCGTCATGGCCCGTGCCCTGGCCGACGACCCCCGGCTGCTGGTCCTGATCAACCCGACCGCGGGCGTGGACGTGCGCTCCAAGGAATTCCTCCTCGGCAAGGTCGAGGAGACCGCGCAGACCGGTACCGGAGTGCTCATCGCCTCCGACGAACTGGACGACCTGCGCATGTGCGACCGGGTCCTGGTGATGTTCCAGGGCCGAGTGACCTCAGAGATCGCCCGCGGCTGGCACGACCACGACCTCGTGGCCGCGATGGAAGGAGTGGACCTCCATGCCTGAAACCGTCCTCGCGGACACCGCCGCGGCGGGCGCCCCGGAGCCCGAGGCGAAGCGGACCGCGCTGCTCGGCGGCCGGATACCGCTGGCCCGGCTGCGCGACCTGGCGCTCGTCCCGGCCATCGTGGTCATCGCGATCGTCGGACAGATCGTCAACCCGGTGTTCCTGCAGGCCGACAACCTCATCAACGTCCTGCAGACCATGTCCGAGATGGCCCTGCTTGTCCTCGCCCAGACGATGATCCTGATCGTCAAGAAGATGGACCTGTCGCTCGAGTCCACCATGGGCCTCGCACCCGGCGTCGCGGCCTGGCTGGTGGTACCCGCCGGCGCGGGCCACGGACTGGGCCTCCTGCCCGGCGCCTGGGCCATCCCCGTCACGCTCGCCACCGGTCTGCTGATCGGCGTGATCAACGCCCTGCTGATCATCCGCTTCGGCCTCAACGGCTTCATCGTCACCCTCGGCATGCTGATCGTGCTGCGCGGTGTCCTGACCGGTATCTCCGGTGGCCAGACCTTCTTCCAGCTGCCGCAGTCGATGCTCTACCTCGGCACCACCGAATGGTTCGGGATGCCCGCGTCCATCTGGGTCTGCCTGGCGCTGTTCGCCGTCGCGATCGTGGTGCTCGGCTGGACCAGCTTCGGCCGCTCCCTCTACGCCATCGGCGGCAACGTCGACGCCGCGAAGGCCGCCGGTATCCGCACCGACCGGGTGCTGTGGATCGTCATCGTCACCGGCAGCCTGCTCGCCGCCCTCGCCGGGCTGATGCTCTCCGGACGCCTGGCCTCGGTCGCCTCCGCGCAGGGCAACGGCTACATCTTCACCGTGTTCGCCGCCGCCGTCATCGGCGGGATCAGCCTCAACGGCGGCAAGGGCACCATGTTCGGGGCCTTCTGCGGCATCCTGCTGCTCTTCATGATCCAGAACGTGCTCACGCTGGCGGGCGTCCCCGCGCAGTGGATCGGCGCTCTCAACGGCCTGATCATCCTGGTCGCCCTGGCCATCTCACGCATCACCGGCGGCAAGGTCCAGGAGTGAACCGGGCGGCCCTCCCGGCCGCCCGGCACCCTCCGCCCCACCGCCCTCTCGTCGCAAGGGGCCGTATCGCCCCTGCTCTCACAGGAGTTGCCGCCATGTCATCCGCCCCGTCCGCTTCCCCGGCCTCTGCCCGTATCACCGCCCTGGACGTGCTGGACGTGCGTTTCCCGACGTCCGAGCATCTGGACGGGTCGGACGCGATGAACCCCGAACCCGACTACTCCGCCGCCTATGTCGTCCTGCGCACCGACGCCTCCGACGGTCTGGAGGGCCACGCGCTGGCCTTCACCACCGGCCGCGGCAACGACGTCCAGGCCGCCGCCATCGCGGCCCTCGCCCCGCACGTGGTCGGCCTGTCCGTCGAGGAGGTCTGCGGCGACCTCGGCGCGTTCTCCCGCTCCCTCGTCCACGACCCCCAACTGCGCTGGCTGGGCCCGGAGAAGGGCGCCATCCACATGGCCACCGGCGCCGTCGTCAACGCGGCCTGGGACCTGGCCGCCAAGCGCGCCGGCAAGCCCGTGTGGCGCTTCCTCGGCGAAATGACACCGGAGGAGCTGGTCGCGCAGGTCGACTTCCGCTGGCTCTCCGACGCCCTCACCCCCGAGGAGGCCCTGGAGATCCTGCGCCGCGCCGAGCCCGGCCGCGCACAGCGCATCGGCCACCTGCTCGACCGGGGCTACCCCGCCTACACCACCACCCCCGGCTGGCTCGGCTACTCCGACGAGAAGCTTTCCCGCCTGGCCCGCGAGGCCGTCGCCGACGGCTTCACCCAGATCAAGCTGAAGGTCGGCGCGGACCTTCAGGACGACATACGGCGCATGCGCGTCGCCCGCGAGACCGTCGGCCCGGACATCCGCATCGCCGTCGACGCCAACCAGAGATGGGACGTCCAGCCCGCCATCGACTGGATGCACGCCCTGGCCCCGTACGACCCGTACTGGATCGAGGAGCCCACCTCCCCGGACGACATCCTCGGCCATGCCGCGGTCCGCGAGGCGGTCACCCCCATCAAGGTCGCCACCGGTGAGCACATCGCGAACCGGGTCGTCTTCAAGCAGCTCCTGCAGGCCGGCGCGGTCGACATCGTGCAGATCGACTCCGCGCGGGTCGGCGGAGTGGGCGAGAACATCGCGATCCTGCTCCTTGCCGCGAAGTTCGGCGTCCCCGTCTGCCCGCACGCGGGCGGCGTGGGCCTGTGCGAGATGGTGCAGCACCTGTCGATGTTCGACTACGTCGCCGTCTCCGGCACCACCGAGGACCGCGTCATCGAGTACGTCGACCACCTGCACGAGCACTTCGTCGACCCGGTGCGCATCGTCGACGGCCACTACCTGCCGCCCACGCTGCCGGGGCTGAGCGCGCAGATGCACGCCGAGTCCCTCAAGGAGTACGCCTACCCCGACGGCCCCGTCTGGACCGCTCGTGTCTGACGCCCTGGCCCTCGTCGACGCCCACCACCACGTGTGGGACCTGCACCTCAGGCCCCAGCCCTGGCTGGACGAGCCCGGTCACGAGCCGATCCGCCGCAACTTCAGCTCGCACGCCCTGCGCTCGGCCGCGACCCGGCCGATCGCCGGACGGCGACTGACGAGCACGGTGGTCGTCCAGTGCATCGCCTCCGTGCCCGAGACCCGCGACCTCCTCGCCCTGGCCGACAGCGACCCGCTGATCGGCGCCGTGGTCGGCTGGGCGGACCTGACGTCCCCCGCGATCGGCGACGTACTCGACGACCTGCGGGCCGGGCCCGCAGGACGGTACCTGCGCGCCGTACGGCACCTCGTACAGGGCGAGTCGGATCCGCAGTGGCTTCAACGCCCGGACGTCGAACGGGGGTTGCGAGCGGTCGCGGAGCGCGGGCTCGGATACGACGTGCTGGTCCGCAGCCACCAGCTCCCCCAGGCGATCCGCCTCGCGGAACGGCTGCCGGAGCTGCCCCTCGTCCTGGACCACGCGGGCAAGCCCTCCGTCGCGCGGCGCGAACTGGACGACTGGGCACGGCAGTTGCGGCTGCTGGCCCGGCATCCCCAGGTCCACTGCAAGGTGTCGGGTCTGGCCACGGAGGCCGACCACGAGAAGTGGACCGTCGACGACATCCGCCCGGTGTGGGACGTCCTGCTCTCCGCCTTCGGTCCCGACCGGCTGATGTTCGGCTCCGACTGGCCCGTCTGTGTCCTCGCCGGCGGCTGGAACCGCTGGGCCGCCACCGTCGAGGAACTCCTGAACGACTGCTCCGGCACGGAGACCCAGGCCGTGCTCGCCGGCACCGCGACCGCCTTCTACCACCTGAGCCCTACTCCTACCCCTACCCCTACTCCGACGAAGGCGGGGACGCCGTGCTCCTGACCGAACTGCTGCACCCCGGCATCCTCGAATCCCTGGCCGGAGCCGGCCACGGCGCCCGCGTGCTGCTCGCCGACGGCCACTACCCCGCGAGCACCGCCACCGGTGAGCGCGCCAGAACCGTCCACCTCAACCTCGCCCCCGGCCTGCTCGACGTCACCACCGTGCTCGACGTCCTGCTGCGCGCCCTGCCCGTCGAAGCGGCCCACGTGATGGTGCCGCCCGAGGGCGAACCGGAGCCGCCCGCCATCGCCGAGTACCGCTCGAAGCTGGCGCCCCTCCCGGTCGACACGCTCGGCCGCTTCGAGTTCTACGACGCCGCCCGCTCACCCGACCTGGCACTGGCGATCGTCACCGCCGACACCCGCACCTACGCCAACCTGCTGCTGACCATCGGCGTCCGCGCTGAAGGGACCCTGACCACACGATGACACTAGCCGTCCGCTACCTGTCCGCCCGCACCCTGGACGCGGCGCCCGCACGCACTGCGCCGCCCGGACCCGGTGAGGTGGAACTCGCCCCCGCCTATGTCGGTATCTGCGGTACCGACCTGCACATCTTCCACGGCGACATGGACGCCCGGGTGGCCGCGCCCGCCGTCCTGGGCCACGAGATGTCCGGCCGCGTCGTCCGCGTCGGCCCCGGCGTCGAGGGCTGGCATCCCGGCGACGCGGTCACCGTGATGCCGCTGCGCTGGGACGACACCTGCCCGGCCTGCCGCGCCGGCCACCAGCACATCTGCCAGCACCTGGACTTCATCGGCATCGACTCGCCGGGAGCGATGCAGCAGCGCTGGACCGTGCCCGCCTCCACCCTGATCCGGTTGCCCGCCACCCTCCCCTTGGACCGGGCCGCGCTCGTCGAGCCCACCGCGGTCGCGGTGCACGACGTGGGCCGGGCTGCCGTGAAGGACGGCGAGCGCGTGGTGGTGGTCGGTGGCGGCCCCGTCGGTGTCCTGATCGCATTGGTGGCGAAGGCCGCCGGGGCCGACGTCCGGGTGGTGGAGCTGAGCGCCCACCGGCGGCTGCTCGCCGAGGAGTTGGGACTGACCGTGTGGGATCCCGCCGCCGAGGATGTGGCCGAGCTGGTCGGCGCGTGGACCGGGGACGCGGGCGCGGACGTCGCCTTCGAGGTGTCCGGCGCGGCAGGCGGCGTGGACACGGCGGTCGACGTGCTGGGAGTGCGCGGCCGCCTGTGCCTCGTCGCCATCCACCCCCGCCCCCGCGAGGTGAACCTGCACCGCTTCTTCTGGCGCGAACTCACCCTCGTCGGCGCCCGGTTGTACGACCGCTCCGACTTCGAGAAGGCGGTCGCCCTGGTCGCGGACGGCACCATCCCGGCCGAGCGGCTGATCAGCAAGGTCGTGCCGCTCACCCAGGCCCCGGCCGCATTCGAGGCCCTGGAGGGCGGCGGCGACGTGATGAAGATCCTCGTGGACTGCACCGACGACGCCCAGGAGGCCGCCGTATGACCGCCTTCGACCTGACCGGAAAGCTCGCCGTCGTCACCGGCGCCCGGCGCGGCATCGGCCGCGCCATGGCCCGCGCGCTCGCCGAGGCCGGCGCGGACGTCATCGGCGTCAGCGCGTCCCTGGAGCAATCCGGCAGCGCGGTGGAGAAGGACGTCACCGCCGCGGGCCGCAGCTTCGAGGCGATCCGCACCGACTTCGCCGACCCCGACGCCGTACGGGCCCTGGGCGCGGACCTCGCCGGGCGTGAGCGGCCGGTCGACATCCTGGTCAACAACGCGGGCACGATCCGCCGCGCCCCCGCCGCCGAACACACCGATGCCGACTGGGAGTTGGTGCTCCAGGTCAACCTCAACGCGCAGTTCGCGCTGACCCGCGCGGTCGGCGCGTCGATGGTCGCCCGCGGCCGGGGGAAGGTCATCTTCACCGCCTCGCTGCTCAGCTTCCAGGGCGGTATCACCGTCCCCGGCTACACCGCCGCCAAGCACGGCATCGCGGGTCTGACCAAGGCGCTGGCCAACGAGTGGGCGCCGCACGGCGTCAACGTCAACGCCCTCGCGCCGGGCTACATCGCCACCGACAACACCCAGGCCCTGCAGGACGACCCGGTGCGCAGCAAGGCGATCCTGGACCGCATCCCGGCCGGACGCTGGGGCAGCGCCGACGACCTCGCGGGCGCCACCGTCTTCCTCGCTTCGGACGCGGCCGCCTACATCCACGGCACCGTCCTCCCCGTCGACGGCGGATGGCTGGGCCGATGACCGCCGACCTGCCCTCGGTGCTGGCCGGAGCCCGTCTTCTGCCGGTGCTGACCGTGCCGTCCACCGCGACCGCCGGCCCGCTCGCCGACGCGCTCGCGGCGGGCGGTGCCCGGTCCGCCGAGGTCACCTTCCGCACCCCGGACGCCGAACAGGTGCTCAAGACGATGGCCGCCCACGGTGGCCTCACCGTCGGCGCCGGCACGGTGCTCACCCCCGAACAGGCGGAGCGGGCCGTCGCGGCCGGGGCCCGCTTCGTCGTCTCGCCCGGCTTCGACGACGAGGTCGTCGCCAAGTGCCGTGAGCTGGGCGTGCCCGTGGTGCCGGGGATCGCCACCGCCACCGAGTTGATGCGTGCCCTGAGGGCGGGCCTCGACACCGTCAAGCTCTTCCCCGCCGAGCCGCTCGGCGGCCTGCGGACGCTGCGTGCGCTGGCGGCCCCTTTTCCCGGGATGCGCTTCGTGCCCACGGGCGGGATCGACGCGTACCGCATGGCCGCCTACCTGGCCGACCCGGCGGTGCTCGCCGTCGGCGGCAGCTGGATGGCCACCGCGGACCACCTTCGCCGCGGTGACTACGAGGAGATCCGCAGACTGACCGCCGATGCGGTCGAAAGGAGCAGGACGTGACCGACGTGGTGGCCCTCGGCGAGGTCATGCTGCGCTTCGACCCGGGCGAGGGGCGCATCCGCACCGCCCGCACCTTCCAGGTCTGGGAGGGCGGGGGCGAGTACAACGTCGTCCGCGGACTGCGCCGCTGCTTCGGCCTGCGCACGGCCGTCGTGACCGCGCTCGCCGACAACGCCGTGGGCCGGCTGGTCGAGGACCTGATCCTGCAGGGCGGTGTCGACACCTCGCTGATCCGCTGGGTGCCCGACGACGGCATCGGCCGCAGTGCCCGCAACGGCCTGAACTTCGTCGAGCGCGGCTACGGCATCCGCGGCGCACTGGGCGTCAGCGACCGCGCGCACACCGCCGTCTCCCAGCTGGACAAAGGGGACGTCGACTGGGATGCGGTGTTCTCGGCCGGGGTGCGCTGGTTCCACACCGGCGGCATCTTCGCGGGCCTGTCCGACACCACGGTGGACGTCGCGGACGAGGCCATGGCCGCGGCCCGCCGCCATGGCGTCACCGTCTCCTACGACCCCAACCACCGCCCCAGCCTCTGGGCCGGCCGGGGCGGCGCCGAACGGGCCCGCGAGGTCGACCTGCGGCTCGCCCGGCAGGCCGACGTGGTGGTGGGCGCCCTCGGGTTGGCCGGGACCCACCCAGGACAGACGCGTGTCGGCGCCGACGAGGTGGCGGACGCGCTCGCCGAGGTGGCCGGCCTGCTGCCCGCGGCGAAAGTACTGGCGACGACCCTGCGCGAGGTGCCCTCGGCCGGCGTCAACGACTGGTCCTCGGCCGGCTGGTCCGCCGAAACGGGCTTCGTCACCGGCCCGCGGATGCCCGGACTGCACGTCCTGGACCGCATCGGCTCCGGCGACGCCTTCGCCGCCGGACTGATCCACGGACTGCTCACCGGCGCAGGCCTGGAGCGCGCCCTGGCCTACGGCACCGCCCACGGCGCGCTCACCATGACCACCCCCGGAGACGTCTCCATGGCCTCGCTCGCCGAGGTCGAGGCGCTCGTCGCGGGCGCATCGGCCCACGTCAGACGCTGACCGACGCCCCCACCCGTCACTCCAGGAGCACGTCTTGCACCACCGGATGATCCAGCACACGTCCGTCGCCCTCACCGAGCTCGGCTTCGGGGCCTCCGTGATCGGCAACCTCTACCGCGTCACCCCGGTGGACGAGGCGACGGCCGCCGTCGACGCGGCCTGGGAGGCAGGCATACGGTACTTCGACACCGCGCCGCACTACGGCCTCGGCCTCTCCGAGCGCCGGCTCGGCGCCGCCCTGCGCGACCGGCCCCGTGAGGAGTACGTCGTCTCCTCCAAGGTGGGCCGCCTCCTGGTCCCCAACGAACGGCCGCGGGGCGTCGACGACGAGGGCTTCGTCGTACGGGACGACCTGCGCCGGCAGTGGGACTTCAGCCGGGACGGCGTGCTGCGCTCCATCGAGGACACGCTGGAGCGCACCGGCCTGGACCGCCTCGACATCGTCTACCTCCACGACCCCGACGACCACTGGCGCCAGGCCGCCGACGAGGCCATGCCCGCCCTGGCCGAACTGCGCGACCAGGGAGTGATCGGAGCGATCGGCGCCGGCATGAACCAGTCCGCCATGCTCGCGCGCTTCCTGCGCGAGACCGCCGCCGACGTGGTGATGCTCGCCGGGCGCTACACGCTCCTGGACCAGTCGGCGCTGGACGACGTCCTGCCCGCCGCGCGGGAGTCGGGCAAGAGCGTGGTGGCGGTGGGTGTCTTCAACTCCGGCCTGCTCTCCCAGGACCGGCCCGCCGAGGGCATGAAGTACGACTACCAGGACGCCCCACCCGCGCTGGTCGCCCGCGCCCGGGCGATCGCCGACGTCTGCGAGGCGCACGGGACCACCCTGCCCGCGGCCGCGATCGCCTTCCCGCACACGCATCCCAGTATCATCAACGTCACCCTCGGCATGCGGACTGCGGAACAGGTCGGACGAAACGTGCAACTCCATGATCAGCGCGTCCCGGACGCCCTCTGGGACGAACTCTGCACTCAGGGGCTGATCAGGTCGGACGTGCTCGCGGGGCGCGGTGGCGGGAGGGATGCGCAGTGTCTCTGACGGACAAGGCCATCGAGCAGATCCGGGAACTGATCCGCACCGGCGCGCTGCCGCCGGGCTCGAAGCTCCCGCCGGAGCCGGACCTGGCCGCCCAGTTGGGGCTGTCCCGCAACCTCGCCCGCGAAGCGGTCAAGGCACTGGCCGTCGCCCGCGTCCTGGAGGTCCGGCGCGGCGACGGCACCTATGTGACCAGCCTGCAGCCGAGCCTGCTCCTGGAGGGACTCGGCGGCGCGGTGGAACTGCTGCAGGGCGACTCGGTAGCCCTCCAGGACCTCATGGAGGTACGGCGGCTCCTCGAACCGCTCGCCACGGCCCTGGCCGCCACCCGGATCTCCGACGACCAACTGGCCGAAGTCAAGCGGCACTTGGACGCGATGCGCGAGGCCCGCGACGACGTCGAGCAGCTCAACGCCCACGACGCCGCCTTCCACCGCGCCGTCGTCTCGGCCACGGGCAACGAGACCCTCCTCACCCTCCTGGAAGGGATTTCCGGGCGCACCCTGCGCGCCCGCATCTGGCGCGGCCTGGTCGACGACAAGGCCGCGGGCCGCACCCTCGCCGAGCACGAGGCGATCTTCAACGCCCTGTCCACCCGCGACGCCGCCCTCAGCCAGGCCGCCGCACTGCTGCACGTGAGCAACACCGAGCAGTGGCTGCGGGAGCATCTACGCTCGGGCGAGCCGCTCCGGAAGATCCCCTAGAAAAATAAGTCGCCTAATCGAGTTCATTTTAAGGGTGCGTCTAGCCTCTCCTGTGTTAATCGGTGGCTTGCGCGAGCGCCAGGGTCAAATGAGTACGACTCATATTGATCTGAGGTAGGATGCCGTTGGCTTCGCAGCGATCAGTCGCTGTCTCGGCAGTCACCTTGGAGGCAGAACCGATGAACGACACGCCCGCGACCGAAGCGGCCTTGCCGGAGCAGGCCGCTTCTGCCGCTGCTGCCGCGCCACCGGCGGCGAACGGTGCGGGCGAACAGCGCGACTACCGCCCCGGTTATGAGATCGTGGCGGAGCAGATCCTCGAGTTCATCGCCGAAGCGCGCCTGGAGGCCGGCGACCGGCTCCCCACCGAAATCGACCTGGCCCAGACGCTGAACACCAGCAGGGCGGTGGTGCGGGAGGCCGTGAAGATCCTCTCCGCGCTGGGCCGGGTGCGGGCCCACAAGGGACGCGGGCTGTTCGTCGCGGACGACGAGGGCATGCTCATCACCAGCCGATGGGGAGGGTTCTTCCGTCCCGTCGACCTCGACCACGTCCTCATGCTGTTCGAGTTCCGCAGGGTCCAGGAGATGTCCGCGAGCAGTCTGGCGGCCACCCGTGCCACGCCGGCCGAACTGCGCACCATCGAGATCGCCATGCAGCAGTGCCGCCACGGGTTCGAGCACGATCAGGTGGACGTGTTCAACCAGGCGGACGAGGACTTCCACGGGGCCGTCGCGGCTGCCTCGCACAATACGTTCCTGGTCAGTGCCGTGCGTGACGCGCGGCGTCTGCAGCGGCAGTCCAGCGCCATCGGGATCCACGACAGCTTCGGCACGGGCACCCGTCTCGCGGTCGAGGAGCACGAGGCGATCTACCGGGCCATCCGCGACGGCCGCCCCGACGAGGCGGCCGAGGCCACGGCGGCCCACCTCGACAGAACGCTGGAGGACTACCGGCGGGAGATCCAACGGCGCCTGTTCGGGTGACCGGCCGGGCCGGCGCGGTGGGACCTGCGACTCCCGCAGCCGGACCGGCGCTTCGTAGCGGAGCGATCGCCGCGGGCCCACCTGCGGAGGTGACCCGCGGAGCGGCGCGCCCATGCCCGCCGGGTCGCGCAGACCCCGCTCGGCGGGATTGCGGTGGTATTCCTCCTGGCGTTCGTCCGTGATGTACGCCGGGATCGGCGCGGTGCCGCGATTTCCCGGGCGCGAAACACCTCCCGAGGGAGGCCCGCATGAAATCCCGGTGTTCAACTGTGTCCCTGGCCTCGGTGGTGCGTTGTTACGATCCCACCTGAGATGCTGGACGCGGCGATACCCGGATACGGATTCACGGCGCCGGACCGCGGTGGGGAAGAGGTTTTCCTCCATGTGAACGACCTTCTCATTTCCGAGTCAGAGGACCAGTGAACGTGGCGCCCGGCCTTTCCCTTTCCGATGACCTGTGGAGCCATCGGCGATGTCATGACCGTCCGGGCTGAGGCTCGGCAGGTTCACCGATCTCTCGAATGAGCCAGTCACCCCACGGAGAAGGGGATTGCCATGACGGAGCTGCCCACGTCTGCCCCACCAGGGCCTGCGCTTACCTGGGGAATGCCGGACAGTGGCGAGACCCTCGCCGAGGAGAACCCCCGCGATCCTCTGATCCGACTGGCGAGACTGTTGGACGAGGGGACCGTCAGCGTCGTGCACGACAGCGACGTGATCAGTACGGCGGTGGCACTCGGCCGGGTTCATGGCGTGGAGGTGGTCGCGTTCTGCACGGACGCGCGGGTGATGGGCGGAGCCGTCGGGTTCGACGAGTGCTGCCGCATCGCGGATGCCATCGACTTCGCTCTCCGGGAGAACCGCCCGGTCATCGGCTTGTGGCACTCCGGCGGCGCCAAACTTGCCGACGGCATACAGGCGATGGACGGAATCGGGCGGATCTTCGCGGCGACGGTCCGTGCCTCGGGCCGGATCCCGCAGATCTCCGTGGTCCTCGGCGCGGCCGCCGGTGGCGCCGCGTACGGACCCGCGCTCACTGACGTGGTGATCATGGCGCCGGCCGGCCGTGTCTTCGTGACCGGGCCGAACGTGGTGCGCAGCGTGACCGGTGAACAGATCGACATGGAAGGGCTGGGCGGGCCCCAGACCCATGGCCGGAAATCCGGAGTGGCCCATGTCGTGGCCGAGTCCGAGCAGGACGCCTACGCACGTGCCCGGCGCGTCACCGCACTGCTCGCCGTCCCCGGGAAGGCGGACCCTGACGCAGTGGGGCCGGCCAGAGACCTCCGGGCGCTGTTGCCCGTCTCGTCTCGGCGGGCCTACGACGTGCACCCTTTGGTGACCGCGCTGCTCGACGCCGACCCCGCACATCCCCGCGGCGACAGCGGTGCTTTCGAGGAGTTCCAGGCGGCGTGGTCGCCGAACATGGTGACCGGTCTCGGCCGACTGGCCGGCCAGACGGTGGGCGTCGTGGCCAACAACCCCTTGCGCAAGGGCGGTTGTCTCGATTCACAGAGCGCGGAGAAAGCCGCACGATTCGTGCGGCTGTGCGACTCCATGGGGGTGCCGCTGCTTTCCCTGATCGATGTGCCCGGATATCTTCCGGGCGTCGCTCAGGAGTGGGGCGGCGTCGTCAGGCGTGGGGCAAAACTGCTGTACGCCTTCGCGGAAGCGGTGGTCCCGCGTGTCTCGGTCGTCACTCGCAAGTCCTACGGGGGCGCCTACATCGCCATGAACTCGCGTTCCCTGGGCGCCACCAAGGTCTTCGCGTGGCCCGATGCCGAAGTCGCCGTGATGGGTGCCGAGTCAGCCGTGGGCATCCTGCACAGAAAGGCGCTCGCCGCCGCACCGGAGGCGGAACGCGAAGCGCTTCGCGTACGACTCATCGACGAACAGAAACGACTTGCCGGCGGTGTTGAGCGCGGACTCGCACTCGGGGTGATCGACGAAATCATCGACCCGTCGCGGACCCGGGCGGCGGTGGCGGAGGTCTTCGCCGCCGCGGCCTGCCGACGCGGAGCGCACGGCAACATTCCGCTGTGAGAGCCCGAGCGAGAGCCGGAACCGCAATGTTCGCAGCAAGTGCTGGAAACGCACATTCCAGAGGGTGAGGATACTCATGGCCGAAAAGAGCGCTCCCAACGCGTTTCTCCGTGGCGGCTCGCGCACGCTGCTCCCCGACGAGGAACGTTTGCACTACCTGCCGAATCTCGACGTGGACAGGGTGAAGGTCCTGTGCGGCAATTGCTATGAGCACTTCGAGGCCAGTTCCGAGACGACTCTCATCGATGATCGTGAACTGAAAGTCTTTGTGTGGGCCCGCCGCACATTTCTGGCGGAGTGAGGGGCACGTCGCAAGCGGGCCGGAAGTCCGCCATGGGCACATCATCAGCCCCCAAGTAGCCGGAAAAACCGGCGAGTTGGGCTCCCCCCAGGGCCGGCCGACCGTGTTCAACTGCCTCGTCACCGCCGTTGAGCGCCACTGACGAGTGGGCCTTTCCTGAAGCCGGTCGGGAAGTTCCCCGACCGGCAACATGACCTCCATGCCTGCCGTCCGCGTCCGGACCGAGCAGAGCCACAGCCCTCGAAGAAGGCACCCGTCGGCTCTTCTGCCCACCGGGGCGTCCGGCGTTGACACGTGGTCGGACTCGGCGGGCCAGGGGCGGGTGCTCAACCTCTCGGCTTCAGGTCGCAGGCCGACCGTCCTACGATCACCATGTTTCCTCAGCCGGCGGCGCACCGTCCGCCGGCAGGCGTCTCCCGGCAGGGCCCGCGGCGACCGGCCCCCGGCTCGTCAGCACTGTTTCCTGCCCTCGCGGCTCGGCAACGGTGCCCTGCTGTGCGGAGTGTCGCCGTACGCGCGGTCCGGTGCTCCACAGGGTGAAGGTGAAGCACACGCCCGAAGCCGCACGTCCGGCCAGGGCTTTCACGACTACGGAGGGTGTCTGATGACCGTTGAGCAAAACACCGGGACCGGAGCGATCGGCGCGCCAGACATCGAGAAAGCGCTGCTGGCATTCCTGGACGGCCACATCAAGACGTCGGTGGCCCCGGACCAGGACCTGTTCGGCTCCGGCCTGGTCACCTCGATGTTCGCGATGCAGCTGGTGGTCCACCTCGAGGAGACCTACGACATCGCGATCGTCGGGCCCGAACTGAAGCTCGACAACTTCCGCACCGTGCAGCGGATGACGGAGCTGGTGCTCAGGCTGCGTGAGCAAGAGGGCGTGACCCAGGGTGCCTGACACTCTGTCGGAGCAGTTCGCCCTGGTCGACGGGCTGGTCGGCGACCAACCCGAGGCCTGGGACGTGGCCGGTGCACTGCCGCGTGAACTCCTCGCCAAACTGGGCGCGGCAGGCATCCTGTGCGCGGAGGTACCCGCCGCCTTCGGGGGCCTGGGCCTCAGCTGTGGCGCCAACGGGGCGTTGACCGCGCACGTGGGCAGTCACTGCAGTTCCCTGCGCTCCATCATGACCTCGCAGGGGATCGCGACCGCGACGATCCGGCGCTTCGGCGACAAGGGCCAGCGTTCCCGCTTCCTCGGCGAGCTGACCGGCGGGCAGCTGGCCGCGGTCGCGTTCAGCGAGCCCGGAGCGGGCAGCGACCTCTCGGCCATGGGGACCAGCGTCGTCTCCGAGGGTGATTCGGTCGTGGTGACCGGAGAGAAGAAGTGGACCACCGGCGCCCGGTACGCCGACATGCTGATCGTCTTCGGACTGGACGAGCACGGTCTCGGCGCGGCCGTCGTCGTCCCGGTCGACACACCCGGCGTCCACCTGGAGCCGGTCGCCAACCCGCTCGGCTGTCGGGCCGCCGGTCACGCGAATGTGCGCCTCGACGCGGTGCGGGTGCCCGCCTCGCACCTGCTCGGCGGCGGCGGCCAGGCGCTGGGCATGCTGTTCACCACCGCCCTGTCGTACGGCCGGATGTCGGTCGCATGGGGCTGTGTGGGAATCGTCCGAGCCTGTCTCGACGCAGCGACCCGGCACGCCGCGACCCGTACCCAGGGCGGGGTGCCGCTCGCCGACCGGCAGCTGATCTCCCGTCATCTGGCCGATCTGCTGGTCGCCGAACAGGTCTCGACGCAGGTCTGCGAGCACGCCGCCCGCAGCTGGACGGCCGGCTCCCCGGACCAGGCCGTGGCCGCCGTGCTGGCGAAGCACGTCAGCGCCGGCCATGCCGCGCGCAGTGCCGCGACGGCAGTGCAGGTACTCGCCTCGGCCGGCTCGCAGGACGGCCACGTGGTCGCCCGCGCCTACCGGGACGCGAAGCTGATGGAGATCATCGAGGGCAGCAACGAGATCTGCCAGCTCATCCTGGCCGAGCACGCGCTGTCCCTGGCCCGGTAACCGTCACCGCAGGACAAAACCCACGCAAGCCGCAGGAGGATCCTGTGTCCGACAAGCCGACTCTGGTGAAGTGCCTGGTCTGGGACCTGGACAACACCCTTTGGCAAGGCACGCTGCTGGAGGACCCCGAGGTGGAACTGTTCGAGCAGACCCGCGATGTGATCGCGGCGCTCGACTCCCGCGGGATCCTGCAGTCGATATCCAGCAAGAACGACCACGATCTGGCCTGGGAGCGGCTGGAAAAGCTCGGCCTGACCGAATACTTCCTGCATCCCCAGATCAACTGGGGCCGCAAGTCCGACTCCGTGGTCGAAATCGCCAAGCAGCTGAACTTCGCGCTCGGGGCCGTCGCCTTCATCGACGACCAGCCCGCCGAGCGCGCCGAGGTCCAGTTCCGCGCACCCGAGGTGCGCTGCTACACCGCCGAGCAGCTGACCGAACTGCTGGAACTGCCCGAGTTCAGCCCGGCGGTGGTGACCGAGGACGCCCGACGGCGCCGGGAGATGTACCAGGCCGGCTTCCGCCGCGACGCCGAGAAGGAGTCGTTCAACGGTCCTGACGAGGAGTTCCTGCGCTCGCTCGACCTGGTCATGACGGTCAAGCGGGCGGACGGCGAGGACCTGTCCCGGGTCGAGGAACTCACCCTGCGCACCAGCCAGATGAACGCCACCGGGGTGCACTACTCCGACGAGACCCTGCGCGGTCTGCTGACGGACCCGCAGCACGAGGTGCTGACGGTCAGCCTGACCGACCGCTTCGGTCCGCACGGTGCGGTCGGCGTGATCCTGCTCGAATACGGGGAGGCGGTCTGGCGGCTCAAGCTGCTGGCCACCTCCTGCCGGGTGGTGACCTTCGGCGCCGGGGCGGTGCTGCTCAACTGGCTGGTGGACCAGGCGGCGCGCAACGGCGTGCACCTGGCGGCGGACTTCCGCCGTACCCCTCGCAACCGGATGATGGACATCGCCTACCGGTTCGCCGGGTTCACCGAGGAGCCCTGCGCGTGCCTGCCGGGGCAGGCGGGCCCGGCCGAGACCGGAGCCGACGGCATCCAGGTGCTGCACCTGGCCGCCGACCGCCGCGCGGACCCGACGACCATGACCGTGACCGCGCCCGAGCTCGGCGCGGTCTGACGACCGGCCCCGCGCCGCCGAAGCACTTCGGGGACCCGGCTGCGCGGACGCCGGGCCGGCCGTACGTATCCGTGAACCAACTCAGCATCGTGCTCTGCTGCGCTCTCGCACACGCGCGCCGATCGGCGGCGTGTGCTGATTGTCGTGCCGTGCACTGAGCCCAGATTCGTGTGCAGGGAAATCCAGGGGAGCGCCAGATGAGCGAGTCCGAGAACGCGGCCGTGTCGGAGCCGCTGAGCGAGGCCGCCAGGGCCGACGCGCGGCCGGCCGCCGAGCCGCTGGCCGTCGTCGGCATGGCGTGCCGCTACCCCGGCGGGGTCGGGTCCCCCGAGGACCTGTGGCGGATCGTCACCGACGAGCGGGACGTGATCTCGCCCTTTCCGGAGGACCGCGGCTGGGACGTCGCAGCGCTTCACGACCCGGACCCGGACGCGCCCGGCCGCAGCTATGTGAACCGCGGCGGGTTCCTCGATGACGCCGCGGATTTCGACGCCGCGTTCTTCAGCATCTCCCCGCGCGAGGCCGTCTCCATGGACCCGCAGCAGCGCCTGCTGCTCGAGGTCTCCTGGGAGGCGCTGGAGCGCGCCGGCATCGACCCGGCCGCGTTGCAGGGCAGCCGCACCGGCGTGTTCATCGGCGCGGAGGCGCGGGAGTACGGCCCGCGGCTGTCCGACGCGCCCGACGGCATCGAGGGCTACCTGCTCACCGGTACGTCGAGCAGCGTCGCCTCCGGGCGCATCGCATACACGTTGGGTCTGCGCGGCCCGGCGGTCACGATCGACACCTCGGCGTCGAGCTCGCTGGTCGCCCTGCATCTGGCGGCGCAGGCACTGCGCCGGGACGAGTGTTCGATGGCCGTGGTCGGCGGCGCCTCGGTGATGTCGACTCCCGGCAACTTCATCGCCTTCAGCCGTCTCAAGGGCCTGGCCCCGGACGGCCGTTGCAAGGCCTTCTCCGCGGACGCCGACGGCACCGTCTGGTCCGAGGGCGTCGGCGTGCTGCTGATCGAGCGCCTGCCGGACGCCCAGCGCAACGGTCATCGGATCCTCGCCCTCATCCGCGGTACGGCGGCCAACTCGGACGGCGCCAGCAACGGCCTTACCGCGCCCGACGAGCGGGCCCAGCAGGCCGTGATCCACGCGGCACTGGCCGACGCGGGACTCGAACCCGGCCAGATCGACGTGGTGGAGGCGCACGGCACCGGCACCCCGCTCGGCGACCAGGCCGAGGCCCGGGCACTGATCGCCGGATACGGCGGCACACGACCCGCCGGGCGCCCGCTGCACGTCGGCTCGGTCAAGTCGAACATCGGCCACACCCAGGCCGCGGCCGGCGTGGCCGGAGTCATCAAGACCGTCATGGCCCTGCGCCACGGCGTCATGCCCAGGACGCTGCACATCGACCGGCCCACGGCCGCAGTCGACTGGACAGGCGCCGCGGTGCACCCACTGACCGAGGCCCGGCCCTGGCCGGATCTGGACCGCCCCCGGCGCGCCGGAGTCTCCTCCTTCGGCATCAGCGGCACCAACGTGCACGCCATCCTCGAGCAGGTTCCCGACCCGGCCGGGCCGCACGACGGGGACCCGGCCGCGGCACCGACCGATGAGCCGACCGCGTGGCTGCTCTCGGGCCGCACCGCCGCCGGCCTGGCCGACCAGGCGGATCGGCTCGCCGCACACCTCGACCGGCACCCCGGACTCGACCCGGCCGCCGTCGCCTGGTCCCTGGCGACCACCCGGTCGACGTTCGAGCACCGTGCCGCGATCACCGGCACCGGCCGGGACGAGTTGCTGGCCGGCCTTGCCGCGCTGGCCGAGGGCGGCCCGGCGGCCGGTCTGGTCACCGCGTCGGCGGATCCCGCCGGCCGGGGCAAGACCGCCTTCGTCTTCCCCGGCCAAGGCGGTCAGTGGCTCGGCATGGGCCGCGAACTGGCCGCCGCGTCACCGGTCTTCGCCGCGCGACTGGCCGAGTGCGCCGCGGCATTGGACCCGTATGTCGACTGGTCGCTCGACGAGGTGCTCGCCGGAGCCCCGGGCGCGCCCGCGCTGGAGTCGGCCGCCGTGGTCCAGCCCGCACTGTGGGCCGTCATGGTCAGCCTGGCCGCGGTCTGGGAAAGCGCCGGAGTGGTCCCCGACTTCGTCGTCGGACACAGCCAGGGCGAGATCGCCGCGGCCGCCGTGGCGGGAATCCTCTCGCTGCCCGACGCCGCCCGCACGGTCGCGCTGCGCAGCCGCGCACTCGGCGCGGTGGCCGGTGCCGGCGGGATGCTCTCCGTCGCCGCCCCCGCCGCCACGGTGCGGGACCTGCTCGCCCGGCACGGCGGCGCGCTCGGCGTCGCCGCGGTCAACGGCCCGAACGCCACGGTCGTGTCCGGTGAACTCGCCGCGCTCGAAGCCTTCGCCGCGGCGTGCGCCGACGAGGGACTGCGCACCCGGAACGTCGCCGTCGACTACGCCTCGCACAGCCCGCAGATGGAGCGCATCCAGAGCACGCTGATGGAGCAGCTGACCGGGATCGTCCCACGCGTCGGCCGGATCCCGATGGTCTCGGCGATGAGCGGGCGGATCCTGACCGGTCCCGAGCTCGACGCCGGGTACTGGTACGCCAGTCTGCGTGCGACGGTCGAGTTCGACGCCGCGGTCCGCGTGCTCGCCGACGCGGGCTGCCAGGTCTTCGTCGAGGCCTCGCCGCACCCGCTGCTGGTCGGCACCATCAGCGAGGTCTTCGAGGATCTCGCACGCTCCCGCGCCGAGGACGAGCCCGCCCCCGCCTCCCCGATCGTGACCGGCACACTGCGGCGCGACGAGGGCGGACCGGCCCGGCTCCTGCAGTCCTTTGCCGAGGCCCACTGCCATGGTGTGGAGCTCTCTTGGTCGACGGTGCTGCCCGCCACTCCGGTCGTCGAACTGCCCACGTACGCGTTCCAGCACACGCGCTACTGGCTCGACGGCAGCGGAACGCTGCTCAACGCCGCCGGGCAGGTCGTCGCGGCGCCCTCGACCCGGACACGGCCGCCGGCCGGCACCGCGGCGCTGCGCGAGCAGCTGTCCGGTCTGTCAGGGCCCGAAGCCACCGGGCTGTTGACACACCTCGTCCGGGCACACGTGGCCACGGCCCTCGGCCATGCCTCCGGCGACGAGATCGATCTCCGCCACACGTTCAAGGAGATCGGTTTCGATTCGCTGACCGCCGTGGACCTGCGCAACCGGCTCGCCGCCGGCACCGGCCTCACCCTGCCGGTCAGCCTGGTCTACGACCACCCGACCCCCGAGGCGCTGGTGCGGTCCCTCAAGGCCCAGCTGCTCGGTGAGGAGGACGAGGCCGGCCGCCCGGGTCCGGGCCGGC
This sequence comes from Streptomyces longisporus, assembly GCF_039532765.1. Lineage (NCBI taxonomy): Bacteria > Bacillati > Actinomycetota > Actinomycetes > Kitasatosporales > Streptomycetaceae > Streptomyces > Streptomyces longisporus. The sequence continues at coordinate 293,584 of NZ_BAAASG010000004.1, forward strand.
CCGCGGGCACGGACGACGACCCGATCGCGATCGTCGCGATGGCCTGCCGTCTGCCCGGCGGTGTCACAGGGCCCGAGGACTTCTGGGACCTGCTGCAGGCCGGCGCCGACGCCACCTCGGAACTGCCCGCCAACCGGGGCTGGGACCTGTCGCAGCTCTACCACCCCGACCCCGAGCACCCCGGCACCCACTACTGCCTGCGGGGCGGGTTCATGCACGACGCGGGCGACTTCGACGCGGCGTTCTTCGGCATCTCGCCCCGTGAAGCCACCGCCATGGACCCGCAGCAGCAGCTCCTGCTCGAACTCGCCTGGGAGACCCTCGAACGGGGAGGCCTCGACCCGGCCGGGCTGCGCGGCTCGGACACCGGGGTGTTCGTCGGCGCCACCCACTCCGGCTACGGCACCGGCCTGCCCAACGCCTATGAGGGGCACCTGCAGACCGGCATCGCCGCCAGCGTCGCCTCGGGCCGGGTGGCCTACACGCTCGGGCTGGAGGGACCGGCCGTCTCGGTCGACACGGCGTGCTCCTCGTCGCTGGTCGCCCTGCACCAGGCGGCGCAGGCGCTGCGCGCGGGGGAGTGCTCGCTCGCGCTGGCCGGCGGCGTGTGGGTGTTCGGCGACCTCGCCTGGGCGGTCTACTTCAGCCGGCAGCGCGGCATCTGCCCCGACGGCCGCTCGAAGGCCTTCTCCGCCCGGGCGAACGGATTCGCCATGGCCGAAGGCGCCGGAATGCTGCTCCTGGAGCGGCTCTCGGACGCCCGGCGCAACGGACACCCGGTGCTCGCGGTGGTGCGCGGCTCCGCGGTGAACCAGGACGGCGCGAGCAACGGTATGACCGCGCCGAACGGCGTGGCGCAGCAGAAGGTGATCCGCGCGGCCCTGGCCAAGGCGGGGCTGTCCCCACGTGACGTGGACGCGGTGGAGGCGCACGGCACCGGCACTCCGCTCGGCGACCCGATCGAGGCGGGGGCGCTGATCGCGACCTATGGGCAGGACCGGCCTGAGGACCGGCCGCTGTGGCTCGGCTCCGTGAAGTCGAACCTTGGGCACACGAACTGGGCCGCGGGCGTCGTCAGCGTGATCAAGATGGTCCTGGCGATGCAGAAGGGCCAGCTGCCGCGAACCCTGCACGCCGAGGAGCCGACACCGCACGTGGACTGGTCCGCCGGGAACGTCCGCCTGCTGCAGGAGCGGATCGCCTGGCCGGAAACGGGTCGGCCGCGCCGGGCCGGGGTCTCGTCCTTCGGCATCAGCGGGACGAACGCGCATGTGTTGTTGGAGCAGGCGCCGGTGTTTTCGGTGCCCGAGGTGAGTACGGCTGTTGAGCTGCCGGTGGTGGCGTGGCCGTTGTCGGGTCGTTCGGTGGCGGGGTTGGCGGGGCAGGCGGGCCGGCTGAGGGATTTCGTGGTGGCGGGGGGCGAGGGTCTGGGCTCGCTGGGTGATGTGGGGTGGTCGTTGGGTTGTTCGCGTGCGGTGCTGGAGGACCGTGCGGTGGTGATCGGCGGAAGTACCGAGGAGTTGGCGGCGGGTCTGGGCCTGGTGGCCGCGGGGGAGTCGGCGGGTTCTGGTGTGGTGGTGGGTCGTGCGGGGTCGTTGGGGAAGGTGGGGTGGGTCTTCACCGGGCAGGGTGCTCAGCGGTTGGGGATGGGGCGGGGTTTGTATGAGGTGTTTCCGGTGTTTGTGGAGGCGTTTGACGAGGTGTGTGGGGTGTTTGACGGTGTGTTGGGTGGTTCGGTGCGGGGGGTGGTGTGGGGGTCGGATGCGGAGTTGGTGAACGAGACGGTGTGGGCTCAGGCGGGTTTGTTTGCGGTGGAGGTGGCTGCGGCCCGGCTGTTGGAGTCGTGGGGTGTGTCGGTGGATGTGGTGGCGGGGCATTCGATCGGGGAGTTGGCGGCGGCGTTTGTGGCGGGGGTGTGGGAGCTGGAGGATGTGTGTCGGGTGGTGGCGGCGCGTGGTCGCCTGATGCAGGCTCTGCCGCGGGGTGGGGCGATGTTGCAGGTGGCGGCGGCGGAGGATGTGGTGGCGGGTTGGTTGGGGGAGGCGGGGGTCGAGGGCGGGGTCGGGGTGGCGGCGGTCAACGGCCCGGCGGCGGTGGTGGTCTCCGGCGATGAGGCGGGTGTGGGGCGGGTTGAGGCGTTGGCGGTGGGTGCGGGGGTGCGGGTGCGGCGGTTGCGTGTGTCGCATGCGTTTCATTCGCCGTTGATGGAGCCGATGTTGGAGGAGTTCGGGCGGGTGGTGGCGTCGACGCGGTTGTGTGAGCCGCGGTTGGGGTTGGTGTCGGGTCTGACGGGTGCTCTGGTCAGCGGTGAGGTGACGGATCCGGGTTATTGGGTGCGGCATGTGCGTGAGGCGGTGCGGTTCGCTGATGCGGTGGTGAGTCTGCGTGGTGTGGGGGTGCGCACGTTCGTGGAGGTGGGTCCGGACGGGGTGTTGTCGGGGCTTGGGCCGCAGGTGGGTGAGTCGGGTGGTGGTGAGGTGTGGTTGCCGGTGATGCGTCGGGGTCGTGATGAGGTGCGTGCGGCGTTGACGGCGTTGGCGGGTGTGGCGGTGCGGGGTGGCGCGGTGCGGTGGGAGGGGGTGTATGGGGAGGGTCGGCGCCGGGTGGAGTTGCCGACGTATGCGTTCCAGCGTGAGCGTTACTGGCTCAGTGGTCGGGGCAGTGCCCGGCCGCAGGATCTGGGGCTGGGCGAGGCCGGGCATGGGCTGTTGGGCGCGGTGGTGGAGTCGCCGGGCTCCGGCGGGATCAGCGCGGTGGGACGCCTGTCCCTCGCCACCCATTCCTGGCTGGGGGATCACGTCGTTTCGGGGCGTGTGGTGGTGCCGGGGGCGGCGCTGGTGGAGATGGCGTCGTTCGTGGGCGGGCTGACCGGCTGCGGCAGGGTTGAGGAGCTGCTGATCGATGCGCCGGTGGTGGTGCCGGACGAGGGCGGCCTGCGGATCCAGGTCAGCGCGACCGGTGCGGACGACCACGGGCGCCGCGAGGTCGGTATCCACACCCGGCCCGACGACGACTCGGGCGACGTCGAAGAAGCCGACGCGTGGACCCGGCATGCGAGCGGTGTGCTGGCGCCGGTAGGCGAGGTCGGTGCGGTGGACGGACAGTGGGCGGTCGTGTGGCCTCCGGCGGGTGCCGAGGCGCTGTCGGTGGAGGAGCTGTACGCGGGGCTCAGCGGAGCGGGGCTCGACTACGGGCCGGTGTTCGCGGGCGTGCGCGGGATCTGGCGTGGCCAGGAACCCGGCGAGGTGTTCGCGGAGATCGCGCTGCCCGAGGACGTCTCGGCGGCCGGGTTCGCTCTCCACCCCGCGCTGCTGGACGCCGCCCTGCACGCCATCGGCCTGGACGGCACCACCGGCCCGATGGACCCGTTCGCCTGGGCCGGCGTGGCGGTGCACGCAGCCGAAGCGACCAGTGCGCGTGTCAGGGTGGCGCCGGTCGCTGACGGCGAGGGCGTGGCGGTGACGATCGCCGACCCGGCCGGAACGGTGCTCGCCTCGGTCGACTCGCTGGTCCTTCGGCCGATGGAAGTCGGTGCCCTGCAGATCAGCTCCCGGCTGATCCGCGAGTCCCTGCTCGCCCTGGACTGGACGGAGCTTCCGAGCGTGCCCCAGACCACCGCGCCGTCGGGCGCCGGCTGGGCGCTCATCGGCCCGGCCGAGATCGCCGGCCTGCCGGACGCCGTTCGGTACGACGGGATTGAGGCACTGCTCAAGGCGCTGGACGCCGGAACTGCCGTACCCGACACCCTCGTTGTACTGGCCTTGCCTGCGCGCGATTGCCCGCTCGAGCGTTCCGCGCCGGATGCCGCGAGTGAGGCGGCCGTCGAGGCCTTGGACCTGATCCAGGGATGGCTGAACGCCGAGGCGCTGGCCGGCACCCGCCTCGTCCTGGTCACCGTCGGCGCGGTCGACGCGGACCATGGGGACGGCGCCCGTACGGCGGCGGCCGTGGCGGCCGCTTCGGTATGGGGTCTGGGGCGGGTGGCACAGGCGGAGTGCGTGGGCCGGGTGGTACTGGTCGACGTGGAGAGTCCGGGTGCGGTCGGTCCCGGGGTCGCGGCCGGGCTCGGTTCGGGCGAGGGCCAGGTGGCGGTGCGCGGCGGCCAGGTCCGCGTGCCGCGGCTGGGCCGGCTCGCTCCGGCACTGCCCGTTCCTGCCGGGACGACCGGTCCGGGCTGGCGGCTGGGCTTTCGTGAGCGCGGCACCTTGGAGGCGTTGTGCCTGCAAGCGAGTGACGACGGGTCGGCGCCCTTGGAGCCGGGGCAGGTGCGGGTGGCGGTGCGTGCCGCGGGTGTCAATTTCCGGGACGTGCTCAACGTACTCGGGATGTACCCGGGTGATGCGGGGGCGCTGGGCCTCGAAGGCGCGGGCTGGGTGGTGGAAACCGGGCCCGGGGTCACGGACCTGGTGCCGGGTCAGGCCGTGATGGGGTTGTTCACCGGCGGTTTCACGCCGCTCGCGGTGACCGACGCGCGGCTGGTGGCCCCCATTCCTGCGCAGTGGTCGATGGCTCAGGCGGCCAGTGCGCCCGTGGCCTTCCTCACCGCGTATCACGCGCTGGTCGAGCTGGCCGGGCTGACCGCGGGCGAGTCGGTGCTCGTCCACGCCGCGGCCGGCGGTGTCGGCATGGCGGCGCTGCAGCTCGCCGGGCACCTCGGCGCGACCGTGTTCGCCACGGCGAGCGAGGGCAAGTGGTCCGCCCTGGAACGGGCCGGGATCGCCCGTGAACGGATCGCCTCGTCCCGCACGCTCGAGTTCGAGGAGGCCTTCCGGGCGGCGAGCGGTGGAAGCGGGATCGACGTGGTCCTGGATTCGCTGGCCGGGGAGTTCGTGGACGCCTCGCTGCGGCTGGCGGCGCCCGGTGGCCGCTTCGTGGAGATCGGCAAGACCGACGTGCGTGACCCGGAAACGGTCGCCCGCGCACACGGCATCACCTATCAGACGGCTGACCTGCTGGCCTTGGACGCCGAACGACTCGGTCCGATGCTGCGCCGGGTCACGGAGCTCTGTGCCCAGGGTGTGCTGCGGCCGTTGCCGGTGACCGGCTGGGACGTGCGTCGGGCTCCCGAGGCCTTCCGGTTCATGGGCCAGGCGCGGCACGTCGGCAAGGTTGCGCTCACCGTGCCCGCACCGGTGCGCGCTGACGCGGCGGTCGTGGTGACCGGCGGTACCGGCGGCCTCGGCCGTCTGGTCGCACAGCACCTGGCGGACACGGGGCAGGCCGGCGAACTGGTGCTGCTCTCCCGCAGCGGACCCACGGCGCCAGGCGCAGCCGCGCTCGCCGCGCGACTCGCGGCTTCCGGTACGGCGGTGCGCATCGAGTCCTGCGACGCGGCCGATCGCGCGGCGCTGGAGGCGGTGTTCGACACGGTCAAGCGCACCCGGCAAGTGGACGGGGTCTTCCATGCCGCCGGAGTTCTCGACGACGGGCTGATCGGGACCCTGACACCGCGTCAGGTCCGTTCCGTGATACGGGCGAAGGCGCTCGGCGCGTGGAACCTGCACGAGCTGACGAGCCGGACGGACATCTCACGCTTCGTTCTGTTCAGCTCCGTGGCCGGTATCTGGGGCAACCCCGGGCAGGGCAACTACGCGGCCGCCAACACCTTCCTCGACGCGCTCGCCGCATACCGGCACGGCCAAGGTCTCGCCGCGACGTCGCTGGCCTGGGGCCCCTGGGAACGCGCCGACGGCATGGCCGGCACGCTGCAGCAGGCGGACCGGGACCGGATGGCGCGCGCCGGGCTGGCGCTGATCTCCGACACCGAGGGGCCGGCACTGCTCGACGCGGCGCCCGGCACCGGCCGCGCGGCGCTGGTCGCCGCACGGTTGCACAGCAGCACTCTCACGCACGACAACCCCCACCTGCCCGCCGTGCTGGGCGCGCTGGCCCGCCGGGTCGGCCCGAGCGCCGCGGCGGTCGGGCCGGGCGGCGACCTGGCCGCGCGACTGGCCGGGCTCGGCCCGGAGCAGCAACTGGAGACCGTCTCGGACCTGATCAGTAAGCAGGCCGCGCTCGTGCTGGGTGTCAGAGGAACGGGCGGCCTCCAGGCCACTCGTTCATTCCGCGAGCTGGGCTTCACCTCGTTGATGGCGTTGGAGCTGCGCAACGCGCTCAGCCGGATCGCCGGGGTGCATCTGTCCGCCGGGCTGGCCTTCGACTACCCGACGCCCCAGGCGCTGGCCGAGTACCTGCTCGAGCGCATGGTAGGCACGGCCAACCCCGACCAGCTGGTGCTCGACGAGCTCGACCGGCTCGAATCGGTGCTCGCCACGGCAGCGGACAGCCGGCGCCGGGCGGCGGTCCTGACCCGCCTCGAAGGCATCGTGCACGATTTCCGCACCGGGCGCTCGGACAACGCGGAGGACCTGCGCGAGATCGGCGAAGCGACCGACGACGAGATCTTCGACCTCATCGACAAGGAACTGGAGATCTGAGCCCCGGACACGAGACCACGGCGGCCGCTTCCGGCGGCCGCCGTGGTCTCGTGTCCGGGGCAGGGCGGGTTCGTCTAGAAGTACTGCTTCAGCAACTCGGTGATCTCCTGCATGCGGGTGCTGACGAAGAAGTGGCCGCCGGAGAAGACCCGCAGGTCGAAGCCGCCGGTGGTGTGCCGGTCCCAGGCCTTGGCCTCATCGACGGTGGTCTTGGGGTCGTCGTCGCCGGTCAGGACCGTGATGGGGCAGGCCACGGTCGCGTCCGGCTCGCAGTGGTAGGTCTCGACCGCCGTGTAGTCGGCGCGAAGGGCGGGAAGCGCGGCGCGCATCACCTCCTCGTCTCCCAGCAGCAGCGAGGCGGTCCCGCTCAGGGCGCGCACATCGGCCATGATGTCCTCGTCGCTGCGGTGGACGCGCTCGTCGCGGTGGGTCGCCGGCCCTCGGCGACCGGACGCGAGCAACCGGACCGGCCCGCGGCCGTCGGCTTCGAGACGGCGGGCGATCTCGAAGCCGAGCAGCGCGCCCATGCTGTGACCGAACACGGTCAGCGGACGCCGCGGCGTCGGGTCGAGCAGTCCGCAGATGCGGTCGGCCAGCGTGACCAGATCGTCGATCGGCCGCTCTGCCCGCCGGTCCTGCCGGCCCGGGTACTGGACTGCGACCACGTCGACCTTCGGAGCGAGGGCGCGGGCGAGGGGCAGGAAGAACGAGGCCGAGCCGCCCGCGTGCGGAAGGCACAGCAGCGTACCCACCGCGTTCTCGGCCGGCTGGTAGCGGCGGAGCCACTTCGCTTCTTCGGAGGGGGATGCGGACATGCTGGCTCCTCTGGTTCATGAGGTGGGTGGCTGTCTCCCGTGGCGGTCCGTCATATGACGGCCTGTCAGGAGTCGAACAAGCACAGCAGGCACGGCCGGTCTCGTCGAGGCGGATCGATGCGCCCTCGCGAAGCTGCGCGGATGCCCGCCTGCCGTGACGATGTGGCGCGGGGCGGCGCCGGTGCGGGTCCGGGTGTGCCCTGTCGGCTCACGCGGTGTCGGCCCGCGGGGCGATCGCTTGGGTGCCGAGCGGGCATCGGACGTGGTCGGCCGTCCGTCATCGTAGAGGAAGAGGGGTGCGGTCAGGACCGACGCGGCAGCCGGTCGAACAGGGCCGGGCCTCGACCGACCGGACGTCATTGAGCTACGGTGCCGTCCGGCGATCCGGGGCCGGTGTAAGAACACTGCTGCGACCCGCCGGGCCTGATTCTCGTCCGTCAAGTGGACGACGACCATGATCGAGCCGTAGCGGCCGGTGGCGCACGGCTGTCCGCCGGAAAGGCCGGCTCGTCGGCACACCAAGGCGTCTGAATACGGATCCGCCCGCCTCGCTCATTTGGCATCGTCCTGCCCGATGAATATGTCCGGAAGTCCGTCGAGTAAATTGAGCGAGAAATCGAGGAAATGCCTCGGCCCTGAATTGGGCGACCTTTCAGGGAGGACACCGCCAAGGCGGAAACTGTCCGGTCGCGTGCCGTCGACGGTGTTCGACTGGCGCTCGGCGGCAGCTGAACACCGGCGGCCTGGGCTGTCTCGCCGCCCTGTCCACCGTCGCCGAGGGCGACGCCGAGGGCGATATGGCTTCCCCGGAAAGGCCGGACTTACTGCCGCCACTGCGACGAACGAGAGCCTCCGTCATGTCGCAGTTCGCTGTTCAAGGTGAATGTTGCGGGTTTCCATGGACGGCGGATACCTTCGCTGCCAGTCGGCTTGATAAGTCAGCTGTCGCTGGCAATGGGTTTTATGAGTACGAATTCAATAAACCACTTGTGGCGGCGGTGAGGCCGACACAAGATTCACGCGCGCCCCGGGGGACCCACACGATCCGCGGATCGACATGGCGATTCCCCGCCGAGCAGGGATGGCGGAAGCAGATGGCGAGCGAAGACAAACTCCGCGACTACCTCAAGCTCGTGACGGCCAACCTGCGTCAGGTTCGCCGCCGGCTGGCTGAGGTCGAGGAACGCAGCCGGGAACCGATCGCGATCGTCGGCATAGGCTGTCGTTTCCCCGGCGGGGCGGACAGCCCGGAGCGCCTCTGGGATCTGCTGGCCGGCGGCACGGACGCGATCGGTGCGTTTCCCCAGGACCGCGGCTGGGATCTGGAGAACCTCTACGACCCCGACCCGGACCACCCCGGCACCTCCTACGCACGGCACGGCGGCTTCGTTCACGACGTCGCAGAGTTCGATGCCGGGTTCTTCGGGATCAGCCCGCGCGAGGCGCTGATGATGGACCCGCAGCAACGTCTGCTGCTGGAGACTTCATGGGAGGCGCTGGAGCAGGCGGGCATCGACGCGGCCACTTTGCGCGGGAGCCGGACCGGCGTCTTCACCGGCGCCTACACCTCGGGCTACGGCACCGGCTCCTCGGTCGAGGCCAAGGGCTCGGAAGGCCATCTGCTCACCGGCATCGCGACCAGCGTGATGTCGGGCCGCATCGCGTTCAGCTTCGGGCTGGAGGGCCCGGCGGTGACCGTGGACACGGCCTGCTCCTCGTCGCTGGTGGCTCTGCACCTCGCCGTGCAGTCGCTGCGCTCGGGCGAGTGCTCGCTGGCGCTCGTCTCCGGTGTCACGGTGGTCGCCACCCCGGCCGTCTTCGTCGGCTTCTCCCGCCAGCGCGGCATGTCGGTCGACGGGCGCTGCCGGTCTTTCAGCGCTGAGGCCGAGGGTTCCGGCTGGGGCGAGGGCGTCGGCGTGCTCGTCGTGGAGCGGCTGTCGGACGCGCGTCGCAACGGTCACCGGGTGCTTGCGGTGGTGCGTGGTTCGGCGGTGAACCAGGACGGTGCGTCGAACGGTCTGACGGCGCCCAACGGTCCGTCGCAGCAGCGGGTGATCCGGGCCGCCCTGGCCGACGCCGCGCTGTCGTCCGCCGATGTGGACGTGGTGGAGGCGCATGGCTCGGCGACCACGCTGGGCGACCCGATCGAGGCCGACGCTCTGATCGCGACCTACGGCCAGGAGCGGCCCGAGGGCCGTCCGCTGTGGCTCGGTTCGGTGAAGTCCGTGATCGGCCACACCCAGGCCGCCGCGGGTGCGGCGGGCATGATCAAGATGGTGCTCGCGCTCCAGCATCAGGAGATGCCGCGGACACTGCATGTCGGCGAGCCGACACCGCATGTGGACTGGTCGGCGGGTGAGGTGCGGCTGCTGACGGAGGGTCGGCCGTGGCCGGCGGGTGAGCGGGTGCGTCGGGCTGGTGTGTCGGCGTTCGGGATGAGCGGCACGAATGTGCACGTGATCTTGGAGGAGGCGCCTGCCGTGGGCGCCGGGGCCGGGGCCGGGAGTGTGCCGGTCGACGGCGTGGAGGAGTCCGGTGAGGCGGTGGGATTTGCCGCCGCCGAGCCAGTGGAGCCCGCTCTTGCCGTTGTGGAGGCGGACGGTCTGAGTGCGTGGCCGGTCTCCGGCCGCTCTCCCGAGGCGTTGGCGGCTCAGGCGGGCCGCCTGCGGGAATGGGCGACCGCCCGCCCGGAGGTGTCGGCCGCTGATGTGGCGTGGTCGTTGGCGACGACGCGGTCGGTGTTCGAGCATCGCGCGGTGGTTGTGGGGGGTGGTCGTGGGGAGCTGACGGCTGGTCTGGAGAGCCTGGCGGTGGGTGAGCGTGCGGGTTCGGTGGTGTCGGGGGTGGCGCGGTCGGGCGGGCGGACGGTGTTTGTGTTCGCGGGTCAGGGTGCGCAGTGGGTGGGGATGGGGCGTGAGCTGGCCGGGTCCAGTCCGGTGTTCGCGGCGCGGTTGGCGGAGTGTGAGCGGGCGTTGGCGCCGTTGGTGGAGTGGAGCCTGAGCGCGGTGTTGGAGGGCGTGGAGGGTGCGCCGGGGCTGGATCGGGCTGATGTGGTGCAGCCGGTGTTGTGGGCGGTGATGGTGTCGCTGGCTGCGGTGTGGGAGGCGGCGGGGGTGGTGCCGGATGCGGTGGTGGGGCATTCGCAGGGTGAGGTCGCTGCGGCGACGGTCGCGGGGATGCTGAGCCTGGAGGATGCGGCGCGGGTGGTGGTGGCGCGTTCCAAGGGGCTGTCGGGGCTGTCGGTCGAGGGGTCGATGGTGTCGGTGGTGATGCCGTCGGCGGCGGTGTCGGGGCTGGTGGATGGGTTTGGTGGCCGGTTGTCGGTGGCGGCGGTGAATGGTCCGGCTGCGGTGGTGGTCTCCGGTGAGCCGGGGGCGCTGTCGGAGTTTGAGCGGGAGTTGGCGGCGCGGCATGTGCTGCGGTGGCGTATTCCGGAGACGGATTTCGTGGCGCACTCTGCCGCGGTGGAGCCGCTGGAGGCGGTGCTGGCGGCGGAACTCGCGCAGATCAGCCCGGTGGCGGGCCGGGTGCCGATGGTGTCGACGGTGACCGGTGAGTGGATCACGGGAGAAGGCCTGGATGCGGCGTACTGGTACGCGAACCTGCGCGGCATGGTCTGTTTCGAGCGGGCTACGCGGGTGCTGCTCGATGGCGGGTTCGACATGTTCGTGGAGGTGTCTCCGCATCCGGTGTTGACGGGGCCGGTGGCGGAGACGGCCGAGGACGCCGGGGTGAGCGGGGTGGTGGCGGTCGGGACGTTGGAGCGGGACAACGGGGGTGCGAGCCGGATCGTCCGCTCCTTCGCGGAGGCGTTCGTGGGCGGGCTGCCGGTCGACTGGCGCAGGGTCCTGCCTCCCGCACAGGCCGTGGAACTGCCGACGTACGCCTTCCAACGCCAGCGCTACTGGCTGGCGTCCGCCGCTCCCGCGGAGGGCGGCGACGGTGTGTACAGCCCCGAGGAAGCCCGGTTCTGGGCCGCCGTCGAGGAAGGAGACCTCGCCTCGATCGCCGACACGCTCGCGATCGAGGACCGGCACCAGCTCGACACGCTCCTGCCCGCGCTCGCGACCTGGCGCCGCGGTGCACAGGTCCGCTCGGCGACGGGCGGCTGGCGCTACCGCGTGGACTGGGCACCCGTCTCCGAGCCCCCTGCGCCGGTGCTGTCCGGGCACTGGCTCGTCGTCGTCCCGGCCGCACCGACGGGCGAGCAACTGGTGGACCGCTGTATCGACGCCCTGACCTCCCGCGGCGCCCGGACCGTCGTGGCGCGCGTTCCCGCCGCGGCCGTTGACCGGGCCGGCGTGGCCTCGGTCCTCGCCGAGGCACTGGGCGAAGCGGAGCCCGCCGGTGTGCTGTCGCTGCTGGCGCTGGACGTGACACCCGTGCCCGAGCACCCTGTCGTGCCCGTCGGTCTGGCCGCCACCGTGGCCCTGGTGCAGGCGCTCGGCGACGCGAGAATCAGTGCTCCGCTCTGGGCGGTCACCTCCGCCGCGGTCGCGGCGACTCCGGGCGAGGCGCCGAGCAGTCCCGCCCAGGCGCAGGTCTGGGGCCTCGGCCGGGTCGTGGCCCTGGAGCACCCCGAGCGCTGGGGCGGCCTGATCGACCTGCCCGAAGCCCTCGACGAGCGCGGCGGTGCACGTCTGGCCGCCGTACTGGCCGGCTGCGGCGAGGACCAGGCCGCCATCCGCCAGACCGGTCTGCTGGGCCGCCGGCTCACCCACGCCCCGCAGCCGTCCGCCGCCGAGGGCGCCTGGCGCCCGACCCGTGGCACGGCGCTGATCACCGGCGGCGACGACGCGATCGGCGAACACCTGGCCCGCTGGCTGGCCGAGCGGGGCGCACCGCGCGTCGTGCTCATCGGCTCCTCCGGTCCGGGCGCGCCCGGATCCGTGGCGCTGGCCGCCGAACTGGCCGCCCTCGGCACGCAGGTGGACGTCCTGGCATGCGACACCCGGCAGCGCGGCGAACTCACCGGCGCCGTCGCCTGGACCTGTGCGCGAGGTCCCGCGCTCACCGCCGTCCTGCACACCGCCGAGGAGATCGACGCCGGACCGATCGACACCCTGGAGCTCGACGACCTCTCCTCGGTGCTCGCCGCCAAGGCCGGCGCCGCCGCCCGGCTCGAGGAACTGACCGCCGGTCAGGACCTGGACGCCTTCGTGCTGTTCTCCTCGGTCGCCGCCGTCTGGGGCGGCGGCCGGCAGCCGGGGTTCTCCGCGGCCAACGCGTTCCTCGACGCGCTCGCGGAGCGTCGTCTGGCCCGCGGCGAGACCGCGACCAGTGTCGCCTGGGGTCCGTGGAGCTGCGGTGCGATGAGTTCCGGAGACGACGGCCTCCGACTCGAACGGCGCGGCCTGCGGCTGATGCCCCCCGAACTGGCCGTCCAAGCGCTGGCGCACATCCTCGACGGCCGCGAGGGGCCGGTCACGGTCGCGGACGTGGACTGGGCGCGGTTCGCGCCGCCGTTCACGCTGCGCCGCCCCAGCCCTCTGATCGCCGACCTGCCCGAGGTCCGCCAGGCCCTCGCCGACGCGGCCGCGGGCGCGGACCGGTCCGACACCGCCGCGGCCGACCCGGAAGCGCGCACCGAACTCAAGCGCCGCCTCGCCGATCTGCCGGCCGCCGACCAGAACCAGGCCCTCGTCACGCTGGTGCGCACCGAGGCCGCCGCGGTGCTCGACTACCTGTCCGCCGACGCCGTGGGAGCCGGCCGCCCCTTCAGCGACCTCGGCTTCGACTCGCTGACCGCGGTGGAACTCCGCAACCGGCTGAGCACCGCCACCGGACTCAAGCTCCCCGCGACGCTGCTGTTCGACTACCCCAACCCCATGCTGCTCGCCGGGTATCTGCGTGCCGAGCTGTTCGGAGACCGGTCCGGCGACGTCCCCGCCGTGGCCGCGGCCGTGGTCGACGACGGCGACCCGATCGCCATCGTCGGAATGGCCTGCCGCTTCCCGGGCGGCGTCACGACTCCTGAGGAACTGTGGCAACTCATCGCCTCGGGCACGGATGCGATCGGCGCGTTCCCCCAGGACCGCGGCTGGGACCTGGACGCCCTCTACGACCCGGACCCGGACCGGATAGGCACCGCATACGTGCGCCAGGGCGGTTTCGTCTACGACGCCGCCGAGTTCGACGCCGGGTTCTTCGGCATCAGCCCCCGCGAGGCGCTGGCCATGGATCCGCAGCAGCGGCTGCTGCTGGAAACCTCGTGGGAGGCGCTGGAGCGGGCCGGCATCCCCCAGGCAGGGCTGCGCGGCAGCCGGACCGGGGTGTTCGTCGGCGCCAGCTTCGCCGGTTACGGCGTACGCGCGGCCACCGACAGCGTCGAGGCCCACCTGCTGACCGGCACCACCACCAGTGTCATCTCCGGCCGTGTGTCCTACACGCTCGGCCTCGAGGGCCCGGCGCTGACCGTCGACACCGCCTGCTCCTCCGCCCTGGTCGCGGTCACCATGGCCTGCCAGTCCCTGCGCACGGGTGAGAGCTCGCTGGCCCTGGCCGGCGGCGCGTTCGTCGCCGCCAGTCCCGACCTGTTCGTCTGGGTGAGCCGGCAGAAGGGCCTGGCACCCGACGGACGTTCGAAGTCCTTCTCCGCTGCGGCCGACGGCATGGGCATCTCCGAGGGCGCCGGCATGGTCGTACTGGAGCGCCTGTCGGATGCGCGGCGCAACGGACATCCGGTGCTTGCCGTGGTGCGCGGCGCCGCGGTGAACCAGGACGGCGCGTCCAACGGCCTGACCGCGCCCAACGGGCCCTCCCAGCAACGCGTCATCCGCGCCGCGCTGGCGAACGCGGGGCTCACACCTTCCGATGTGGACGTCGTCGAAGCGCACGGCTCCGGCACGGTGCTCGGCGACCCGATCGAGGCGCAGGCGGTGATCGCCGCCTACGGCCAGGACCGGCCGGAGGGACGGCCGATCTGGCTCGGCTCGGTGAAGTCCAACATCGGCCACGCGCAGGCCGCGGCCGGTATCGGCGGCCTGATCAAGATGGTGCTCGCGCTGAAGAACAGGACGCTGCCCAAGTCCCTGCACCTGGGGGAGGCGTCGCCGCACGTGGACTGGACGGCCGGCGACGTGCGGCTGCTGGCCGAGTCCCACCCGTGGGACACCGACGGCCGTCCGCGCCGCGCGGGTGTGTCCTCGTTCGGCGTCAGCGGCACGAACGTGCACGTCATCGTCGAGGAGGAACCCGCCGAGCAGCCCACCGACCCCGCCGCGGCCGACGGCGACGGTGCGGGTGGCGACCGCGAGACCGCGGTGCTGGACGCGCCCGACGCCCTCGCCTGGACCGTGTCCGGGAGGACCGCGGAGAGCATGCGGCATCAGGCGGCCCGCCTCGCGGCGCATGTCGCGGCGCGCCCGGAACAGCACCCGGCGGATCTCGCCTGGTCGCTCGCGGCCACCCGATCGGTGTTCGAGTACCGGACCGTCATCACCGGCTCCGGCCGCGAGGACCTCGTCGCCGGGCTGGCCGCGGTGGCCGCCGGGGAAGGCGCGCCCGGTGTCGTCACCGGCACGACCGCGGCTGCCGAAGTCGACCGGCCGGTCTTCGTCTTCCCCGGCCAGGGCGCTCAGTGGGCCGGTATGGGCCGCGAACTGGCCGCCTCCTCACCGGTGTTCGCGGCCCGGCTCGCGCAGTGCGAACAGGCGCTGGCTCCCTACGTCGACTGGTCACTGACCCAGGTGATCGCCGGTGCCGACGACGCACCGCCGCTGGAGCGCGCCGACGTGGCGCAGCCCGCACTGTGGGCGGTCATGGTCTCGCTGGCCGCGGTGTGGGAGGCCGCCGGGGTGACACCGGGCGCCGTCATCGGCCACTCCCAGGGCGAGATCGCGGCGGCCGTCGTCGCCGGGATGCTGTCCCTGGAAGACGCCGCCAAGGTGGTCGCCGTACGCAGCCAGGCGCTGTCCGGCCTCGGCACCGGCGGCGGAATGCTCTCGGTGGTGATGCCGGCGGCGGCCGTACGCGAACTGCTGGCGCCCTGGGGCGACCGGCTCTCGGTGGCCGCCGTCAACGGCCCCGCGGCCACCGTCGTCTCCGGCGAGAGCGCCGCCCTGGCCGAGTTCGAGGCCGAGCTCTCCCGGCGGCGGGTGCTGCGCTGGTCGATCCCGGTGACCGACTTCGTGGCGCACTCCGCCGGCATCGACGACGTGGCCGGCCTGCTCACCGAGCGGCTGGCCGGAATCCGGCCGGACACCGGCCGGCTCCCGCTGTTCTCCACCGTGGAGTGCCGCTGGATGCAGGGTGCCGAACTCGACCCCGGGTACTGGTTCGCCAACGTCCGCCGCACGGTCCGCTTCGACGAGGCGATCCGGGCGCTGGCCGGGGCCGGCCACCAGATGTTCATCGAGGTCTCCCCGCAGCCGGTGCTCACCACCGGCATCGTCGAGACGGTCGAGGACATGGGCACCGCGGTCGTGCCCGTGGTGACCGGGACACTGGATCGCGAGCACAGCGGCCCGCGACGGTTCCTCACCGCCCTCGCCCAGGTCCACATCGGCGGCTGCGACATCGACTGGCAGCGGGTACTGCCCGCCGGCCGCCACACCGACCTGCCCACCTACGCCTTCCAGCACCAGCGCTACTGGCTGCCCGCCGCCGACCAGGCCGGACATCCGGCCCCCGACGGCGGAGCGAAGGCCGAGGCGCGATTCTGGGCGGCCGTCGAGGACGGCGACCTGCAGCAGCTCGCCGACACCCTGGCGGTGGACGGGCGGCAGGCGTTCGGCGAGGTGCTGCCGCGGCTGGCCGCCTGGCGACGGGGCGAGCAGGAGCGGGAGGTCACCGAGAACTGGCGCTACCGCGTCACCTGGGCCCCGGTGCCCGACCGAGCGCCGGCCACGCTCACCGGCACCTGGCTCGTGGCCGTACCCACCGAGCGGACCGACGGCACCGCGGACCTGGTCGACGCCTGTGTGCGCGCGCTGGCCGCACACGGCGCCCACGCCGAGGTCGTCGAGGTCGCCGCCGGCACCGCACGGCGCGAGCCGCTCGCCGCCGAACTCGCCCGGCTCGTGGAAACGGCCCGTGCCGAGGGCGCACCGGGTCGGATCGCCGGCGTGGTGTCCCTGGTGGCCCTGGACGAGCGGCCGGTCCCCGGCTCGCCCGTGGTGCCCCGCGGCCTCGACGCCACGGTGACCGTCCTTCAGGCGATGACCGACGCCGAGATCACCGTGCCGTTGTGGATGCTCACCGCCGGCGCGGTCTCCACCGGACCGGGCGACATGCTCACCGGCCCCGTCCAGGCACAGGTGTGGGGCCTCGGCCGGGTCGTGGCCCTGGAACAGCCCGACCGCTGGGGCGGCCTGATCGACCTGCCCGCCGCACTCGACGACCGGGCCGCCGCGCGCCTGGTCGCCGTCCTGGCCGGCTGTGACGAGGACCAGGTGGCGATACGGCCGTCCGGGATCATGGGCCGGCGGCTCACCCGTCGCCCACCCAGGCGCACCGGCCGGGCGTTCACGCCGCGCGGGACCGTGCTGATCACCGGCGGTACCGGCGCGATCGGCAAGCACACGGCCCGCTGGCTGGCCGACCGCGGCGCCGAGCGCCTGGTGCTGAGCAGCCGGTCGGGACCGGCCGCCACCGGCGCCGCGCACCTCGCCGCGAGCCTGTCCACGGCGGGCTCCGACGTGCAGATCATCGCCTGCGACAGCGCCGAACGCGCTCAGCTGGCCGGAGTGATCGACCGCATCGCGAGCGGCGGACCGGCACTGCGGACGGTCCTGCACACCGCGGGCGTCCTCGACGACGGCGTACTCGACGGACTGGACACCGACCGGCTCGCCGGCGCGCTCTCTGCCAAGGCCGGCGGCGCAGCCCACCTCGACGAACTCACCGCCGGCCTCGACCTCGACGCGTTCGTGCTGTTCTCCTCGGGGGCCTCCACCTTCGGCGGCGCCGGCCAGTCCAACTACTCGGCAGCGAACGCCTACCTCGACGGCCTCGCGGAGAACCGCAGGGCGCGCGGGCTGCCCGCGCTGTCCGTGGCCTGGGGCCCGTGGGCCGGCGAGGGCGTGTCGCAGGCCAGCGAGGCCGCCCGGCAACGGCTGCGCCGCAACCGCTGGGAAGTCCTGATGGACCCCGCCCTGGCCGTCCAGGCACTGGGCGAGGCGATGTCCGGCAGCGACACCGTGCTCACCGTGATGGACCTCGACTGGCCCGCACTCGCCGACGCTCCCGGCGCCGCGGAGGTGCTCGCCGTACCGTTCCTGCGCGACCTGCCCGACGTCCAGGAACTCGGCGCCTCCCTCCGGGCCGGCGGCACCGGGCCCCGCGACGAGGGCGAACTGGCCCGCAGCCTGGCCGGCCTGTCCCGCGCCGAGCAGGACCGAGCGCTGGAGGACCTGGTCCTGACCGAGGCCGCCGCCGTGCTCGGCTACGCGGGCCCCGCGGAAGTGGAACCCAGCCGCGCCTTCAGCGAGTTGGGCTTCGACTCGCTGACCGCCGTCGAGCTGCGCAACCGCATCTCCAGGGTGACCGGTCTACGACTGCCCGCCACGCTGCTGTTCGACCATCCCTCGCCGGTGGCGCTCGTCGACTCGCTGCGGGCTTCGCTGCTCGGTGCGTCGGCTGCGACGGCGGCAGCACCGGCAGCCGTGCAGTCCGCATCCTCCGCGGACACCGACGACCCCGTGGTCATCGTGGCCATGAGCTGCCGCTACCCGGGCGGGATCGGGAGCCCCGACGAACTGTGGCACCTTTTGGCCGGCGGCGGCGACGCGGTGTCGGGCTTCCCGCAGGACCGGGGCTGGGACATCGACTCCCTCTACGATCCGGACCCCGCCCACAGCGGAACGGTGTACGTGCGCGAGGGCGGATTCCTCCACCAGGCCGCCCACTTCGACGCCGGCTTCTTCGGGATCAGCCCGCGCGAGGCGCTGGCGATGGACCCACAGCAGCGCCTGCTGCTCGAACTGTCCTGGGAGGCACTGGAGTCCGCCGGGCTCGACCCGGCCTCCCTGAGGGGCTCGCGCACCGGAGTGTTCGTCGGCGGCTACTCGTCGAACTACGCGTCGGTCAGCATGCAGCTCGCCGGACCGGACGGCTCCGCCCAGACGGAAGGCCATCTGGTCACCGGCAACGCGACCAGCATCCTGTCCGGCCGGGTCTCCTACGTGCTCGGCCTTGAAGGCCCGGCGGTCACCGTGGACACCGCCTGTTCCTCCTCGCTGGTGGCCCTGCACATGGCGGCCCAGGCGCTGCGCTCGGGCGAGTGCTCGCTGGCCCTGGTCGGCGGCGTCTCGGTGATGGCGACTCCCTGGGAGATGGTCGGCTTCGCCCGGCAACGCGGACTGGCCTCCGACGGACGGTCGAAGGCGTTCTCCGCCGACGCGGACGGCATGGGCATGGGCGAGGGTGCCGGCATGCTCGTCGTCGAGCGGCTGTCCGACGCGCTGCGCGGCGGCCACGACGTCCTCGCCGTGGTCCGGGGCAGCGCGATCAACCAGGACGGCGCGTCCAACGGCCTGACGGCGCCCAACGGTCCCTCCCAGCAGCGGGTGATCCGGGCCGCACTCGCGAGTGCCGGGCTGCGCGCGGACGAGATCGACGCGGTGGAGGCGCACGGCACCGGCACCCCCCTGGGCGACCCCATCGAGGCACAGGCCCTGCTGGCCACCTACGGCCAGGAACGCGCCGACCGGGAGCCGCTGTGGCTCGGCTCGGTCAAGTCGAACCTCGGCCACACCCAGGCCGCCGCCGGAGTGGCGGGCGTGATCAAGATGGTGCTGGCGCTGCGCCACGGTGAGCTGCCGCGCACCCTGCACGCCGAGGAGCCCTCGCCGCACGTCGACTGGGCCTCCGGCGCGGTGGAACTGCTCCAGCGGCCCCGGCCGTGGCAGGCGGGCGACCGGGTGCGCCGGGCCGGCGTATCGGCTTTCGGCATCAGCGGCACCAACGCCCACGTCCTGCTGGAGGAGGCACCCGAACGCGCACAGGCCCCCGCGGGCGGCGAGCAGCCCACGGCCCCCGCGGTGCTGTCCGCCGACGCCGCCGACGCCTGGGTCGTGTCGAGCCGCTCGCCCGAAGGGCTGACCGCGCAGGCGCAGCGCCTCCGTGCCTGGACCGAAGCCCGGCCGCAACTCGAACCGGCGGACGTGGCCTGGTCGTTGGCCACGACCCGGTCCGTCTTCGAACACCGCGCCGTCGTCGTCGGCGGCGACCGGGAGGAACTGACCGCCGGCCTGGAGAGGCTGGCGGACGGCGCGCCCGGTGCCGGCGTGGTCTCGGGCGGGGCCGGCTCCGGCCGCCGAGTCGGACTGGTCTTCGCCGGCCAGGGGTCACAGTGGCTCGGAATGGGCCGCGGACTGCACGAGAGCAGCCCGCTGTTCGCGCAGACCTTCGACCAGGTGTCGGGGCTGTTGGAGTTGGAACTCGGCGTCAGCGTCCGGGACGTGGTCCTCGGTGCGGAGGGCACCGACGAGAGCCTGGTGGACCAGACGCTCTACGCCCAGGCGGGACTGTTCGCCTTCGAAGTCGCCCTCGCCGCACTGCTGACGGCGAGCGGACTGACCGCCGACGCGGTGGTCGGCCACTCGGTCGGCGAGATCGCGGCCGCGTATGTCGCAGGCGTCCTGTCGCTGCCGGACGCCTGCCGCCTGGTCGCCGCACGCGCCCGGCTGATGCAGGCGCTGCCCGGCGGCGGAGCGATGACGGCGATCAACGCGCCAGAGGCGGACGTCGTCTCCTCGATGGCGGACATCGAAGGCGTCTCCCTGGCGGCCGTCAACGGCCCGGACTCGGTGGTCGTCTCGGGAGACCCGGACGCGGTCGCCCGGGTCGCGGAGCACTGGCGCGAACAGGGCCGCCGGACACGGCAGCTGCGCGTCTCGCACGCCTTCCACTCCCCGGCGATGGACCCGGCGGTCGGAGAACTCGAACGGGTCGCAGGGGAGTTGGAGCACCACCGGCCGCGCCTGCTGTGGGCGGGCGCGCTCACGGGCGAACTGGTCACCGCCTGCGAGCCGGGCTACTGGCCCGCGCAGACCCGCCGGACCGTCCGCTTCGCCGACGCGCTGGCCACACTCGCCGCGCAGGGCATCACCTTGTTCGTCGAGGTCGGCCCGGACGGCTCGCTCTCGGCACTCGGCCGGGACGCCGTGGCCTCGGCCGGCGCCGAAGAGGCCGTGTTCGTGCCGCTCCAGCGGCGCACGGACCAGGGCGTGACCGGATTCATGACCGGCCTGGCACGGGCCTTCGTGCACGGCGCCGTCGTCGACTGGACGGCAGTTCTGCCGCCGGCTCAGCGCGTCGCACTGCCGACCTACGCCTTCCAGCACCGGCACTTCTGGCCCGAGGGGACCCTCCTCCCACCGTCGGAGGCCGGCAACCCGACAGCCGGCGCCGACAGCGCGGCCGAGGCGCAGTTCTGGGCCGTCGTCGAGGGCCGCGACCTGGCCGGCCTCGCCGACACCCTCGCCCTGGAGCAGGAGCACCTCTCCGAGGTGCTGCCCGCACTGGCGGCCTGGCGGCACCGCGAACAGGACCGCGCGACGACCGCGAACTGGCGTTACCGGGTGACCTGGACACCCGTCGCCGAGCCCGGCCCCGGCGCACTGTCCGGCACCTGGCTGCTCGTGGTGCCGGACGGCGCGGCCGAGGACGAGCTGACCTCCGGCTGCGCCGCGGCGGTGGCCGCGGCCGGAGCCGAGGTCCTCGTCATGGAAACCGCGGAGACCGCCGACCACCGGCGGATGGCCGAGCAGATCCGCTCACTCACCCCGGAGAGCGGGCTGTCCGGAGTGGTCTCGCTGCTCGCCCTGGACGAGACGCCGCAGCCCGAACACCCGGCGGTGGCCAACGGCCTGGCCGGCACACAGACCCTCATACAGGCGCTGATCGCCCTCGCAGTGCACGCGCCCCTGTGGATCCTCACCCGCGGCGCGGTCGCCGCCGAACCCGGCGAGGCGCTGGCCAACCCGGCGCAGGCGGCGGCCTGGGGCCTGGCCCGGGTGTCCGCACTGGAGCACCCGGACCAGGGCGGCGGCCTCATCGACCTGCCGGCCGACTTCGACCAGCGGGCCCAGGACCTCCTGTGCTCCGTGCTGGCCGGCTGCGGCGAGGACCAGGCGGCGATCCGCCCGTCCGGGATCTTCGGCCGCCGGCTCACGCGCGCCGCCGAACCCGGCGCGGCCAAGCCCTGGACACCGCGCGGCACCACACTGATCACCGGCGGCACCGGCGCGATCGCCGGGCACGTCGCCCGCTGGCTCGCCGACCGCGGAGCGCCGCGTCTGGTGCTGACCAGCCGCTCCGGGCCCGGTGCCTACGGCGCGGCGGCCCTGGCGGCGGAACTGGCCGCCGCCGGCTCGACCGTGGAGGTCATGACCTCCGACGCGGGCGACGGCGCCGAGCTGACGGGCGTGGTCGAGCGGATCGGCCTCGACGGCCCGCCGCTGACCGCCGTCATGCACGCGGCCGGCGTGCCACAGGCCACCGCCCTGGACGAGACCTCGGTGGACGAACTGGCCTCCCTCATGACGGCCAAGGCCGTCGGCGCGACCCTGCTGGACGAGCTGACCGCAGACCTGGACCTGGAGGCGTTCGTGCTCTTCTCGTCCATCTCCGCCACCTGGGGCAGCGGCCTGCAGGCCGGCTACGCCGCGGCCAACACGTACCTGGACGCACTGGCGGAGAACCGGCTCTCCCGGGGCCTGCCCGCGACCTCGGTGGCCTGGGGCCCGTGGGACGGCGGCGGTATGACGGACCAGGAGGACGCCGCCCAGATGGAGCGCAGAGGCCTGTGCCTGCTCGAACCCGCCCAGGCCGTACGGGCCCTGGCCCAGACGCTTGACTCCCGCGACAGCCTGGTGACCGTGGCCGACGTCGACTGGGACCGGTTCGCGCCTCCGTTCACCGTGCGTCGGCCCAGCCCGCTGATCGAGAGCCTGCCCGAGGTCGCGGCAGCCCTGGCCGCCCTCGACGGGAGCGACTCCGCCGACTCCACTGCAGGCGACGCCCTGGCCGCGCGACTGGCCGGCCTCTCGCGCGCCGAGCAGGACCGGCTGCTCACCGATCTCGTACGGGCCGAGGCCGCCGCCGTTCTCGGACACACGAGCATCGAGGCGGTGCAGGCCGACCGGTCCTTCAGCGACCTCGGAGCCGACTCCCTCACCGCGGTGGAACTGCGCGATCGGCTGAACTCGGCCACCGGCCTGCGGCTGCCGAGCACGCTGCTGTTCGACTACCCGACCCCGGCCGCGCTGGCCGCCTACATCTGGTCCTGCCAGGCGAACGAGGCGAGCCCCGCGCGGCCGGTGCTCGCCGCACTCGACGACCTGGAAGGCCTGCTCGGCGGGATCACCGCCGACGGGGACGCCGCTCAGATCACGGCCCGGCTCGAAGTCGTGCTGTCGAAATGGAAGGAAAGCCGTGACACGAGCGCGGGACAACAGGTCGCGGAGAAGCTCGAGTCGTCCACCGACGACGAGGTCTTCGACTTCATCGGCAAGGAACTCGGCATCTACTGACGGTCCGTCCGTCGACGACTTCGCGGCGAGGTGACGCAAGTGAGCAGCGAGGACAAGCTCCGCTACTTCCTCAAGCGGGTGACAGCCAACCTGCACGAGACCCGCCGGCGCCTCCAGGAGGTGGAGACGGCCGGCAGCGAGCCCATCGCCGTCGTCGGCATGGGCTGCCGGTTCCCCGGCGGGGTACGCAACCCGGCCGAACTGTGGGAACTGCTGGCCGCCGGAACCGACGCGATCGCCGGCCTGCCGCGCAACCGCGCCTGGGAGATCGGCGAGCCGACGGACACGACCGCGGGCGCCGCCAAGGTGCACGCGGGCGGCTTCATCTACGACGCGACCGACTTCGACGCCGGGTTCTTCGGAATCAGCCCGCGCGAGGCACTGTCGATGGACCCGCAGCAACGTCTGCTGCTCGAAGTCGCCTGGGAGGCCCTGGAGCAGGCCGGCATCGACCCGGCCTCGTTGCGCGGCAGCGCCACCGGCGTGTTCGCGGGCGCCTCGGCATCCGGATACGGCTGGATCAACGGCAGACAGGGCGAGCTCGATGGCCACGTCATGACCGGCAACGCCACCAGCATCCTGTCCGGCCGGGTCTCCTACACACTCGGACTCGAAGGCCCGGCCGTGACCGTGGACACGGCCTGCTCCTCGTCGCTGGTGGCTCTGCACATGGCCGTGCGGGCGCTGAGCAAGGGCGAGTGCTCCATGGCGCTGGTCGGCGGTGCCTTCGTGGCCGCCACCCCGGTGCTGTTCACCGACTTCAACCAGTCGCTCGGCCTTTCGCCCGACGGACGCTGCAAGTCCTTCGGTACGGACGCCGACGGCATGGGCGTGGCCGAGGGCGCCGGCGTCGTGGTCGTCGAGCGGCTGTCGGAGGCCCGCCGCAACGGTCACCAGGTGCTGGCGGTGGTGCGCGGCTCCGCAGTGAACCAGGACGGTGCGTCCAACGGCCTGACGGCGCCGAACGGTCCGTCGCAGCAGCGGGTCATCCGCGCCGCCCTGGCCGACGCCCGTCTGTCCCTCGGCGATGTGGACGTGGTGGAGGCGCACGGCACCGGCACCCCCCTGGGCGACCCGATCGAGGCGCAGGCCCTGCTGGCGACCTACGGCCAGGAGCGACCCGAGGGCCGGCCCCTGTGGCTCGGCTCGGTGAAGTCGAACATCGGGCACGCCCAGCAGGCCGCGGGCATGGCCGGCCTCATCAAGATGGTGCTCGCCCTGCAGAACGGCGAGCTGCCGCGCACCCTCCACTCGGAGCACCCTTCCCCGCATGTGGATTGGTCGGCGGGTGAGGTGCGGCTGCTGACGGAGGCTCAGCCGTGGTCGGCCGGTGAGCGGGCGCGTCGGGCCGGTGTGTCGGCGTTCGGGATGAGCGGCACGAACGTGCACGTCATCCTGGAGGAAGCGCCCGCCGTGGACGCCGAAAGCGCGGCCGGGAGCGAACCGGACGAGGACGCGGAGGAGTCCGGCGAGCCGGCGGGACTTGCCGCCGCCGAGCCAGTGGAGCCCGCTCTTGCCGTTGTGGAGGCACACGGTCTGAGCGTGTGGCCGGTCTCCGGCCGCTCCGCTGACGCGTTGGTGGCACAGGCGGGCCGGTTGTGGGAGTGGACGACGGCTCGGCCTGGGCTCGATACGGCTGGTGTGGCGTGGTCGTTGGCGACGACGCGGTCGGTGTTCGAGCATCGCGCGGTGGTTGTGGGGGGTGGCCGTGGGGAGCTGACGGCTGGCCTGGAGAGTCTGGCGCTGGGTGAGCGTGCGGGTTCTTCGGTGGTGTCGGGGGTGGCGCGGTCGGGCGGGCGGACGGTGTTTGTGTTCGCGGGTCAGGGCGCGCAGTGGGTGGGGATGGGCCGGGAGCTGGCCGGGTCCAGTCCGGTGTTCGCGGCGCGGCTGGCGGAGTGTGAGCGGGCGTTGGCGCCGCTCGTGCCGTGGAGCCTGAGCGCTGTTCTGGAGGCCGTGGAGGGTGCGCCGTCGTTGGGGACGGCTGATGTGGTGCAGCCGGTGTTGTGGGCGGTGATGGTGTCGCTGGCTGCGGTGTGGGAGGCGGCGGGGGTGGTGCCGGATGCGGTGGTGGGGCATTCGCAGGGGGAGGTCGCGGCGGCGACGGTGGCGGGGATGTTGAGCCTGGAGGACGCGGCGCGGGTGGTGGTGGCGCGTTCGAGGGGGTTGTCGGGGCTGTCGGCTGTGGGGTCGATGGTGTCGGTGGTGATGCCGTCGGCGGTGGTGTCGGAGCTGGTGGCGGGGTTTGGTGGCCGGTTGTCGGTGGCGGCGGTGAATGGTCCGGCGGCGGTGGTGGTGTCGGGTGAGCCGGGGGCGTTGTCGGAGTTTGAGCGGGAGTTGGCGGCGCGGCATGTGCTGCGGTGGCGGGTTCCGGAGACGGATTTTGTGGCGCATTCGGCGGCGGTGGAGCCGCTGGAGGCGGTGCTTGCCGGGGAGTTGGCGGGGATCAGTCCGGTGGCGGGGCGGGTGCCGATGGTGTCCACGGTGACCGGTGAGTGGGTGTCGGGGGAGGAGCTGGGTGCGGGGTATTGGTATGCGAATCTGCGCGGCATGGTCTGCTTCGAGCGGGCTACGCGGGTGCTGCTCGACGGCGGGTTCGACATGTTCGTGGAGGTGTCTCCGCATCCGGTGTTGACGGGGCCGGTGGCGGAGACGGCCGAGGACGCCGGTGTGAGCGGTGTGGTGACGGTCGGGACGCTGGAGCGGGACAACGGCGGCGCGAGCCGGATCATCCGCTCCCTCGCGGAGGCGTTCGTGGGCGGGCTGCCGGTCGACTGGCGCAGGATCCTGCCTTCCGCGCAGGCCGTGGAACTGCCGACGTACGCCTTCCAACGCCAGCGCTACTGGATGGAGCCGTCAGCGGAGCCGGCTGGGCCCGCGCCCGGCGATGTCGCGGACAGCGCGGCCGAAGCCCGGTTCTGGGCCGCCGTCGAGGGCGGCGACCTGGCGCATCTGGCCGAGGTGCTGGAGATGGAGGACCAGGAACAACTGGGCGAGGTGGTGTCGGCACTGGTGGCATGGCGCCTCCGAGAGCAGGACCGTTCCTCGACGGCGCAATGGCGCTACCGCGTGGCCTGGTCGCCCGTTCCCGAGCCGTCCTCGGGCATGCTGTCCGGGCGCTGGCTCCTCGCCGTACCGGAAGGGCTCCCCGACGACGAACTCACGGAGAGCTGCGCCGCCGCGCTGACCGCTCGGGGTGCGGACGTCGTCGTCGCCCGCGTTCCGGCCGAAGCCGTGGACCGGGCCGGCGTGGCCTCGGTCCTCGCCGAGGCACTGGGCGAAGCCGAGCCCGCCGGTGTGCTGTCGCTGCTGGCGCTGGACGAGACAGCCGTGCCCGAGCACCCCGTCGTGCCCGTCGGCCTGGCCGCCACCCTGGCCCTGGTGCAGGCGCTCGGCGACACCGGAATCGACGCTCCCTTGTGGATCGCCACCCGTGGCGCCGTCGCGGCCGAGCCGGGCGAGCCCCTGGCCGCCCCCGTGCAGACGCAGGTGTGGGGCCTCGGCCGCGGCGTGGGGCTGGAACACCCGGAACGCTGGGGCGGCCTGGTCGACCTGCCCGAGACCGTCGACCAACGCGCGGGTGCCAGGATGACGGCGCTGCTCGCCGCAGGCGGAGAGGATCAGGTCGCGATCCGCGACACCGGAATCCTCGGCCGTCGGCTGATCCGCGCTCAGCGCCCCCGCGGCGACGTCGAGTCGTGGACGCCACGCGGTACGACCCTCGTCACCGGCGGCACCGGCGCGATCGCCGGACACGTGGTCCGCAAGCTGGCCGAGCGCGGCGCACCGCGTCTGGTGCTCACCAGCCGCTCCGGGCCGACCGCGTTCGGCGCCGCGGCACTGGCAGCGGAGCTCGCCATGGCGGGGACCTCGGTAGACGTGGTGGCCTGCGACGCCGGGCGGCGCGACGACCTGGCCGGCGTGGTCGCGTGGGTGGGGACGAGCGGTCCCGCGCTCTCCGCCGTACTGCACACCGCGGGCATCCGGCAGGAGACCGCAGTGCAGGCCACCGATCTGGCCGAAACGGCCGAGGTGCTGGCGGCCAAGGCCGCCGGCGCGCAGTGGCTGCACGAGCTGACCCGGGACCTGGAGCTCGACGCCTTCGTGCTGTTCTCCTCGATCTCCGCCACATGGGGCAGCGGTCTGCAACCCGCGTACGGCGCCGCCAACGCCTTCCTCGACGGCCTCGCCGAGCACCGCCTGGCCCAGGGACTGCCCGCGACCTCGGTGGCCTGGGGCCCGTGGGGCGGCGGGGGTATGACCGATGAGGAGGGCGCCGCCCAGGGTGAGCGGCGCGGCCTGATGGTCATGGAGCCGGGTCGGGCCGCAGCCGCGCTGACCCAGGTCCTCGACCGTGGGGAACCGCTGATGACCGTCGCCGACGTGGACTGGGCGCGGTTCGCGCCGCCGTTCACGCTGCGCCGGTCCAGTCCGCTGATCGAGGACCTGCCCGAAGTACGCCAGGCGCTCGCCGGATCGGACCCCGGCCAGGCCGATGGTGCGGCCGCCGGCTCCCCGCTCAAGAAGCGGCTGACCGGCCTGTCCCGGGGCGAACAGGTCCGGCTGCTGATCGGCATCGTGCAGACCGAGGCCGCCCAGGTGCTCGACTACCCCTCCGCGGAAGCGGTGGAGGCCACTCGCGCCTTCAGCGACCTGGGCTTCGACTCGCTGACCGCGGTCGAACTGCGGAACCGGCTGAGTACGGCCACCGGCGTGCAACTCCCGGCGACCCTGCTGTTCGACGCCCCCAACCCGACGGCCGCCGCCGAGTTCCTGCTCGCCGAACTGGCGGGCGTCCCCGACGACACGGTGGCGGCGCCGATCGCAGCGGCGGCCACCGACGAGCCGCTGGCCATCATCGGCATCGGCTGTCGTTACCCGGGCGGTGTGACCGGAGCCGAGGAACTGTGGAACCTGGTCACGGCCGGCACCAGCGCGATCTCCGCGCTGCCGGAGAACCGCGGCTGGACCTTCCAGGACCGCGACGAGGAGCAAGAGGACTACATCGGCGCGTCCATCCGCGCGGGCGGTTTCGTCTACGACGCGGTCGGCTTCGACGCGGGATTCTTCGGGATCAGCCCGCGCGAGGCACTGATGATGGACCCGCAGCAGCGCATGCTCCTGGAGGTGGCCTGGGAGGCGTTGGAGCAGGCCGGGATCGACCCGAGTATGCTGCGCGGTTCCGCTACGGGGGTGTTCGCGGGGGCGGCCGCCTCCGGCTACGGCTACAACTCGGGCCTCGAGGCCGGCGAGCTCGACGGACACCTCGTCACAGGCATCTCGACCAGCGTCGTGTCGGGCCGCGTCGCCTACGTGCTGGGCCTGGAGGGCCCTGCGGTGACCGTCGACACGGCCTGCTCCTCCTCCCTGGTCGCGCTGCACCTGGCCTGCCAGGCGGTGCGCTCCGGGGAATGCACGCTCGCCCTGGCCGGCGGCGTCATGGTCGCGGCCAACCCGCTGCTGTTCGACCAGTTCAGCCGGCAGATGGGCCTTTCCCCGGACGGGTCCTGCAAGGCGTTCTCCGCGCAGGCGGACGGTATGGGCCTCGGCGAGGGCGCCGGCATGCTCGTGGTCGAGCGGCTGTCGGACGCCCGCCGCAACGGGCACCGGGTGCTCGCGGTGGTGCGCGGCTCCGCGATGAACCAGGACGGTGCGTCGAACGGTCTGACGGCGCCGAACGGTCCGTCGCAGCAGCGGGTGATCCGCGCCGCGCTGGCCAACGCCGGGGTGCGGGCCGACGAGGTCGACGTCGTCGAAGCACACGGCACCGGCACCCCGCTCGGCGACCCGATCGAGGCGCAGGCACTCCTGGCGACCTACGGCCAGGAACGGCCCGAGGACCGGCCGCTGTGGCTCGGCTCGGTGAAGACCAACATCGGCCACACGCAGGCCGCGGCGGGCGTCGCCGGCGTGATCAAGATGGTCATGGCGCTCCAGCACCGCCAACTGCCGCGATCCCTCTACTCCGAGGAGCGGTCGCCGCACGTCGACTGGTCTGCCGGCAGGGTGGAACTGTTGGCCGAGGCCCGGCCCTGGGAAACGGACGACGGCCGTGTGCGCCGCGCGGGCGTGTCCTCGTTCGGCATGAGCGGCACCAATGCCCACGTGATCCTGGAGGAGGACTCGGCTCCCACCACGGACGACACGACCGCGCCGAGCACAGTCGACACCCCGGCGGTGCTGGCCGTCGACAGCCCCGTGGCCTGGCCGGTGTCCGGCCGCACGGCGAAGACGCTGACCGCGCAGGCGGGCCGGTTGTGGGAGTGGGTGACGGCTCGTCCGGAGGTTTCGCCTGTTGATGTGGGGTGGTCGTTGGCGACGACGCGGTCGGTGTTCGAGCATCGCGCGGTGGTGCTGGGCGGTGGTGGCCGTGACGAACTGCTGGCGGGTCTGCGGGACTTGGCGGTCGGGGAGGGCGCGGGTTCGGTTGTTTCCGGGGTGGCGCGGTCGGGCGGGCGGACGGTGTTTGTGTTCGCGGGTCAGGGTGCGCAGTGGGTGGGGATGGGCCGGGAGCTGGCCGGGTCCAGTCCGGTGTTCGCGGCGCGGTTGGCGGAGTGTGAGGGGGCGTTGGCTGCGCTGGTGGAGTGGAGCCTGAGCGAGGTTTTGGAGGGCGTGGAGGGTGCGCCGGGGCTGGAGGCGGCTGATGTGGTGCAGCCGGTGTTGTGGGCGGTGATGGTGTCGCTGGCTGCGGTGTGGGAGGCGGCGGGGGTGGTGCCGGACGCGGTGGTGGGACATTCGCAGGGGGAGGTCGCGGCGGCGACGGTGGCGGGGATGTTGAGCCTGGAGGATGCGGCGCGGGTGGTGGTGGCGCGTTCCAGGGGGTTGTCGGGGCTGTCGGTCGAGGGGTCGATGGTGTCGGTGGTGATGCCGTCGGCGGCGGTGTTGGGGCTGGTGGATGGGTTTGGTGGCCGGTTGTCGGTGGCGGCGGTGAATGGTCCGGCTGCGGTGGTGGTGTCGGGTGAGCCGGGGGCCTTGTCGGAGTTTGAGCGGGAGTTGGCGGCGCGGCATGTGCTGCGGTGGCGTATTCCGGAGACGGATTTTGTGGCGCATTCGGCGGCGGTGGAGCCGCTGGAGGCGGTGCTGGCGGCGGAACTCGGGCAGATCAGTCCGGTGGCGGGGCGGGTGCCGATGGTGTCGACGGTGACCGGTGAGTGGGTCACGGGAGAAGGCCTGGATGCGGCGTACTGGTACGCGAACCTGCGCAACATGGTCTGTTTCGAGCGGGCTACGCGGGTGCTGCTCGATGGCGGGTTCGACATGTTCGTGGAGGTGTCTCCGCATCCGGTGTTGACGGGGCCGGTGGCGGAGACGGCCGAGGACGCCGGGGTGAGCGGGGTGGTGGCGGTCGGGACGCTGGAGCGGGACAACGGTGGCGCGAGCCGGCTGGTCCGGTCTCTGGCGGAGGCGTTCGTCGGTGGGCTGCCGGTCGACTGGCGCAGGGTCCTGCCCCCCGCACGCAGTGTGGAACTGCCCACCTACGCCTTCCAACACCAGCCGTTCTGGCTGCAACCCAAGTCGTCGGACCTGCCGGTTGCCGACGGCCGGGGAGCGGCGAGCACGGCCGAGGCCGGGTTCTGGGCCGCCGTCGAGGGCGGCGATCTGGTCGGCCTCGCCGACACCCTCGCCATCGAGGACGCGGAGCAGCTCGGCACCGTGCTGCCGGCGCTGGCGTCCTGGCGCCGCCGGGAACAGGACCGTTCCTCGACGGCGCAGTGGCGCTACCACGTCACCTGGGCGCCGGTCCCCGATCCGTCCTCGGTCGTGCTCTCCGGCCGCTGGCTGCTGCTCACCCCGGCGGGTCCCGTCGCCGCGGATCTGACGAGGGGTTGTGTCAGCGCGCTGTCCGAGCGCGGCGCGGACGTGGTGGTCCTGGAGGTCGAGCCGTCGGCCGACCGGAGCGGGATCGCCGACCGACTGCGCAGCGCGGCGGACGGCGGAGCGCTCACCGGCGTGCTCTCGCTCCTCGCCCTGGACGAAACACCCGTGCCCGAGCATCCCGAGGTCCCCGCCGGCCTGGCCGCCACCCTCACGCTGGTGCAGGCTCTCGGTGACGCCGAAGTCGGTGCTCCGCTGTGGGTGGTCACGTCCGGAGCGGTAGCGGCAGGCCCGGGCGAGGTCCTCGCCCGCCCGGCTCAGGCACAGACCTGGGGTCTCGGCCGTGTCGTCGGCCTGGAGACGCCCGAACTGTGGGGCGGACTGATCGACCTCTCCGCCCCCCTCGACCCCAAGGCCGGTGCCCGCCTGGCCGCGGTGCTGGCCGGCTGTGGCGAGGACCAGGCCGCCATCCGCACAGCAGGGATCTTCGGCGCCCGACTCACCCGCGCTCCGCAGCCGAGTGGCGAGGCCGACGCATGGAGCACCGCCGGCACTGCGCTCGTCACCGGCGGCACCGGCGCGCTGGGCGGCCGGCTGGCGCGGTGGCTGGCGGGACGCGGTGTGCCGCGCCTGGTGCTGACCAGCCGCTCCGGCCCGACCGCTGCGGAGGTTGCGGCCACGGCGGCCGCGCTCGCGGGCGGTGGCGCCCGGGTCGATGTGGTGGCCTGCGACGTGAGCGACCGGGCGGACCTCGCGGGGCTGTTGCACTGGGCCAATCGCAGCGGCCCCGCGCTCTCCGCCGTCGTACACACCGCGGGTGTCGGACAGGCCACGCCCACCGCGCAGACCGACGTGGCCGAGACCGCGGACGTACTCGCCGCCAAGGCCACCGGCGCGGCCCTGCTCGACGAACTCACCCGGGAACTGGAGCTGGAACTGGACGCGTTCGTCCTCTTCTCCTCCATCTCGGCCACGTGGGGCAGTGGCCTGCAGCCCTCCTACGCCGCGGCCAACACCTATCTGGACGCGCTGGCCACTCGTCGCCTGTCCGAGGGCCTGCCGGCGACCAGCGTCGCCTGGGGGCCGTGGGGCGGTGGCGGCATGACCGACCCGGCCGGTGCGACGCAGATGGAACGGCGCGGACTGATGGTCATGGATCCCGACCACGCCGTCCGCGCGTTCGCGCAGGTCCTGGACGGCCGCGAGGGACTGGTCACCGTCGCCGATGTGGACTGGGCGCGGTTCGCCCCGCCGTTCACGCTGCGCCGACCCAGCCCCCTGATCGCCGACCTGCCCGAGGTCCGCAAGGCCCTTGCCGATGATGGGAGCGTCGGCGACGCACCGATCGACCCCGACGCGGGCGCGGGGCTGCGCCGGCAGTTGGAGGGCCTGCCGAGGGCCGAGCAGAGCCGGTTGCTGGTCACCCTTGTGCAGACGGCGGCGGCCGCAGTGCTCGACTACGCCTCGCCCGACGACGTGGACGCAACACGTGCCTTCAGCGAACTGGGCTTCGACTCGCTGACGTCAGTTGAACTGCGCAATCGGCTCAACGCGGCCACAGGACTGCGGCTGCCGGCCACGCTGCTGTTCGACTGCCCCACCCCGACAGACCTCGCGGAGTACCTTCGCGGCGAGGTCGTCAAGGACGGCGGCCCGCAACTGACGCTGATTCAGGAGGTCGACCGGCTCGGCTCGTTGCTCACCGGGACCACCGCGCCCGACGAGAACACGTACCAGCTCATCACGGATCGTCTGCAGGGCCTGCTCACTCAGTGGAACAAGGCCGGCGGTCGCACCGACCGCGAGGAGGTCGCCGCGCGGATCGGTTCCGCGTCGGACGACGAGATCTTCGACTTCATTCACAAGGAACTCGGCCGGTAGCGGCCGGCTGGGGGCCACCCCCGGCGCTGTCGTGGGCATGACGCGAGATGACTCAGATGGGGCGAGTGAGATTCAGTGGCTGAGGAAGAAAAGCTTCGGGACTACCTGAGGTGGGCGACGGCCAACCTGCACGAGACGCGCGAGCGTCTGCGGGAGGCCGAGAGCCGCAGCCATGAGCCGGTCGCGATCGTCGGCCTGGGCTGCCGCTATCCCGGCGGGGCCCAGACCCCCGACGACTTCTGGCGGCTGCTGGCCTCCGGCGGCGATGCCGTCTCCGGCTTCCCGGCGGACCGCGGCTGGGACATCGAGGAACTCTACGAGCAGGACCCCGACGGCACCTCGCATGTGCGCGAGGCCGGGTTCGTCCAGGACGGCTCCGGGTTCGACCCCGGTTTCTTCGGGATCAGCCCCCGCGAGGCACTCGCCATGGACCCGCAGCAGCGGCTGCTCCTCGAGGTCTCCTGGGAGGCGTTGGAGCGGTCCGGCATCGACCCGCTGTCGCTGCGCGGCAGCCGTACCGGCGTGTTCGCGGGCGCCTCCCTGTCCGGCTACGGCTTCGGCTCGGGCTCGGACGAGGACATGGACGTCCACCTGATGACCGGCACCTCGACGAGCATCATCTCGGGCCGGGTGTCGTACGTCATGGGACTCGAAGGCCCGGCGGTCACCGTGGACACGGCCTGCTCCTCGTCCCTGGTGGCGCTGCACCTGGCGGTGCAGGCCGTGCGGTCCGGTGAATGCTCGCTGGCCCTGGCGGGCGGGGTGACCGTTATCGCCACCCCGATCATCTTCACCCAGTTCTCCCGACAGCTCGGGCTGGCCCGGGACGGGCGGTGCAAGTCGTTCTCGTCCTCGGCCGACGGCATGGGCATCTCCGAGGGCGCGGGCATGGTGGTCGTCGAGCGTCTGTCGGACGCCCGGCGCAACGGGCATCCGGTGCTGGCGATCGTGCGCGGCAGCGCGATCAACCAGGACGGCGCGTCGAACGGTCTGACCGCGCCGAACGGTCCGTCGCAGCAGCGTGTCATCCGTGCCGCACTGGAGAACGCCCGTTTGTCGGTCGCCGACGTGGACGCGGTCGAGGCGCACGGGACGGGCACCCCGCTGGGTGACCCGATCGAGGCGCAGGCACTGCTGGCGACGTATGGCCAGGAGCGTGCGGACGGCCGGGCGTTGTGGCTGGGTTCGGTGAAGTCGAACATCGGTCATACGCAGGCTGCCGCCGGGGTGGCGGGTGTGATCAAGATGGTGCTGGCGTTGCAGCATGGGCAGTTGCCGCGGACGCTGCACGCCGAGGAGGCCTCCCCGCACATCGACTGGTCGGCGGGTGAGGTGTCGTTGCTGACGGAGTCGGTGGCGTGGCCGGCGGGTAAGCGAGTGCG
The DNA here is from genome assembly GCF_039532765.1 of Streptomyces longisporus. Taxonomy (NCBI): domain Bacteria; kingdom Bacillati; phylum Actinomycetota; class Actinomycetes; order Kitasatosporales; family Streptomycetaceae; genus Streptomyces; species Streptomyces longisporus. The sequence goes on from NZ_BAAASG010000004.1 coordinate 327,387, forward strand.
CCGGGCGGGTGTGTCCTCGTTCGGGATCAGCGGTACGAACGCGCATGTGATCGTCGAGGAGGCCCCGGCGGTGGAGCCCGCCGAGGCGTCCGATGAGTCTGACCCGCAGGTGCCGGTGGTGTCGGGTGCGGGTGTGTGGTTGGTGTCGGGTCGTTCTGCTGAGGCGCTTGTGGCGCAGGCGGGGCGGTTGCGGGAGTGGGTGGTTGACCGGCCGGGGCTGGGGGCTGCTGAAGTCGGCTGGTCGTTGGCAGTGTCGCGGTCGGTGTTTGAGCACCGGGCGGTGGTGCTGGGTGGTGGGCGTGATGAGCTGGTCGCGGGTCTGGAGTGTGTGGCGGCGGGGGTGTCGTCGGGGGCGGTGGTGTCGGGTGTCGCGCGAACGGGTGCCCGGGTGGGTTTGGTGTTTGCGGGTCAGGGGTCGCAGTGGCTGGGGATGGGGCGGGGTCTGTATGAGGGCAGTGCGGTGTTCGCCCGGGTCTTTGACCAGGTGTCGGGGCTGCTGGAGTTGGAACTCGGCGTCAGCGTCCGGGACGTG